>DATCQX010000579.1:0-17154 GCA_036569285.1 Streptomyces sp.
GAGCAGCAGGCACCCGAATCTCCCCACCCCGCACGCTCGTACGAGTAGGCCGAGGACCAAACCGCCCTGCCATAAGCCCTCCTGACAAACCAAACGCGAACCTGATCCCGAAGCCGAAGCCGAAGCCGAAGCCGAAGCTGAAGCCGGGGCTGGAGCCGGAGCCGGGGCTGAAGCCGGAAGCCGGAAGCCGGAGCTGGGGCCGAAGCCGAAGCCGAAGCCGGAGCTGGGGCCGGAGTCGAAGCCGGAGCCGGAGCTGAAGCCGAAGTCGAAGCCGAGCCGGAAGCCGGAAGCCGGGGCCGGAGCCGATCAAAACCCGCCCCGGCCGGCCCCCACCTCACCTCACCTCAACAAACCCCTCCACCCCCCGCTCCCCCCGCTCCCGAGGCTCCTCAGCCGCATGCCCCACAGCCACGGCCCCCATCGGATCCCACCCCTCAGGCAGCCCCAACACCTCCCGCACGACATCCCGGCAGAACATCGTGGACGACACCCAGGCCGACCCCAACCGCTCCCCGGCGAGCGCCACGAGAAAGTTCTGCACCCCAGCCCCGGCGGCGACGACGAACATCTCCCGCTCAGCGGCATCCCGCCGAGCGTCACCGTAGGAATGCGCCCCGTCCATCACCAGACAGGGCACCACGAGGTAGGGCGCGTGCCGCAGCACATCCCCTCTCCGCACCCGCTTGGCGATGGACTCCTCGGACTTCCCGTCCCGCCGAAGATCGGCGACCCAGGCATCCCGCATGGCGTCGAGCAACCGCTCCCGAGACTCAGGGGACTCCAGCAGCACGAACCGCCAGGGAGTGGTGTGATGCGGCGCAGGCGCGGTGACGGCAGCGGCGACAGCCCTCCGCACGGCCCCAGGATCGACGACGTCGTCGGTGAACGCCCGCACAGTCCGCCGCTGCGTCACAGCAAGCCGCACAGCCTCGGACGTCCCGAGCCGGAACATGTCGCCCCGAGCATCCCGCACCAAGTCCCGCGCCCCGCCCGACGGTTCCCCGGAGACGACATGAGGCAACCCCCGCACGACGGCGACAGGCAACCCGGCGGCCTTGCCCTTGACGAGATCCCCGGCCCCGGCGATCTCATCGGCGGTGGCGACGATGGTTGCGCTCAACGGATTCCCGTAAGCGTCACTCCCACCCCGAAGATCGTCGAGCACCCGCACCCCGGCCGCCCCGATGGCGACATCGGTGAGCCCGGACCGCCAGGGCCGCCCGAAGGTGTCACTGATGACGACCCCGACGTCGACCCCCAGAGCGTCCCGCAGCCCGTCCCGGATCCCGCGCGCGGACGCGTCGGGATCCTCGGGCAGCAGCAGAATGGTCCCGGCGGGCGTGTTGGACGCGTCGACCCCGGCGGCGGCCATCACGAGCCCCTGCCGGTTCTCGACGATCCTGAGGGTCCCCCGCCGCGCGACGACCCGCACGGTCTCCGCATCGATGGCGGCCTCCCGGTCGTCCGCCACGACGACCCTCCCCTCAGCCTTGGACACGATCTTCGAGGTGACGACGACGACGTCCCCGTCGGCGAGCCCCGGCTCAGCCCCGGCGATCAGCTTCGCGAGATCGTCCCCGCGCTGCACCTCGGGCAGCCCCTCGACGGCCCACACCCGGTACTCATTCGCCACGGCGCACCTCTTCCGCCAGCTTCAGCGCCTCGCCCGCCATCACGGCGGTCGCGTCGTCGTCACGCATCATGAGCGGCACGGCCCGGCACCGGACGCCGGCCGCCTCCACGCGCTCCACGGCCCCCGCGTCCGCCGTGTCCACCAGCCACCCGTCGAGCAGCCCCGACCCGTAGTGCTCGGCGACGGCCGCCGCACTGGACTCGACGCCGACGGCGGCCAGCACCTTGTCGGCCATCCCGCGCACGGGCGCGTCCCCGACGATGGGGGAGAGCCCGACGACGGGCACCCCCGCGTCGGCGACGGCCTCCCGGATCCCGGGCACGGAGAGGATCGTCCCGACGGAGACGACGGGGTTGGACGGCGGGAAGAGGATGACGTCCGCCGAGGCGATCGCCTCCAGGACGCCCGGTGCGGGCTTGGCCTGCTCGGCGCCGACGGGGACGACGGCCAGCGCGGGCACGGACGCCCGCATCTTGACCCAGTACTCCTGGAAGTGGATCGCCTTGCGCTCGCCGTCGATCTCGACGGCGACGTGGGTCTCGATCCGGTCGTCGGACATCGGCAGCAGCCGCACGCCCGGCCGCCACCGGTCGCACAGCGCCTCGGTGACCGCGCTGAGCGGATACCCGGCGCCCAGCATCTGCGTCCGCACGATGTGCGTCGCGAAGTCCCGGTCCCCGAGCCCGAACCACTCGGGCCCGACGCCGTACGCGGCGAGCTCCTCCTTGACGCGGAACGACTCGTCGGACCGCCCCCAGCCCTGCTCCTCGTCGATGCCCCCGCCGAGCGTGTACATCACCGTGTCGAGGTCGGGACAGACCTTCAGCCCGAAGAGGTGGATGTCGTCGCCGGTGTTGCCGATCACGGTGATGTCCGCGTCCGGCACGGCCTTCTTCAGACCGCGCAGGAAGCGTGCACCGCCGATGCCGCCTGCCAGAACCACTATGCGCATGGGAGTCAGTCTCGCAGGCGGCTCTGACAATCAGGCGGCCTCCCGGCCCGGACGAGGCTCAGGCGCTCGCCGCGCCGGCTTCCTCGCGCCCGGCGCACGCCCGCGCGGCCGTGTGCATCGGCATCTCGGTGAGACCGGGGTAATAGACGTGCAGGCTGACCGCGGGCTCCCAGGTGTCGTTCACCACGTCGTGCGCGTACCCCGGCGCGAACACCCGCTGCGCGCCCCCGGAGAGCTTCCGCACCCCCCGCTCGGTGCGCTCGGTGAGTGTCCCGTCGAGGACGGTCATCACACCCGAGGACGGGCCGTGGTCGTGGAGTCCGGTGCCCTGCCCGGGCAGCCAGGACAGCAGCCAGACCTCGTAGCCGGGGCCCGTGCGCAGCCGGTGGTACCAGCGGCTGGTGGCGTCGTAGCGCACGAGGTGCTCCCACTGGGAGCGGTCGGCGGCGATGTCCCGGGCGAGGCCCACGAACTCGGCGACGGTGGAGGGGTGTTCGCGCGGGGGCTGGAGCAGGTGGAGTACTTCGAGGATGTCGCCGGCGATCTGGAGGTCGTTGTCGCTGTTCATGGGATGCGGTGGTTTCCTCGGCGGGAGTCGCGGTGCGGGGGGCTGGGTGTCGCGTACCGTCCGCCCGGGTCACGGGCGACAGAGGTGCCCTGGTGCGGGCGGGTGAACAGGCGGCCGGGTCGCGAGTGGACTCAGCCGCGCAGCCGGAGCGCGGTGGGGCTCAACAGCTGGGACAGCAACAACAGCCACGGCGAGCGTGGGCAGCACCGAGGGACCCGGCGGTGCGGGTCGAGGTGGTGGCCAAGTTCGCGAGCATGCCCACTAGGACATCGGTTCACACCCGCACTGTCAACTCGGCACCCGGAGGGTGGGACGCGATTCACCCCATCCGGTATGTCTGGGAGACGAAAGGTTTGTTCATGCGCTCACCGGGACACATGGCGCACAACCGGGCGCGTGACCCGCGTGTCGGAACGAGAACGCAGTTGGTGGCGTCCTTTCCCGTACAGGCCGTCAGGCCTCGTCTGCATGTCAAGGTTTATGGCGATTTGAACACTTTCCGCGCCGCCTTGGTTCCGCAGAGTGAATAAGGGGCCCAATAGCAGATCTCGGCTTGACTCGCCCGGAGCAGCACACTTGTAATTTCACTCGTGTCGTTTGGCCACCACCACTTGACGGTTGACGGCCCCGGCACGGGGACGCGAAAGACAGACGAGGGGCGCACATGACCGAGCTGGTGCAGCAACTGCTGGTCGACGACGCGGACGAGGAACTCGGCTGGCAGGAGCGCGCGCTGTGCGCCCAGACCGATCCCGAGTCCTTCTTCCCCGAGAAGGGCGGCTCCACCCGCGAGGCCAAGAAGGTCTGCCTCGCCTGCGAAGTCCGCTCCGAATGCCTCGAATACGCCCTCGCCAACGACGAACGCTTCGGCATCTGGGGCGGGCTGTCGGAGCGCGAGCGCCGCCGGCTCAAGAAAGCGGCGGTATGACTGTCGTAAGAGGCGTCTGACCTCGCACGGAACATCTCGAACGGCCCGTCGCCGGTGGGTTATCCACAGGCGGCGGGCCGTGGTCTTGCCCAGCCGATAGTGTGGTCGCTCGTCCGAGACACCCCACCGTCCACACCGGGCGCGGGGGTTCACCGCAGTCCATCGAACCGGGGCCCGTACCTCGATGTCCGTGCACAGCCATACGGCAGCCCGCGACGCTGCCACGCCAGAGTTCCCGCGTCACGTGGTGACCGCGGTCCTCGTCGCCCACGACGGTGCCCGCTGGCTGCCCGACGCGCTCGCCGGAGTGCTCGGCCAGGAGCGCCCGGTCCAGTCCGTCGTGGCCGCCGACACCGGCAGCGCGGACGACTCCGCCCACCTGCTCACCGAGGCCCTCGGCGAGGACCGCGTCCTGCACCTCGCCCGGCGCACCGGCTTCGGCCAGGCCGTCGAGGAGGCCGTCCGCACCGCGCCGGTCCTCACCCCCGAGGAACTGCCCTACCTCAAGCGCCCCAGCGGCTGGGACCCCGTCACGCGCACCTGGCGCGACGACGCCTACGACATGCCGGAACTGCCCTACGGCGAACCGGTCCAGTGGCTCTGGCTCCTGCACGACGACAGCGCCCCCGAACCCGACGCCCTCGCCGAACTCCTGCGCGTCGTGGACAACGAACTGGAGCTGGGCCGCGACGACGTCGCGGTCGTCGGCCCCAAACTCCGCGGCTGGTACGACAAACGCCAGCTCCTCGAAGTCGGCGTCACCATCGCCCCCTCCGGCCGCCGCTGGACGGGCCTGGACCGCCGCGAACAGGACCAGGGCCAGCACGACCACGTCCGCCCGGTCCTCGCCGTCTCCACCGCCGGCATGCTGATCCGCAGGGACGTCTTCGACGACCTCGGCGGCTTCGACCGCCGTCTGCCCCTCATGCGGGACGACGTCGACCTCTGCTGGCGCGCGACCTCCCTGGGCCACCGCGTCCTGGTCGCCCCCGAGGCCGTCGTCCGGCACGCGGAGGCGGCCTCCCGCGAGCGCCGGACCGTCGACTGCGGGGGCCGCACCGCCGCCTCCCCGCACAAGGTCGACAAGGCCGGCGCCGTCTACACCCTCCTCGTCAACAGCCGTACGGCCGCGCTGCCCTGGGTGCTGTTCCGGATCGTGATCGGCACGGTCCTGCGGACCCTCGCCTACCTCGTCGGCAAGGTACCCGGCCAGGCCGTCGACGAGATCCGGGGCCTGCTCGGCACCCTGCTGCGGCCCGAGCGGATCATCGCCGGGCGCCGCGCGCGCGGGAAGCCCGTCATCGACAAGGGCGAACTGCGGGCCCTGCTCCCGCCGCCCGGCGCGACCCTGCGGGCCACCGTCGAACAGGCCGCCGGCAGCTTCCTCGACTCCTCCGACACCGACACCGCCCCCGGGCGCCACGGCGGCGGCATCGAGTCGGGCCCCGGCGGGGACGACGCGGACTTCCTGGAGATCGAGCAGTTCGCCCGCCTCAAGCGCATCGCCCGCAAACCCGGCCCGGTGCTCTTCCTCGCCCTCCTGCTGATCTCCCTCGCCGCCTGCCGCGCCCTGCTCGGCCCCGGCGCCCTCGCCGGCGGCGCCCTGCTGCCCGCCCCGGCCGACGCCTCCGAGCTGTGGAACCGCTACACCGACGCGTGGCACCCCGTCGGCGCCGGCGGCACCCCCGCGGCGCCGCCCTACCTCGCGATCGTCGCCGCCCTCGCCACCCTGCTGTTCGGCTCGACCGGCCTCGCCGTCACCGTCCTGCTCGTCGGCTCGGTCCCGCTCGCCGGGTTCACCGCCTACTTCGCCTCCCGCCCGCTCGTCACCTCACGCCTCCTGCGCGCGTGGGCGGCCGTCGTCTACGCCTTCCTGCCCGCCGTCACCGGCGCCCTCGCGGGCGGCAGGATCGGCACCGCGGTCCTCGCCGTCCTGCTCCCGCTGATCGCCCGCGCGGCCGTCGCCGCGAGCGGCCTCGCGAACCCCTCGGGCGCGCGCGGCAGTTGGCGGGCCACCTGGGCGTACGCGCTGCTGCTGACGATCACCACCGCGTTCACGCCGATCGTGTGGCCCATCGCCCTGATCCTCGGCCTCGCCGTCCTCGCCCTGCGCCGCACCGACCCCCTCGCCTACGGCCTGCGCTTCCTCGCCCAGCTCGGCACCCCCCTGCTGATCCTGGCCCCCTGGTCACTGTCCCTCCTGCCGGCCGGCTTCTTCCAGCAGGCGGGCCTCGACTTCGGCGCCTCCGCCGCGGGCCCCCTCGACCTCCTCGGCGCGAGCCCCGGAGGCCCCGGCACGGTCAGCGGGCTGATGCTCATCGGCGTCGTCCTCGCCGCGCTCGCCGCCCTCCTGCGCTCCGAACGGCACACCGCCGTGTGGGCGGCCTGGGCGGTCGCCCTCGTCGGCCTCGTCCTCGCCGTCCTGTCCAACGCCGACACCTGGGCGGGCCCCGCCACCCTCGTCTACGGCCTCGCCCTGCTGTGCGCCGCGATGCTCGGCGCCGACGGCGCCCGCTCCCGCGTCGCCGAGCAGAGCTTCGGCTGGCGCCAGCCCGTCGCCGCCCTCATCGCCTTCGCCGCCGCCGCGGGCCCCCTGCTCATCGCGGCCGGCTGGATGATCCGCGGCGCCGACGGCCCGCTGGAGCGCCGCGACCCCGTCCAGGTGCCCGCCTTCGTCGCCGAGGAGGCAGGCACCCGCGACCAGGCCCGCACCCTGGTCCTCGACAGCGACTCCACGGCCCACGTCTCCTACATGCTGGTCCGCGGCTCCGGCACCCGCATGGGCGACGCCGAGACCGCCGCCGCCGACGGCGAGAACAAGCAGCTCGACAAGGTCGTCGCCAACCTCGTCGCCGGCTCCGGCGCCGACCAGACGGCCGAACTCGGCAAGTTCGCCGTGCGCTACGTCCTCGTCCACAAGGGCGCCCCGCGCGAGGTCGCCCGCGTCCTGGACGCCACGCCCGGACTCAGCCGCCTCAGCCAGCAGAACGGCAGCGCCCTGTGGCGCGTCAACCGCGAGGTGTCCCGCGCGGCGATCGTCGCCCAGGACGGCTCCGGCACACCCGTCGCGGTCGCGGCGGGCCCCGTCGACATCCACACCACCGTCGAGGACGGCCCCGACGGCCGCGTCCTGCGCCTCGCCGACGCCGTCGCCGACGGCTGGAGCGCCACCCTCGACGGCAAACCCCTCAAGAGCGTCACCGTCGACGGCTGGGCCCAGGGCTTCGAACTCCCCTCCACCGGCGGCAAACTGGACGTCACCTACGAGGACCCGTTCACCCACACCCTGTGGACATGGACCCAGGGCGCCCTCGCGCTCGTCCTCGTCGTCCTCGCCCTCCCGGGCCGCCGCCGCGACGTCGACGACGACCTCCCTGAGGAGCAGCCGATCCCCGCCCAGGCAACCGGCGAGGGCCGCCGGGCCCGCCGGCTGCGCGACCGCGCGGAGGCCGAGGAGACCCCGGAGGCGGACGGCCCGCAGCCCGAGGCACCCCCGGCGGCCGTCCCCCAGCAGCAGCCCTACGGCGCCTGGGACGCCCCCGAGTACGCGGGCGCCGAGCAGTACCAGTACCCCGCCCAGGGCTACGACCAGGGCGGCGCCCAGTACGACCCGTACCAGGCGGGCCAGTACGACCCCTACGGCTACGACGGCCAGCAGCAGCAACAGCAGCAGCCGTACGACCAGGGCTACGGCGGCCAGCCGTACGACCCTTCCTACCAGCAGGGCTACGACCAGGCGCAGCAGCCGTACCAGCGCCCCGACGGGAGCCAGCAGTGAAACGCACCACCGTGTCCCTGATCGCCGGGACGGCCGCGCTCGCCGCCGTCACCGCCTTCGCCGTCGTCCAGGAACCGGCACAGGCCGGCACCGGCGCGGCCAAGACCGCCTCCCGGCTGCCCGTCGAGCGCACCTCCCTGGTCTGCCCGGCGCCCAGCACCTCCGACCTCGCCGACACCCAGTACACGTCCTTCACGCCGGTCACCGACGGCACCGGCGGCGACGGCAAGGCGACGCTCACGGGCGTCACGGAGGCCACGGACGCCGCGGGCGCCCCGCAGAAGGGCAAGCCGAAAGCGCCGGGGAAGACGCCGCTCACCCCCGGAGCCCCCGGCAAGCCCGTCACCGGCGAGGTCAGCGGCGGCAGCGCGCCCGCCCTGGTCGGCACCGCCGAGGGCAACCACGCGCCGGGCTGGACCGTCCAGGCCACCACCGGTGTCGCCGCCGGCACCGGCCGCGGCCTCCTCGGCGTCACCTGCGGCGCCCCGGACACCGAGTTCTGGTTCCCCGGCACCAGCACCGCCGCCGACCGCACCGACTACCTCCACCTCACCAACCCGGACGACTCGGCGGCCGTCGTCGACGTCGAGCTGTACGGCCCCGAGGGCACCCTCGAATCGTCCGTGGGCGACGGCATCACCGTCCCCGCGCACGCCAGCGAGCCGATCCTCCTGTCGACGCTCACGACCGAGAAGCTCGACGACGTCACCCTCCACGTGAACGTCCGCAGCGGGCGCGTGGGCGCCGCCGTCCAGGCCCTCGACGACAAACTCGGCGGCGACTGGCTCACCGCCTCCGCCGACCCGGCGAACACGCTGATCATCCCCGGCATCCCCAAGGACGCCACGGCCGTCCGGCTCGTCGCCTTCACCCCGGACGACTCCGACGCCGACCTGAAGGTCCAGCTCGCCGGAGCCAACGGCCTCATCACGCCCGCCGGGCACGAGACGCTCCACATCAAGGCCGGCAGCACCACCTCCGCCGACCTCGGCGACGTCACGCGCGGGGAGGCCGGTTCGCTGGTCCTGTCCCCGGGGGACGTCTCCACCCCGTTCGTCGCGGCCGTCCGCATCACGCGCGGCAAGGGCAACGACCAGGAGACGTCGTTCATCCCGGCCACCGCCCCCGTCGGCGCCCGCGCCACCGTCCTCGGCAACACCGCCAAGGGGACGACGCTGTCGATCACCGCCCCCCAGGCCGCCGCCCAGGTCAAGGTCACCGCGTCGGCGGGCAGCGAGGCAGGCACGGCCGCCTCCAAGACGTACACGATCAAGGCGGGCACCACCCAGGACGTCGCCCTGCCGGTCCCGGCCGGCCTCAAGGGCACGTACGCGCTGACCGTCGAGACCCTCTCCGGAGGGCCCGTCTACGCCTCCCGCACCCTCGTCTCCACCGACGAGGACGCCCCGGGATTCACCACCCAGACCCTCCCCGACGACCGGGGCACGGTGGCCGTCCCGGACAGCACGCAGGACCTCTCGATCCTCAACTGACAACGCCCCGGGGACGCGTGTGGGCCCGCCTTGACGCCATCTTCCGATTTACGGAGGATACGGATTCCGGGTAAAAAGCGCGGCGAAAGTCGGCAGAATCGCACTCGGTCCCCGCAGACAGCGCGGCCCCGCAGGCAGCACAAGGAAAAGGACCTCGCATTGGCACCGTCGGCTCGCATCGTCGTGTTCGACCTGGACGACACGCTCGCCCTCTCCAAATCGAAGATCGCCCCGCGCATGACGGAGCGCCTGCTGCGCCTGCTCGCCGAGAAACCCGTCTGCATCATCTCCGGCGGCCGGTACGAGCAGTTCCAGGCCCAGGTGCTGGAGGAACTCCCGCTCACCCCTGAACTCGCCGCCCGCCTGCACCTCATGCCGACCTGCGGCACGCGCTACCTCCGCTGGGAGGACGGCGCCTGGCGGGACGTCTACTGCGAGAACCTCGCCGAGGACGAGAAGGCCCAGATCATCGACGTCCTCACCGAAGGCGCCAAGTCCCTCGGCCTGTGGGCGGAGCACACCTGGGGCGACATCATCGAGGACCGCGGCAGCCAGGTCACCTTCTCCGCGCTCGGCCAGCAGGCCCCCCACCAGGAGAAGGCCGCCTGGGACCCGGACGGCTCCCGCCGCCGCGCCCTGTGGGAGTACGCCTCCGCCCGCCTGCCCGGCCTCGAGGTCCGCAGCGGCGGCTCGACGTCCATCGACGTCACGAAGAAGGGCATCGACAAGGCGTACGGCATGCAGCGCCTCCTGGAGTTCCTCGAACTCCCCAAGGAGGACGTCCTGTTCGTCGGCGACCGCCTCGACGAGGGCGGCAACGACTACCCCGTCCGCGCGATGGGCGTCCCCAGCATCGCCGTCACCGGCTGGGAGCAGACCGTCGACGTCATCGACACGATCCTCGGCGACCAGGTCGACGGCCCCGTCCCGGGCGTCCTCGAAGCGCTCGACGCGCGCTGAGGTCAGTCCTCGCCGTAGCGCGGGTCGACCGTCTCCGGCGTGAGGCCCAGCAACTCGGCGACCTGCTCGACGACGATCTCGTGGACGAGGGCGGCGCGTTCGTCGCGCCCCTTCGTCCGGATCTCCACCGGCCGCCGGTAGACGACGACCCGCGCGGGGCGAGCCCCCGCCGCCGGGGCGATCCCGCCGAGCGGCACCGCCTCGTCGTTCCACGGACCGCCGGGGCCGTCCAGCTGCGGTACTTCCAGGACCATGAAGTCGACGTCCGCGAGCTGTGGCCAGCGCCGCTCCAGACGCTCCACCGAGTCCTGCACGAGATCGGCGAACTGGTCGGCGCGGCTCGCGGCGAGCGGCACCTGGGGCGGCGCGATCGGGCCGCGCATGCCCCGCCCGTGGCGGTCGCGGCGGCGGGGCCCGGGGCCTGCGGTACGGGGCGGTACGGGGCTCTCCATCACTACTGAAGCGTAGTCCCCGCCCAGGCCGCGGTACCGCGCTCACCCCCATGTCGCAGGATGACCATTCCAGCCAAGGTTGGGCTCGATTCGGCATCTCTCCGAGACCGCCGATCTCATGGCAATTGATGGCGTTTGCACCGACCCGTGACCGGTTCCGTTCCTCGACTCCCGGCCGAAAACTGGTGTTCACGCAGGTCAGCGGGGTATGACAGGGGAAGCATGTGCGCGGTTTCACAGCACGACACGGTGGAGTGACCTGGTGGAGAGTCGTCGCGGCCCGCTCAAGAGTGCGGTACCGTCCAACGTCGTGAGCCCTGTACGTCGCTGTTCGCGCACCGCCTGCGGCCGACCCGCCGTCGCGACGCTGACGTACGTCTACGCCGACTCGACGGCCGTCCTCGGACCCCTCGCGACCTACGCGGAACCCCACTGCTACGACCTGTGCGCCGAGCACTCCGAGCGCCTCACCGCGCCGCGCGGCTGGGAGGTCGTCCGCCTCCTCGACGCCTCAGCGCCGGCCCGGCCCAGCGGTGACGACCTCGAAGCCCTCGCCAACGCCGTCCGCGAAGCCGCCCGCCCCCAGGAGCGCGCCGCCGGCACCGGCTCCGGCCGCGCCGCCGACCCCATGGAGGTCGCCCGCCGGGGCCACCTCCGCGTCCTGCGCTCCCCGGAGTCCTGAGCCGCCGGGAGTCCTGGCCGCCCGGAGGGGCCCGGGACGCGTTCCGGTCCCCCGACGAGAAGGCGACGACAGGCCCTAGGCTGGCCTCTGGACCACCCATGCCGCCTGACCTGTGAAGGACCCCCTCATGCCCCTCGTCGAACCCGGCCTCCTGGACATCCTCGCCTGCCCCTCCTGCCACGCCCCCCTGACCGAGCAGGACACCGACCTCGTCTGCACGAGCCCCGACTGCGGCCTGGCCTACCCTGTCCGCGACGGCATCCCGGTCCTCTTGGTGGACGAGGCTCGCAAGCCGGAGTGAGGGGGCAGGGGCCGACTTCGGAGGGGGTCACTGGAAAGGGTTGCTCGACACAGGGGCGTCGGGAGGGCCGTCCGCACTCCCATCCACCCACAGCCGTCCCACTCCCCCCACTTAGCTGCGGGCAGTCGTGCCGCTAGGGGCGGCACGGGTGGGCGCAGCGGCACCCCGCCAGCGCGGGCAAGCGAAACGCCCCTACCCCAGCCACCCACACAGCCGCACCCGCCCACCGAACCCGCCTCCAGCTTCCACCCCGCGCCCCACCCCCGACCCCGCGATCGGAGACCCCGCCATGCTCGACGAATCACTCCTCGACACGCCGGAGGCCCTCGCTGAGGCCGACCGCAGGGCCCTCCTGAGGGGCGCGGCAGAGGCGGGCGCCCGAGTCCGCACGGCCGCGAGGAACGCGACGGAAGCGGGCGTGCAGGGCCTGAAACCGGACGGCCGCCCAAGAGGCATCCTCATCGCAGGCCCAGGTGCCGCAGCGACCACAGTGGCCGACCTCCTCACCACCCTCGCCGGCACCGCCTGCCCCGTCACCCGCCTCGCCCCCACCGGCGTGGCCCCCGCGGCAGGAGCCCTCCGCTGGGACCTCCCCGGTTGGGCCGGCTCGGTGGACCTCCTCCTCATCGCCACCCCGGACGGCACGGAACCGGGCCTGGCCCTCCTCGCGGAACAGGCGTACAGACGCGGCTGCACGGTCGTCGCCGTCGCCCCCACCCGCACCCCCCTCGCGGAAGCGACAGGCGCCTCGCACAGCCTGTTCCTCCCTCTGGCGACGGCCGCGTACGACCAGGACGCGCAACCCCTGACAGCCTCGGCGCCCGGCGTCCTGTGGGCCCTCCTGACCCCCCTGCTCGCCCTCCTGGACCGCATCGGCCTGCTCACGGCCCCACCCGAGGCCCTGGACAAGATCGCCGACCGCCTCGACCACGTCGCCGAACGCTGCGGCCCCGCCGTCGCGACGTACAGCAACCCGGCGAAGACCCTCGCCGGCGAACTCGCGGACGCCCTCCCGGTGATCTGGACGGAAGGCGTCTCCGCAGGCCCCGCCGGACGGCGTTTCGCCGCAGCCCTCGCCGAACTCGCCGGCCGCCCCGCCCTCGTCGCGGAACTCCCCGAAGCCCTCGCCGCCCACAGCACCCTCCTCGCGGGCCCCCTGGCCGCCGGCGCCGACCCGGACGATTTCTTCCGCGACCGCGTGGACGACCCACCCACGCTGCACACGCGCGTAGTGCTCCTCAGAGACCGCCCCATCGGCGGCCTCAGCGCGGCTCCCGCAGCCCGTGACCTGGCCCTCAGCCACGACACGCCGATCAGCGAACTCGACCCCGAGGAGGGCACCGAACTGGAGACCCTCGCCGAACTGATCGCCATCACGGATTTCGCCGCCGTTTACCTCGCCCTCGCCTCCGGGGCCTGATCCTGTTCAGGCCCCGCCTGAACCACACGCGAGAGAGACCCGAATGGACCGCCTCGACAACACCGTCCGCCCCTACGCCTGGGGTTCCCGCACCGCGATCCCGCACCTCCTCGGCGTCGAACCCACCGGCGAACCCCAGGCGGAGATGTGGCTGGGCGCTCACCCGGGCGCCCCCTCGCGCACCGCGCGCGGGACCCTCGTCGAGGTCATCGACGCGAACCCGACGGCCGAACTCGGCGAGACGGCCGTCACCAAGTTCGGCCCCCGCCTCCCCTTCCTCCTCAAACTCCTCGCCGCCGGCGCCCCCCTCTCCCTCCAGGTGCACCCGAACCTCCAGCAGGCGAAGGAGGGATACGACGACGAGGAGGCGCGCGGCATCCCCGTCGCCGCCCCGCACCGCAACTACAAGGACGCCAACCACAAGCCCGAACTCATCTGCGCGCTCACCGAGTTCGACGGCCTGTGCGGCTTCCGCGCCCCCGAGGAGGCCGCCGCGCTCCTGGACGGCCTCGGCGTCGACTCCCTCAAGCCGTACGCCGACCTCCTGCGCGCCCACCCCGAGGCCGCCGCCCTGCGCGAGGTCCTGACGGCCGTCCTGTCCGCCGACCGCGCGGAGATCGCCCGGACGGTCACGGAGGCCACCGCCGCCTGCGAACGCCTCGGCGGCGCCTACACGCCGTACGCGGAGATCGCCCGCCACTACCCGGGCGACCCCGGAGTCATCGCCGCGATGCTCCTCAACCACGTCCGCCTCCAGCCCGGCGAGGCGCTGTTCCTCGGCGCCGGCATCCCGCACGCGTACCTGAACGGCCTGGGCGTCGAGATCATGGCCAACTCCGACAACGTCCTGCGCTGCGGACTGACCCCCAAGCACGTCGACGTCCCCGAACTCCTGCGGATCGTCCGCTTCGAGGCGACCGGCCCCGGCGTCCTGCGCCCCGAGGCGTCCCCGGACGGCGAGGAGGTCTACGACACCCCGATCGACGAGTTCCGGCTCTCCCGGTACGTGCTGCCCGAGGGCACGTCCGTCCACGACCTCACCCGGCCGGCCCCGCAGATCCTGCTCTGCACGGCCGGGACGGTCCACGCGGGCGAGCACGAACTGGCGCCAGGGCAGGCGGTGTTCGTCGCGGCGGGGGAGAAGACCGAGGTGAGCGGGGTGGGGACGCTGTTCAGGGCGACGGTCGTCGTCTGAGGCGGGGGCGGCTTCCGGGTGGCCGCTCAGGTAGTCCGATCATCGTGCCGGGGCTGTGGACAACTCCCGCGTCGCGGCCCCGGGATGCTGTAACAATGGCGCACCGGCAAAGGCCCGGCAAAGCGCTGGACGGAAGACGAAGGGATCGGGCGAGCACATGAGCGCGTCAGGCGGCACCAAGGCGATCGTGGCGGCACTCGGCGCCAACCTCGCGATCGCGGTATCGAAGTTCGTGGCGTTCGCCTTCAGCGGCTCCTCGTCCATGCTCGCCGAGGGCGTGCACTCCCTCGCCGACTCCGGGAACCAGGCGCTGCTGCTCGTCGGCGGCAAGAAGGCGCAGCGCGAGGCGACGCCGCAACACCCCTTCGGGTACGGGCGCGAGCGGTACATCTACGCCTTCCTCGTCTCCATCGTGCTCTTCTCCGTCGGCGGCATGTTCGCCGTCTACGAGGGCTACGAGAAGATCAGGCACCCGCACGAACTGGAGCACTGGTACTGGCCGGTGGGCGTCCTCGTCTTCGCGATCATCGCCGAGGGCTTCTCCTTCCGGACGGCCATCAAGGAGTCCGACGAACTGCGCGGCTCGCTCTCCTGGAAGGAGTTCGTCCGCCGCGCCAAGGCCCCCGAGCTGCCCGTCGTCCTCCTGGAGGACTTCGGAGCCCTCGTCGGCCTGGTCCTCGCCCTCGGCGGCGTCGGCCTCGCCCTCGCCACCGGCGACGGCGTCTGGGACGGCATCGGCACCCTCTGCATCGGCATCCTCCTCGTCCTCATCGCCCTCGTCCTCGCCGCCGAGACCAAGTCCCTCCTCCTGGGCGAGGCGGCAGGCCTCGACGAGGTCAAGAAGATCGAGTCCGCCATCGTCGACGGCGACACCGTCACCCGCGTCATCCACATGCGCACCCTCCACCTCGGCCCCGAGGAACTCCTCGTCGCCGCCAAGATCGCCGTCCAGCACGACGACACGGCCGCGGAGGTCGCCGACGCCATCAACGCCGCCGAATCCCGCATCCGCGAAGCCGTCCCGATCGCTCGCGTGATCTACCTCGAACCCGACATCTACAGCGAGGCGGAGGCCAAGAAGGGGGCTGACGCGGAGGCGACTCCGGGAGGGCCTTCGGCTTCTGCCGGGGGACATTGAGAGGGGGAGACGGGGCGCCGGTCTGCTGCCCTGGGCGCGGGCGGATGAGCTTCGCGGAGGTGGTCGCGGTTGTGGTTGCCGAGCAGGGGGTGGGCTGATTCGGCGGGGTGGTGGGGACGTCCGGTGCCGGGTATTCCTGCGGCGGGCTTCCCTAGGCGCGTTGTCCGGTACGGCGAAGGCTTGGCGCGTCACCTCCTCGCTCGGGCCCACCCCGCGCCGTCGCGCGGGAACGACGTCCGCCCGCGAACGGCACTCAGCCCCCCCACAGGCACCCGTCACTCCATCACCACCCGGCCCAGCGTTCTGTCGTCCGCAATCCTCTCCACGATCTTTTCCGGTGCAGCCCCTCTCCCTCCGACGCCTGCAACACCCCAGGTGAAGCGGCGGGCCCCGGCTCATCGTCACGCCCGTGAGCCCCTCGGGATCGGCTTGATCCGGGCGGAGGTGGGCTGGGCCGTCCTGGGCGGCCGGTGTAGCTTGGGGGACGAGCCAGACGTCGCTGCTGATGGCGGTCGGGCGGCCCGTGGAGGGCCGGCCGAGGGAGAGAGGGCCTCCGACGGACTGCGCCGCGCGTACGCGGGCCTGCCCGTGTCCCCTCGGGACGTCCGACGCCCCGGGGTGCACAGTCGTGCGCCGCGCAGACCAGCCGTGTCCACCTCGTCCCGACTCCGAGGAGCAGCAGTTCCATGACCCAGGACTTCAAGGTCGCCGACCTCTCCCTGGCCGACTTCGGCCGCAAGGAGATCACCCTCGCCGAGCACGAGATGCCGGGCCTGATGGCGATCCGCAAGGAGTACGCCGAGTCCCAGCCCCTCGCCGGCGCCCGCGTCACCGGCTCCCTGCACATGACCGTGCAGACCGCCGTCCTCATCGAGACCCTCGTCGCCCTCGGCGCCGAGGTCCGCTGGGCCTCCTGCAACATCTTCTCCACCCAGGACCACGCCGCCGCGGCCATCGCCGTCGGCCCGAACGGCACCGTCGACAACCCCCAGGGCGTCCCGGTCTTCGCCTGGAAGGGCGAGACCCTGGAGGAGTACTGGTGGTGCACGGAGCAGGCTCTGACCTGGCCGAACACCCCCACCGGCGGCCCGAACATGATCCTGGACGACGGCGGTGACGCCACCCTCCTCGTCCACAAGGGCGTCGAGTACGAGAAGGACGGCAAGGTCCCCTCCGTCGACACCGCCGAGTCCGACGAGCACCGCGTCATCCTCGAACTCCTGCACCGCACGATCTCCGACGGCTCCCAGAAGTGGACGCAGCTCGCCTCCGAGATCCGCGGCGTCACCGAGGAGACCACCACCGGCGTCCACCGCCTGTACGAGATGCAGCGCGACGGCGTCCTCCTCTTCCCGGCGATCAACGTCAACGACGCCGTCACCAAGTCGAAGTTCGACAACAAGTACGGCTGCCGCCACTCCCTGATCGACGGCATCAACCGCGCCACCGACGTCCTCATCGGCGGCAAGACCGCCGTCGTCTGTGGCTACGGCGACGTCGGCAAGGGCTGCGCCGAGTCCCTGCGCGGCCAGGGCGCCCGCGTCATCGTCACCGAGATCGACCCCATCTGCGCCCTCCAGGCCGCGATGGACGGCTACCAGGTCACGACCCTCGACGAGGTCGTCGACAAGGCCGACATCTTCATCACCACGAC
>DATCQX010000580.1:0-24095 GCA_036569285.1 Streptomyces sp.
CGAGGTCACCCGCGTCGACAGCCAGTACGGCCCGTCCGCCGAGCGCCTGCCCGACCTGGCCGAGACCCTCGCTCTGTGGGACGGGTCCGCCGACCTCGCGGCCCTGCGGGACATCGTGATCCAGCACGAACGTGCCCGCCAAGTGGCCCGCGAGTTCTCGTACTTCGAGGACCTCGCGGACTACCGGGAAGCGTCGGAGTACGCCGTCGGCCTGGCCGACGCCGCGTTCACCTACGCCGAGGCCGCCGAACGCGCGCTCCACTTCGTGCTTCTCGGCGTCCGGGCGAGCCGCGTCCCCGAGGAGAGCGAGTGACCAACCCGCACCAGGTCCCGGCCGACGTCGCGTACGCCGGGGCGCCGAGCATCGTCCAGGAGATCTGCCTGATCGCCGAGTCGTCCGGCGAAGGCCCGTCCGACGTCAGCGCCGACCGGGAGTTCCGGCTGCGCAAGGCCGCGCTCCTCGACCGCATCGCGCTGCGCGAGCGGGCCCGGTCCGACGGGGAGGCGGCGGACGACGCCGACGACGCCGCGCTGGTCGCCGCGGAGTGGCTGATCGAACACGACGTCGCGCACCGCAACTTGAGCCGGCGGGGACGGGATCTCGTCCTCGCCGAGGACTACCGCGAGTACGTCCGATCCGAATACACGGTCTGGGCCAGTTCACAGACCGCCTGAATGTGCCCGGAGCAGCGGTCGACGGGTCAACGCAGCCCGCTGCTCCGGTCCTCCCATCCCATCCAGGAAACAGGAGGTGCCCTAAGCATGCACCAGAACACCCCTGCTCCGCTGCTCCGCGCTGCTCTTGCGGCAGTTGAGCGCGGTTCGTACGTCTTCCCGCTCGTCCCCCGCGAGAAGCGGCCGGCGATCGAGTCGTGGGAACGCCGTGCCACCCGGGACGCCGAGCGCGTCACCCGCTGCTGGACGTCCGGCGACTACAACTTCGGCATCGCCACGGGCCCGTCGCGGCTCGTCGTCATCGACTTGGACGTGCCCAAGCACGACCAGGACACCCCGCCCGGTGTGACGGACGGCGCGGACGCCCTGGCCCTGCTCGCTGAGCAGCACGGCCGTCAGGTCGACGACACGTACACCGTCCGTACACCCAGCGGCGGCACGCACCTTTACTTCACGTCCCCGGCCGGTGTTGAACTGCGCAACACCGCTGGCAAGTTGGGCTGGAAGATCGACACCCGTGCGAACGGCGGGTACGTCGTCGGAGCGGGCAGCGTCGTCGGCGGCACGGCGTACACCGTGGTGCGGGAGACGGCCCCGGTTCCGCTGCCCGACTGGCTGACGAAGCTCCTCGTACCGGCCGAGCTGCCGCCGCAGCGTCCCGTGGCCGTTCCGCTGCGGGGCGACGACCGGCGGAGCGCCTACCTGACCGCTGCCGTCAACGGTGAGCTGGCCCGCGTCCGGCGCGCGCCGGAAGGGGAGCGCAACATCGCGCTCTACCAAGCGTCCGTGGCCCTCGGTCAGTTGGTCGCGGGCGGTGAACTGACCGAGAACGAAGCGGTCGAACCGCTGATCGCTCAGGCCATCGCCAAGGGGCTCGGCGAGTCCGGCTCCCGCCGCACCGTCGCGTCCGGTCTCCGCGCCGGCGTGAAGCGCCCCCGGATGTTCGGCTCCTTCGCGCGGAGGGCCGTATGAACCGCGACGTCCAGGAGACGTACCTCGGCTGGAACGAGCTGAGCCACAAGCGGGACTGCACCCGTCCGGCGTGGACGGTCGACGTCCGCGAGGAAGAGAAGTACCGGCCCGCCTGGCAGGGAGCCGTCCACGGGCACTCCTGCCCGGAGGAGCACTGCGAACACGGCTCCCTGTACACCCGTGTGACCGTGCGAGCCGTCTGCCTCTCCTGCCACATCGCCCACCTGATCAGCGGCGAGAGCGAGACCAGGGACACCACGACCACCAGGACGACCGGCTACGGCGAGAGCCCGCGTAAGACGGGCGGCTTGTACCTGTGGCCCGGCGAGTTGTGGTTCGACGACGAGCCGCACGAATGGCTTGTCTCTCGGGAGAGGGCGGCCCGTCTGCGCGCCGAGGACGTCCTCGGTGGGATCTATGAGGAGAGCGGCCCGCGTGGCGGACGGATGTTCAGCGCCACTGCCAGGCCCTCGCCGACCGGTGAGTACGGCGTCGGGCGCCGGCTTCGCTGGGAGTGTGCGCGGCGCGGTTTCCCCTCGGCTGCCGCCGCCGCGAAGTGGATCGGGGAGCAGTACGAGGGCGGTGGTACGGCGTGAGCGAGAACCCGTACGACGGGTCCCACCCGCAGCCGCTCCAGCCCGCCCAGCAGCGCATCCGCACGGCGTGGACTGCGGACGAGCTGATGGACATGGTGTTCCCCGAGCCCAAGTGGGCGGTACCGGGCCTGATTTCGGAGGGCGTCAACCTCCTCGCCGGTCCGCCGAAGGTCGGCAAGTCCTGGCTCTCCCTCGGCCTCGCCCTGTCGGTGGCCGCCGGGGGCACCGCGATGGACAGCGTCCCGGTGGAGGGCGGCCCCGTGCTGTACCTGGCCCTGGAAGACACCCCGCGCCGTCTCCAGAGCCGCATGGGCAAGATCCTCGGCACCGAACGCGCCCCGGCGTCCCTCACCCTGGCAACCTCCTGCCCGCCGCTTCCCCAGGGCGGCAGCGAGGCCATCGCCCAGTGGTGCGAGCGCAACCCGGACGCCCGGATGATCGTCATCGACGTCTTCGCAAAGATCCGCGGAACGTCGGTGCCGGGGTCCTCGGCGTACGACGCGGACTACGCGGCCGTCGGCCACGTCAAGCGCATCGCCGACCACTACGGCATCGCGATCGTCCTCGTCCACCACGTCCGCAAGGCCGGTGCGGACGACTTCCTCGCGGAGGTCTCCGGCACCAACGGCCTCGCGGGCGCCGCCGACGCCACGCTCGTCCTCAAGCGCTCGCGCGGCCAGGCGGACGGCATCCTCCACGTCACCGGCCGCGACGTCGACGAAGCCGAGTACGCACTCCGCTTCCACGCCGACCAGGGAGCCTGGCAGCTCCTCGAAGGCCCGGCCACCGAGCACACCATCGGTGACAGCCGCGCCACGATCCTGCGGTACGTCCGCGACCACCCCGGCGCCGCGCCGAAACAGATCGCCGAAGGAACGGGCCTCTCGTCCGACCTCGTACGGCAGACCTGCTCCCGCATGGCGAAGGACGTGCAGCTCATCCGCAGGGACGGGGGCTACCTGGTCCCCGAGGGGAACGGGGGACAGGCATGACGAGTCACACCAGTCACGGTGTCACCGCAGTCACGGTGTTGCCCCACCTGTTCCGTCCGGCGCAGATCGCTGAGGCGCTCGGCGTCTCGGAGTGGTGGGTGAAGGAACAGGCCCGTCGGGGGCGCATCCCGTGCACCCGGCCGGCGGGCGCCTACCGGTTCACCGCCGAGCACTTCGCGGAGATCGTGCAGCTCTTCGAGGAGCGTCCCGTTCGGCATCCCCGCGTGGCTGAGGCCAGGTCTCGTTCCCGCCGGGCCGCTCCCGAGCGGCCGTCCGCCGGTCTCGTCGCCCGTATGCCCCAACGGCTGCGTCAGGCAGCCCAGTTGGCGACCGCCGGATAGGGGGAGTGCTGACATGGGATACGCAGAGAAGCGTTCGGGCTACTTCCGGGGCCGCTACAAGATCGCCCCCGGCAAGTACGGGACGGTGTCCGACGAGTTTGGCCGCGTGATCAAGTTCGGTACGAGACGCGAGGCCGAGAAGGCGGCGGACGCGGAAGAGTTCAAGATCGAGCAGGGGACGTCGAAGCCCCCTTCGTCCGCCGGGCTCGAAACCTTCGGGGAGTACGTGAACCGCTGGTACGAGGACCAGGACCTCGCCGACAAGACGATGGAGAACTACCGTGACGTGATCGAGTGTCACCTCTTGCCCGAGTTCGGGGATCTCGCTCTCAAGACCATCGAGGCCAAGCTCATCGTCGCGTGGGAGCGGAAGCTCAAGGAAGCGAGGTACGAGAACTCCAGCATCAGCACGTTCAGGTCCCGGCTGCACCTGATTCTTGGCGACGCGGTAGAGGAAGGATTGATCAACGCCAACCCTGCCGCCCGGCGTCGAGGACGCGGCCGTCGCGCGGGACGCGTGCAGTACCGGGGCGCGGAGAAGGTGATCACGACATCGCTCGGCATTCTCCTTCTGGCCGAGCGCATGGCGGTTCTGTCGGGTAGGGACGACGAATTCGTGGCTGGCGTCCTGAAGGGATTCACCGGCATCCGCTGGGCCGAACTCGTCGGTCTGGAGAAGGAGTTCGTGCGGCCAAACACCAGGACCCTGCGCATCGAGTGGCAACTCGTCGAACTCAATTCGGGTGAACTGGTCCGCGCCGCTCCGAAGGACGACAGCTACCGAACGGTCGACCTCCCGCTGTGGCTCTGTGTTCTGGTCGTCGATTTCCTGGCCCGCAAGCAGCCGAAGCCGTGCCCCTGCCACGGCAAGACGTACGTCTTCGACAGCTTCGGCACTGTGCGGCGGTGGGGCCGGGGCGGGGGACCGACGGCGAAGGACGTCGCGAAGCTCGCCGGCGTGAGCACCGGTACGGTCTCGAACGTCCTCAACCACCCTGAGATGGTGGCCGAGGAGACCCGTCTGCGGGTCGTCCTCGCCATGGAGGAACTCGACTACATCAGGGGTCGGACCCCCGAGGAGACGGCGGCACACTGGCGCCGCACCTTCGGAACGCGCATCTTCTATCCGGCGGCCCACGGCACGTACCCGCCGGAGAAGGTGGGACGGCGGACACAGCAGGCAGCTGAGCGGGGAGCCCCGGTTCCGATCCTCGCGGACCCGTACATGCCGGGCACGCTGCTGGAAGGCCGGGGCGCGGCCAACAGGGCGACCGCGTGCTGGCTGCCGCTCGCCCCGGGCCTCACGGGTCACGGACTGCGGCACACACACCGGTCGATCATGGAGGAGCGTGGTACCCCGAAGGTCCTCATGGACGAGCGGCTCGGCCACATGGACGGTTCGGTGTCCGCGCGCTACGCCCACGTCACCGACAACATGCGGCATCAGTTGATGGTGGCGTTGACGGAGGAGTGGGAGGCAGCGCTTGACGCGCGGCTGGCCATGAGTCCGCGGTCGTCCGTGGCTGTGCTCGATGTCCTGCTGAGGGCGCGAGCGGCGGAGTTGGAATACTGCTGACGGCAGAAGAAGGGCGCCTCCCTCGGGAGGTGCCCTTTCTTTTTTGGGTGTAACTCTTCTTCAGACAAGTGTTGAGTTGGCAGGCTGCTTACCGCGGCATCGACCTGCACATCCTTCTCGACATCGTGCACGTGGCGGAGTATTGCCAGGACGCGGTGTTTCGCGACGTATCGATCTGTGACTTAATGTGACATATTGATATTTTTGTCCCATTTAGATGGGTGTCACAAATTCATTACGTATGGGCCATGGGAAAGGAAAGTGAAGAAGGATTGCGGGCGAGATGGAAGGGGCTTGTTCTTTTGCTGGAACTGTCAACGTGCCTTTCGTTTGAGTGACTTGACTAGGCGTGAAGTCTCGTGTGAGCGGATGAGTTTTTCACCAGACGCGATAGGCTCCCCGCCGTCGGCCCGCTAGTCCTGTTTGTCACATTCGCTTCGTGGCATGATCGCGCTGCACCGGGGGGAGCGATAGGGCGATCCCTCGGCTCTGACCAGGAAGAAGAGGGGAAACATGCGTCGCATCGCACCGCGAACCGTTGCCATGGCTGTGGGAGGGGCCGTGTTGGCGGCCATATTCTCGGGATCGGCCGCGTCGGCGGTTTCTTGGGGCTCGGTCACGTCGTCGTACGACGGGAAGAGCCGATCGACGGCCCACGGGGACTTCTACAACAGTGGGAACGTCTACGCGAAGAACAAGATCCTCTCGAAGGACCTTGCGGCAGACGGCAACACCATCTATACCGAGGGCCACTGGTACTTCAACGACGCGGCCGGTCACGAGGTAATTGGCCTCAATACGCCAGAGCACAACCACACGTACTACGTGACCAACTACAAGCAGACGGAGCTGGAAGCTGCTGCGAGCAGTGTTCGTGGCGGTACGCGTGCATGCGTGCAGTTGGGTTGGCCCGTGCCGGACCACTGCTCGGCGCAGGCACTACCTTCGTTCAGCTACTAAGAGAGACGTTGGCCACCCCCCCCATGACTGACGCCCCCACCCGGGGACACGAGCCGTGCAGCGAGGGCGCTGCACGGCTTCGTGCCCGCGATCTGACCGTGCGCTATCGCGACACGACCGTCCTCGACATCCCTGACCTGAGCCTGAACACCGGAATCACCGCGCTTACAGGCCCGAATGGCGCTGGTAAGTCAACGTTGCTGAAGGTGTTCGCGCTACTCGTACAGCAGACGACCGGAACAGTGCTGCTCGGTGACGAAGCCGTCAACCCCAAGCGTGACGGCCGACGTTACCGGGAGGCCGTTGGCTATCTGCCCCAAGAGCCCGAGTTTCCAGGACACTTCACGGTGCGTGAGGCGGTGACGTACTCGGCGTGGCTGCGCGGTATTCCCCGTGATCGGCGAAGTGCAGCGGTGGACAGCATCATCGGTGAGCTGGCGCTGAACGCTGTTGCGTCCAAGAAGCTCAAGGAGCTCTCCGGTGGTAACCGGCAGCGCGCGCTGATCGCCCAGGCCGTGGTCCACGAACCGAGCGTGCTGCTGCTGGACGAGCCCACCACGGGCATCGACGTCGAGCACCGCATTGAGCTGCGCAAGCATCTGAATCGCCTTGGAGCCAAGTGCTGTGTCGTGATGAGCACTCATCACACTGAGGACATTGAGCTTCTGGCCGGCCGCGTCGTCTCCCTGCGCAAGGGCCGTGTGGTTTTCGATGGCACCCCAGCGGAGCTGATCGCCCGCGCAGAGGGACCTGGTGCGCAGGCACCGCAACCCACGCGAGAAGCCCGGTCCATCGAGCGAGCCTTGCACGAACTGGGAGGGTCGGAGTGAACATCACCGCCGTGCTCGCCCGCCGCTCGCTGGGCCGGGTTGCCTTCCCCGTCTTCTTGGCGCTGGTCGTGCTGAACACCGTGCTGCGCACGATGACGTGGCGCCACGAGTGGATGTGGGCCGTCTACCAGTACAACTTCACCGTGATGCTCCTCGGGCCGCTGCTCGCAGGCATCGCAGGGTGGGAGGGCTACCGGCTGGCCAAGGCCCAGTCCTTCCTGCTCAGCCACCAGAGGCCCATCAAGGTCCTGGCGAGCGCGACGCTCGCCCTGTGGGCCTGGTGCGCCTTCGCCTTCCTGCTCGGCCTGGTCATGATCGGCGGCATCGTGATCAGTGCCGGGACACCGTGGCAGGCCGGCGTGCACGAGCTGGTCACGCCACTGCCAGCGCTGCTGCTTCTCCTTGCCGAGTGTGCCATCGGCGTGATCGCCGGTTGGCTCAGTGGCAGCAAGCTGGCCCCGCCGCTCGCCGCGATCGTCGTCTTCCTGGCCAGCCTGCTGCTGTACTCGGGCGATCTGTCGGAGTTCGTCATGGTCGGCGGCGCCACGGGTTCTCTCGTCGGACTGGAACCGAAGATGGCCACCCAGGCGTGGCAGTGCGTCTTCTTCTTCCTCGCGGCGTTGATCGTGATTCTGGGTGGGGCGTGGTTGGCCACCTGGTACCGCATCCCGCGCTGGCCCGTCATGTCCATCGCAGCAGTGGTCACGGCAGTGGCCGCAGTGCAACTGGGTTCCGTCAGCCCCCTGTACCTCGAAGCACGCAAGGGCGACGTCGTCTGCCAGGGCTCCGTCCCGGAGATCTGCCTCGGACGCTCCTACCAGCACTACGAGCCTCACCTTCGTGTCAGCCTCATGCCGCTGGAAAAGGCCATCACCGGGCTCGGGCTGCAAGCCCCCATCGCTTACCGGCAGGATGCCCTGACCACCAAGGCCGGCACTGCCCAGCTCGGACTGGACACCATCACGGGCACCGACAAGGACGTCCTTGTCGACATGGTCCTGGGGACCTACTACGGCTCCGCCTGCACTATCGAGCCTGGCACGCAGATGGAGAAGAACTACTCCAATGCCCGTTATTACCTGGCCAAGTCCGTTCACGCGTCCGCCGATCCCGATGACCCCGTCCTGGATCCGAAGATCGCCCACGGCGATGCCGCACAACAGAAGGACGTTGCCCGCAAGGCATTCCACGGCTTGATCACGTGCCATGCCTGACCGCACCGATAAGCTGTTGTTCGCCAGACGCTGGCATCTGCCGCGTCTGGTTGCAGCGGCCATCGTCTGCGCTCTGCTCTGGGTGGCCACACCTCTCAGGCTGTTTGATGTGCCTGCGCGAGATGGCGTGCAGGGCGCTCTATGGCCGATGGTCCCTGCTTTGTTCGCTGCCTTTGTCCCGTCGGTCTTGGGTGTGGCTGCCGAGATCCCAGAGCGGATGGCTCCGCGTCCCGTCCATCTGCGTGCGACTGTTGCTGGCGTTGTGTTGCTGGTCGCGTTCGCTCTGGCGTCTTCCGGAGCCGGCACCGACGCGGCGATCGCCTACCGAAACACTGCCCTGCTGGTCGGTCTGGCATTTGTAGGAACATGGCTACTTCCGATGGGAGCAGCCTGGGCGCCGACTGTTCTTGTTCCTATCGTCATGTGGCTGGTCGGTACCCGACCGCAGGGACGAGTCGAGGCGTGGTCCCTTCTCTTGCTGCCTGGTAGCACGGCCTATTCCGCACTGATTGCTGCAGTGTTGATTACTGCTGCGGTTGGTGGCTACATCGCGATGGGGGCACGATCTGACTAGAAGATCACTGAGAATGGAGGCCCTTGCAACTGAGGTCTTTCGTGATCTGCTCGACATCGCCCCATCATCACTACTGGGGCGACGGCACGAAGCTCCCGTTCTCCCATGGGACCGCCCACGACCTGAAGTACTGCCCGTCGGGCATGGTCACCGGCGGAGGCGCGATCGCCATCGGAACGGCGATCTACGAGTCCAGCTTCTGGGGCAACGGCTGGCTGGCCCAATCCGTGAACTACTCGGGGGACCATCCGGAAGTGCGGGCGAACGTGGTCTGCAAGGACTGATTCGAACGGATCGATACGGAGTGGGGAGTCCGGCGGGTCCGACTGCCCGCTCCGGTCGCGGGTTGACAAGGCAGGCACTGGTGCTCTCGACCGCGTCAGCCTCTGGCATGAGGCATGTGCTGTTGACGCTTCCGGCCCGGATTTCTCCCAGGATTCTCCCAAGCGATCTTCGATGTGCGTGGGAGAACTGTCTGAGCTGCGTCAATGCTTGCCGCTGTGGCCGCTGGCCATTGCTGATAAGGATGAGGCCACAGGTTCAAATCCTGTTAGCCCCACAGTGGCAGGCGGCCGGTAGATCTTCAGGATCTACCGGCCGCCTGCATTTGTTGATCTTGGTTCCCCGCTGCTTCCCCGCAACTTGGCGCAGGGGCCCCGTCCTTGGCTTCCTGGCAACGTGTCGCGGATTGTGACGGCTCGCGCGAGTGGAGGGGGCCGATGGCGGCGCTGGGCGTTTCCTTGGCGAAGCCCCGCAAGGGTGCTCGACGAGATTGAGCGCCTGGAGGACGACGTTCGGCCAGCGTTGTACGCCGGAGCCGTCGACGTGCCCGGACGCTTGCTCATGATTCTGTGTCTTTCCCTGGCGATCGTACGAAGGGACCGGGAGCAGTCCCTGCCTGGTCAGAGGAGTGAGGGGAAGAAGCTGCACCAGAATCCGTGATCTATTGCCCTCTGCAAGGTGGGCGCTGCGCTGAAGATGCCTGAGCCGTAATCTGGCCGAGGAAGTCAGCTGCTGGCATGCTTACTTGTACCGGAGTGCGGCTCAGCACGACCATGGGGGCGGGTCACGTGGTGCTTTGGCAAGCGTGTCTTTGGGGATTATTAGGTGCTGGTTCTGTGGAGGGTTGGGACCTGCACACCCTGATTCGCCAGGCGAAGGGTTTCCCTTGGAAAGGGAATAAGTCCCTCACTTTGGCCGAGTATCTTGTTTCGGTGGTTATCCGTATGGGTTTGGGTGCTGGTTTGAGTGCCGCATTCGCGCAGACAGGTCAGGTGTCTGGAGCGGTCGGCTTCGTTGCCATCGGTGTTGCTGCGCCGAAGGTCCTTGAACAGCTGGCTCTTCAAGGAGCTCCTGAACGCACAGACAGCGCCTCCGCTTCCCAAGACAAAATCACCCCCGATGCAGTTCCTACTGCCTTACCGAAAGGCGGCACCGCAGATGCCCGATGATCGCAGTTTCGTAGATAATGTGTGGGGGAACATTACGCGGACTGGCGGCGTGTTCAGTCAACATACTTCCATGAATGCCGGCGGAGAGAATGCGGAAATTTCTCGGCCCCTGGATGAGTTCAAACATTTTCTGGAGAGGAATGAAGCATCGCTGAGTGACGGTACCCGCCTGCATGAAGTTACGGAAGCGCTGGAGAGGCAGCTATCGGAACCGCAGCCAGACCAAAAGGCTGTTCGCGCTCTTCTGGTGGATTTGTTTCGCGAGGCGGAAGGAAATAGCATGGTTTTTGAAGCCGTGGCCAGCCTCGCGGCGTCAATTACCCAGGTGCTGTAGTTGAGTGCGCTGTTCTTCGCGTCACGGCCGCATGAACACCGCACTCGTGCTGAGGCAAGTGATCTGACGTAAGTCGGGCATGGCGCATCTGCGAAAGCCCGCCAGCCGGGCGCGCGGGAAGACCTTGACGACGTAGATCGCGGCGCCCGCGGGCAGCGCGACGTGCGGCGTCGAGTCCCCGCAGCAGGGCCCGCCGGGATACCGGGGTCGAGTAGTCGCCGATGACGGCGCCGCACGCGCCGCGCGCCGGTCTCGACATCGACCCGGAACCCGCCGCACCACCCCTCGGCCCGCGCCGTCCCGCTCGCGTCCGCCTCGATCGCCCGTACCTTGCGCTCGATCAGCACCCGAGCCTCCGGGGCGCGTAGGAAGGGCGCGATGCCGATCGGAGGCAACCAATTGCCCGCTTCTGCCCTCTTCCTGGCCGATTGATGGATGCGGTCGGACCGGACCAACCATCTCCGACCGAGGGAGAGTCGTTGTTCCGTAATGCAGTTCGGGCCGTGGGTGTCGCCGGTCTTGCCGTGGCGCCGTTGCTGGGCGGGGCGGCGGGGGTGTGGGCCGCTGGGGGCGCGAGCCCGACTTCAGAGGGCAGCCCGTCTCCGGGGGTTCGCCTGGAGTACTACGCGCCTCTGCACCTCCCCCTGGAGTCGGGTGACGACATCTCGTTCAATCTGGTGGGCATGCCGCCAGGATGGGACAAGGCCGAGGTCACCTCCCCGGCTCTGCAGGAGCCGATCCCCCTGATTCCCCTGAAGAAGGGGTCGACGCAGTCGGTCCAGATATTCACGCCGGAAACACCACAACGCGTCCGCTCGGGCCTGCGCGCGGGCACCTACCCGGTCACCGTGACGAGCCACGGCCGTGTCGTCGCCACCACGCAGCTCAAGGTCCTGGCCGAGCACACCGCGCTGATCTACCGGTTCGTCATCACTCCCAGGAACGCACCCCCCGGCAGCGGCACACCCGCGTCCCTGCGCGCGGGCAGTGACGTCCGGGTGTCCCTCACCGACATGCGGGCCCTGGACGAGGAGAACTCGCTCACCGTCACGTCGCCCGTCTTCAAGGGCCCGGTGACCATCAAGACGGGCAGCCCGGACGACCCTGGCTGCAAATGCGACGACGTCGGCACGGTCTACGCGGGGCACGGAGAAGTGCGGGGCGACATACCGAGCGGCCGTTACACCGTGACCGTGGTCAGCCACCACGGGCAGAAGACCACGAAGCAGCAGGTCACGATCGTCGGCGGGCCCGATGCGGACGGCGGCGGCCCGTCCTGGGCGGTCACGGGTGGCGTCGCGGTCGCGGGGCTGGCTCTCGCCTCCGGCGGCGTGTTCGCGGTGCGGCGCCGCCGCTCACGGACGGCCGCGCCCTCCGCGTAGCGGCGAACCCGGCAGCCGCGGACCGTCGCCCCCGGGCGGATCGATCGCGCACCGGTGGGCGCGCTCGCATCGGTGCTCCTCGCCTTCCTCCGCTCTGCCTCCGGTTCTCCCTTCGTCGTTTCCGGTCCGGCGGGAGTTCGTCCATGACTCGGCCCCCGCGGGCGATCCGGTGCCGGATGCCTCGCTCGCGCAGCCACCGGCGCAGGTGGTCGTAGTCGTATCCCCTGTCCGCGTGGGCCGCGGCGCGAGCGGATCGAGCGCTTGGCTGTCGTGCAGGCCGGCGCCGGAGATCCCGGCGGAGGGCCAGACCGGTCCGAGAGACGGTCCGGACCCCCGCCCCGCCACTGCCGCCCGGCTCCTCGCGCTACGGCCCGGCCATGGCTTCACCGCGCAGTCGCGCCCTGGGACGCCCGTGTGTCTGCTCCGATCGCGCGGGCCGTACCCGCACTTCTTACATCGCGCCGCGGCGCAACTCTGCAAGATGTTGCACCCGAACCCACTGGAAGCGGGTTTCGGCGGCTGGCATATTTCTCGTTGTCAGCAGCAAGCGGAAACGCGGAAATAGCGGGAGTGGAAATGGCTCGGTCGGGGGAGAAGATGAATCGAGAAATGATCGGCCGGATGTGTGGAATCGCACTCGGGGTGTCTTTCTCGGTGGCCGGCCTGGTGCTGGGGAGTGTCGGTTCGGCGCAGGCGGCGGACACGAGCCAAGTGGCCGTCGACTGCCCGCCCGGTGTCACCGCCGCCGTCGGCGACAGCTCCGTCTCTCTGGCCGCCCCGTCGCTGCCGACTCGCCTGACCTGCCCGATCATCGGCCCGCTGCCGGTCGTCAGGGCGAGCCTGGCCGGAGGTCTGGTCACGGTGAACACGGCCGCCTGGGACTAGTCCCGGCCCGTGCTGGGCCCGCGCGGCGGGAAAGCCCTGGGAAACAGCGAATTCAAGGAAAGAAACATGCGGACGATGCGGACGAAGTTTTCGGTGGTGGCTGCGGGAATTCTCGTGGTCCTGACGGCCTGCGGAGGCCTGCTGATCCGGTCGGATTCCGAATCCAAGGGAATCGGGTACGCATTTCTCGGGCTGATGTTCGTCGGGGCCGTCGCGGTGGGGGTCATGATGAGGGGCAAGCGATGACCGGGCCGGGGCTCGACATCGTCTTCGACGCGGTCACCAAGGAGTTCGGCGGACGCCGGGCGCTGGACGAGGTGTCGTTCACCGCGCGGGCCGGCCGGGTCACCGGATTCGTCGGGCGCAACGGCGCGGGGAAGACCACCGCGATGCGCGTCCTGCTCGGGCTGGCCGAGGCCGGCGGCGGCACGGCCACCATCGGCGGCCTCCCGCACCGGCAGCTGCCGCCCGGGACGGTCGGCCACCTCCTGGACCCGGCGTTCCACCCCGGCCGGACCGGGCGGGCGCACCTGGACATCCAGGCCGCCGCACTCGGACTCGACCGCGGCGGGATCGACGACGCCCTCCGGGACGTCGGCCTGCTGGACGCGGCCGATCGCCGCACCCGGGGCTACTCGCTGGGCATGCGTCAGCGCCTGGGTCTGGCACGGGCTCTGCTGGGTTCGCCGAAGGTGCTCGTCCTGGACGAGCCCACCAACGGCCTGGATCCGGACGGCATCCTCTGGCTGCGCGAGCGGCTGCGCCGGGCCGTCGACGACGGCGCCGCGGTACTGGTCAGCAGTCATCTGCTGGGCGAACTGGAGCAGTTGGTCGACGACGTGGTGTTCCTCCAGGGCCGGGTGGTCTGGCAGGGCACGTACGGGGACGCGGCCGAGGAGTCCACCGACGGAAGTCTGGAGCAGCTGTACCGTCAGCTGATCGGAACGGGAGCGGCAGCATGAGCGCTGCAGTGGCAAGCGGATCGGTGATGGTCGACGGCGCCGCGTTGAAGCGTGCGACGGCGGCCGAGTGGGTGCGGGTCCGGACGACCTGGACCTGGTGGGGGTTGCTGCTGGGGGCGATGGGCATGCCCGCGATGTCCACGCTGGGTGCCGTCAGCACCGTCGGCAAGCCCGGCGGGCTGGACGCCGGAACCGCCCAGGGACTGCACCAGGCGCTGAGCAACGGGTTCAGTTCCGCGCTGCTGGCCGCCGTGCTCGGCGCGCTGCTCGTCACGACCGAGTACCGCTACCGCACCGCCGGCGACTCGATCACCCTGCTGCCGGGCCGTGGCACGTGGCTGCTGGCCAAGGCCGGGGTCGCCTCGGCCCTCGGGCTGGTCTACACGATCGCCGGCCAGCTGACGGTCCTCGCCATCGGGGTGCCGATGCTGGGAGCGAAGGGGGTGGACGTCGACCTCCTGCAGGGCGACCTCTTCGGGACGATCTGGGGCACCTGTCTGCTCGGGCCGTTCGCCGCCGTCTTCGGCGTCGGGATCGGGGCGCTGGTGCGCAATCAAGTCGCCTCCGCGGCCGGTCTGGTGATCTACACCATCCTGCTGGAGGGCGCCCTGGTGAAGTTCCTCCCCGAGGTCGGCAAGTACCTGCCCGGCGGTGCCATCGCGGCGATCGCCCTGGACCCCAGTGTGGAGCACCTGCCGATGACAGCGGGCTTCCTGCTCTACGCCGCCTGGGCGGGAGCAGCCCTGTACGCCGGCGCCCGGCGCCTGGCCGCGCAGGACGTGGCCGGCTGAGACCGGCCCCAGAGACTTCCCCGCCGACGGCGGGGGGAGAACGCCTGCCACATCCGTGGCGGGCGATGGAGAAGAACGAAGAACACGGAAAGGTGGTGACCGGCATGCGCAACGACATCGACGTGGTGGAGCTGGTTGAGGTCGAGGAGCTCGAGGAGCTGCAGGCTCCGGGCTTCTGGGACACGGTGGGTGGTTTCGCGGTCGGCGCTGGTGTCGTCGGCGGTGGCCTGGCCATCGGTATCGCGATCACCTGATCCGGCCACCGGCCGAACGGACAAGAAAAAAGCGCCCCCTGAAGAGTCGACAGCCTGGCAGCTAGAGACGACTCCAACAGAGAGCGCGAAGGAAGATCGAAAGGAAATGTATCCCATGACGCTGGAACTGGTCCAGATCGAGTCCGACCTGGTCGTCGAGGAGCTGGAGGAGCTGCAGGCTCCGGGCTTCTGGGACGGCGTGGCCCTCGGTGGTGCCTTCGCGGGTGCCGTCGGTGCCGGTATCGGCATCGGTATCGCGATCACCTGATCGGCATGGGGCGGTGACCGCTGGTGAGAACCGTGGCGGTCACCGCCCCGCCCATGTCCTGGCAGTACCCCGAAGACTTCCGGAGGAACAGTGAGCGAGGTTCAGGTCATGGCCACGGTGACCGGCCGTGAGCACGATGAGATCCTCCACGACGGCAACCCCTTCGCCCTGGTGATGCGCCCCGGCCTCGACTTCGTCCCCGACAGCGACGGCCGGCGGGTGATCGTGGTGGACCGGGTGAACGGCCGCCAGCTGCGGATGGCGCCGAGCGCCGCCGGTCTGCTCCGTTCCCTGGACGGCACCCGTACCCGCGCCCGTCTGGCCGCCGATCTCGGGGTCACCGATCCGACCGCGGTGGACCGGGCGCTGGCCCGGTTCGCGGAGCTGGAGCTGACCACCACCGCCGCCGACGCGGCCCGGCTGCCCGAGCCGAAGGCGCCCCGCCGCTGGGGCTACCGTCCGCCGGGCATCCTGGAGCTGACCCTCCTCGACCCGGCCCGCCTGCTCGCGGCCTGCGCCCCGGTCGGGCGCGCGCTGGCCTCCCGGCCCGGTGCGGCCCTGGGCGCCGCGGTGACCGTCGGCGGTCTCGCCCACTTCGCGCTGGCCGGGGCGGGCGCGCTCCACGAACTCGACCGGCCCGCGAGCCTGTTCGTGCTGGTGGCGCTCCTGGTCGCGATGGTCACGACCACCTTCGTCCACGAGCTGGGCCACGGCCTCTCCCTGGTGCGCGGTGGCGGCCGGGTCCACCGGCTGGGCGTGATGCTGATGTACGGCAGCCCCGCGATGTTCTGTGACGTCAGCGAGGCCTGGCGGCTGCCCCGCAGGGAACGGCTGCTGGTGGCGCTGGCCGGCGTCAGGGTCCACCTGGCCGTCGCCGGGCTGTCCGGGGCGGTCGCCCCACTGCTGCCGCACGGCGGCGCACGGCAGTTCGCCGCGGCGCTGGTGGTCTCCAACCTGCTGATGGGCGCCGTCAACCTGTGCCCGTTCGTGAAGTTCGACGGCTACCTGGCCCTCGTCGGCTGGCTCGACCGGCCCAACCTGCGCTCCCAGTCCATGGAGGACGCCGGACGGGTCGCCGCTGTCACCGTGTTCGGCGGGCGGCTCGACACACGGCCGAGCGTGCGCCGGGTCCTGTTCGGCGCGGCCTGCGCCGTCACCGCGCCCGTCCTGGTCGCCTCGGCGTTCCTCAACTACCAGGCCTTCGCCCTCGTGATGCTCGGCCCGGTCGGCAGTGCGGCCGTCCTCGCGGTGGTCGGCTGGGCCGGTTTCCTCGGACTGCGCAAGGCGGTCCGCTGGTTCCGGCTGGCCGGCGGGTACGGCGCCGGTCCGGTCCGGCGCTCGGCCGGGGCGCTGGCGCTGGCGGCCCTGGTCGCGGCGGTGATGGTCGGGGTCACCGTCCCGCACACCGTGACCTCGGTGTACGCCTCGACCCCGCAGGGCCCGGTGATGGTGCTGCCGGCCGACACCGGTGCCGACCGGCTGGCCGGGCACCGGGTGAGCCTGCGGGCCTCGGGCATGGTGCTGCACCCCGCGGCGGGGGACGCCGTTGTCTGCGGCGGCGCCGTCAGCCGTCCGGTCTCCGCGCAGGCCGGCTCACCGGTGGTGATCGGCGTCGACGCGCAGATCGCCCGCACGGTGGTGCCGCTCTGCGCGGACGGCCCGCTCGCGCGGCCCGACGGCCTGTCCTCCGTGCGCCTGGACGACGTCCCGCTCGGGTCCTGGCTGGTCAGCACCTTCCTCGCGCCGGCCTGGTCGCAGCTGTTCTGACCCGCCCGCCCCGAACCACCGCGGCACCGCCGCCCCACGATCTATCCGGAATTACTGGAGACTCCCATGACCATGCTCGACGCCGGGCCGACCCCGGAGCTCATGTCCGAAGCCGCCCTGCGGTTGCAGCGCTGGGTCTCCGGCGGCTACCCGGGGCCGCGCGACACCGCGCTGGAGATCGTCGCCGAGCCCGGCGCCGACCTGGGCCCCCTGCTCCACTCCGGTCTCGTCACCGAGGACACCTGGGTCTTCGCCGACCGGGACACCGCCGCCTGCCTCGCCGGGACCACCCCCGCGACCGTGATCCCCACCAGCGGCAGCTTCCGGTACAGCGGCGACGAGGTCGTCCTCGCCGACGAGATCTACATCCAGGTCTTCGACTACTCCTCGATCGGCTTCCTCACCGTGGCCGGCCCGACCGTCGTGCGGATCACCGGTGACGAGGACCTCGCGGCCTTCCTCGCCGACGCCGACCGGGCCGTCGCCGAGGGCGTCTTCCCCGAGCAACTGGTCCACCCGGCCGTCCAGTTGGCGGACCTGACCGCGCTGGCGGGGTCCGAGGTGCTCGGCGGCGCGTCCCGGCTGCACCTGGACGAGGACGGCACCCTGAGGACCGGGCCGGGCGCCCCGGCGGGGGCACGGGCGCCGGAGGCCGGGACGGCCCTGGACGGCGTCCTGACCCCGGGCCTGCTCGCCCGGGCCCACGCCGAGCGCCCCTGGCTGGCCCGCTACGTCCGGGCGCTGGACGCCGTCCGGCGGCTGAACACCCGACGGCCGGACAGCGTCCAGGTCAGCGGCTTCGGCGTCCGTTTCTGCGAGGGGCTGCCCGGCGGGCCGGTCGAGGACGTGGACGCGCCGCTTGCGGTCGCCGTCGACGGCCGGCCGCACGTGCTGCTCGGGGCGGAGCTGAAGATGTTCCGGGTGAAACGCGAGGCCGCGATCGTCTTCGACGCGTACAACGCGGTGGCGCCGGAGCAGGCGGAGCGGTTCGCCGCGCAGGCCCTCGGCCTCGCGCCCGAGGCGGTCCGGCACCTGCGCGCCGCGCTGGCCGAGCGGCTCGGCCTCCCGGCGGGCGGTGCCGCGTGACCACCGCCGTCGCACCGGCCCCCGCGCTCGCCGAACTGCCCGGCACCGCCCGCCGGCTGGCGGCGGAACTCGGCCCCGATCTGATCGTCGCCGACATGTACGGCGACCACGGCGGCCCGGTCTACCACGCGCTCTCCGCCGCCGACACGGTCGAGATCCCCGACCTGCTCGCCGTGTTCCGCGGCCTGCGCGGCGCGCTGCTCGAACTCGCCTGCGGATCCGGCAGGCTGACGATCCCGCTGCTCGCCGCCGGACACCGGGTGACCGGCATCGACACCTCCCGTTCGCTGCTCGACGTGCTGAGCGGCCGGCTGTCGGCCCCGCAGGGCGCCCGGCTGGCCGAGCGGCTGACCGCGGTCGAGGCCGACATGCGCGACCTCGACCTGGGCGAGGTCTTCGCCGGCGCCCTGCTGGGTACCACCACCGTCGGTCTGCTCGACCCGGCCGTGCGGCCCGAGGTCTTCCGCTCGGTCCGCCGCCACCTGGCCCCCGGCGCGCCGTTCGTCCTCACGGTCCACCTCCCCGAGGAGTCCGGCGCCTGCGCCGAGCCGACGGAGACCGTCCGTACGTCCGAACGCGGCGACGCGCGGTACACGGTGATCTCCCACCTGGTCGCCGACCGCTCCCGCCGCCACGTCACCGTGCTGAAGACGGCGGCCGGACTGCCGCCGGTCCTGCTGACCTCGGTCGTCCACCTCCCCACCGCGGACGAGCTGGCCGCGGAACTCGCCGGCGCCGGCTTCGCGGCCGGAGCCGCCCGCCCCGTGCGGGCCGCCGCCACCGAGGACGGCTCCGTCCACTCCCTGATCATCGCGAGGAGCATCTGATGGCCGACCGCGCGGACCGCCCGTACCCGCTGTGGGAGATGCTCGTCCCGCCGAGCCAGTTCGACCGCCCCGACCGGCAGTTGGCCAGTGCAGCGGGCAGCCGCCTGCGGTTCGCCGACGGCCACGAGGTGATGGACGCGACCAGCGGCCTGTGGAACGTCAACCTCGGCTACGGCAACACGGCCGTCGCCGCCGCCATCGGCGAGGCCCTCACCGAGGCCTCGTACCTGAGCCTGTTCCGCTTCGGCCACCGCTACGCCGTCGACGCCGCGGCCCGCCTGGTGGCCGCGGCGGGCGCCGACACCTACCGCCGGGTGCTCTACTCGACCTCGGGCGGCTCCGGAAACGACCTGGTCATGAAGCTCGCCCGCCAGTACGCCGTGTTGAACGGCGACACCCGGCGCACCCTGGTGGTCGGCTTCAAGGGCAGCTACCACGGACTGACGTACGGGGCGTTCGCGGTGAGCGGCGAGGACCTCGGGCAGCAGATGTACGGGGTCGACGTCCGGCAGGTCCGGCACGTCAGTCCCGAGCGCCCGGACGAGCTGGTCCGCCTCATGGAGCGCGAGGGTCACCGGGTCGCCGCCGTCGTGTGCGAGCCGGTCCTCGGCTCCGGCACCCATGTGGTGGCGCCGGAGATGATCGAGGCGCTGCTCAAGCTCCGTGCGGAGTACGGCTTCCTGCTGGTCGCCGACGAGGTCGCCACCGGCTTCGGCCGGACCGGTCCGCTGTTCGCCTCCGGCCTCTGGGCGGACGCGCCGGACCTGCTGCTGACCTCCAAGGGCCTGACCAACGGCACCTGCGCGGCCTCGGCCGTCCTGGTCTCGCACCGGGTGGCGGCCACCTTCGAGGAGAAGGACGCGATCCTCGTGCACGGCGAGACCCAGGCCGGCTCCCCCACCACCTGCGCGGCGATCTCGGCGACCCTGGACGAGTTCACCCGGCTGGACGCCCTCGCCGCGGGCGCCCGTACGGCCGAGCGGCTCGACACGATCCTGCGGACGCTCCTCGACACCCTGCCCGGAGCGGCCGGCGTCACCGGCACGGGCTGCTTCCGCTCGCTCGTGCTGACCGACGCGGACGGCGCCCCGCTGGACGCCGCGCGGATCCAGCGGACCATCTCGCTGGTACGCCTGGAGGGTGCGCTGGTCTACCCGGGCCCCGGCTGCGTTCAGCTGATCCCGCCGCTGACCAGCAGCGACGCGGACCTGGACGACCTGGAGCGCGCCCTGCGCGCCGGGCTGGCGACTGCGGCGCGAGAGGTCGGGAACCACCGGTGAACATCGCGCCCCCGCCGCCCATGGCGATGTGGCAGCGCCGCACCCGCCTGCACGTGGGGGCGGACTCGGGCGTCCGGACGCTGGCCCAGGGCCCGTCGGCGGGCACCGTCCTGATGACCGACCGCGGCCTTCCCGAGGCCGTGACCGGCCCGCTGGCCGAGGCCGCCCGGGCGGCCTCGGGCGGTCGGCTGCGGACGGTCGCGCTCGACCCGCGGGCCCTCACCCTGGACACGGCCGAGGAACTCGCCGCCGCCGTGGGGGGATCGGCCCGGCTGGTCGCCGTCGGCGGCGGCAGCGTCCTGGACGCCGCGGCCCTGGCCCGGCTGCTGAGCACCGACTCCCAGGCAGCCCGCCGCATCCGGCACGGCGGCCCGCGCCCCGGGCTGGTCGCCCTGGCAGGCGCCACGGCCCCGCACGCGGGCGGCCCGGAGCTGGTGGCCGTGCCGACCACGGTGGGGACCGCCGCCGAGGTGAGTTCCGCGGCGACCGTCCTGGTCGACGGCGCCCGCAAGCTCGTCATGGCCGAACCGCTCGCCGCCGACCTCGCGGTCCTCGACTCGCGGGCCACCGCGACGCTGCCCACCGGTCTGCTGCTGGAGGGCGTCCTGGAGGCGCTCTGCCGGCTGCTGAACACCTACCTCCCCGAACCGGGACGGCATGTCCCGCGGACCGGCGACGCCGAGGCGTGCTCGCTGCTCGCCCGGATGGCCCGGGCCGGTCACGAGGCCGCCCTCGCGCCCGCCGCGCCACCGGAGCTGCGCACCGAACTCGCCCTGCTCAGCGCGCAGACGGTCCTCGGCTGGTCCATGCTGGGCCGCGACCCGTTCGTGGGCAAGGTCTGGTACCTGGCCAACGAGCTGTCCCTCGCGACCGGCGCCCGCAAGATGTCCGCCACCGTCCTCGTCCTGCCCGCGGTCTGGGCCCGCGTCCTGGCGGGGGACAGCCGTCTCGGTGACGCCGGGCGACTGCGGTCCGCCTGGCAGGCCGTCCGGTCCGGCCTCCCGGACCTGCCGGAGCACCCGCCGTCCGGAATCGCCGAACTGGCCCGGCGCTGGGGCGTGCGGACCTGCCGGACGGACGACCAGGACCCGGCGGCGCTGGCCGCCCGCGCCGCCCGGAGCTGGGGCGCGGGCCTGCCGATGCTCGGGGCCTTCCGCACCGCCGAACTGGCCGAGCTCTACACCGACGTCCTGGAAGGGGCCTCCACCGCATGATCGACTTCACTCTGACCCTGGACCCGGAGGCCGGCCTCGCCCGGGCCAGCGAGCTTCGCCCGCCGCGAGGTGGCGAGGAGCCGCTGTGGCAGGGCCTGGTGGAACTCGCCTGGCAGCAGGACGAGTCCTTCCCGGCCGAGCGGACCCTCTCCCCCGAGGTGGTCGGCGCGTGCGGGGTGGCCCGCAGCGACGTGGTGGTCCGCGCCGCGGGCGAGGCCGTCGAACGGTTCGCGCTGCGCCCCTCGCAGGGCGACCGGGAGGCCTGGAGCGCGGGCGCGGACGGTGAGCGACTCGCCTTCGCCGCACCGGAGATCGCCCTCGGCAGCGCCGACGCCGTCGCGCTCCACCACTATCCGGCCCGTCGGCTCGCCGACGGCACGGAGGTCCTGGTACCGGCCGGCCTGGTGGACTATCCGGCGGCCGGCCCGGAGACGGCCGGCTTCGACCCGTCCCCGTCCGGCGCGGCGTCGGGCGACGGCCTCGACATGGCTCTGCGCTCCGCCCTGCTGGAGGTGATCGAGCGGGACGCGGTCATGGTGGCGTGGGCCCGGCGCCTCGCCCTGCCCCGGGTGGACCTCGACGCGAGCCTGCGCGCCGCCCCGGCCACCCCCGCCTGGCGCCGGCTGCGGACCGCTCTCGACCTGGCCCGGGACAGCGGAGTGGAGCCGGTACTCGCCCGGGTGCCGACCGGTGTGCCGGGCGTGGTCTGCGCGGTCGGGGTCGTGCTGGACAGCTGCGACGGCCGTCCGCTCGCGGCCGTGGGGTGCAACGCGTCCACCGACTGGGGCCGGACCCTGGCCGGGGCGCTCCAGGAGGCGCTCCAGATCCGCACCGTCCTGCGGCTCACCCGCCGGGCCCGGCAGGACGGCCCCGTCCCGGCTGTCGTCACCGAGGACGTCGAGCGGGCCCGCTACTTCGCCGACACACCCGGCGCCGACGCGGCAGCCCTGTGGTGCGCGGGCTTCGGCGACCCGCGGCCCGTCGGCCTTGAGCCTTCCGGTGAACCCGTCACGGTCGCGGAACTGGTGAGCCACTTGCGGGAGCAGGGGGCGGACCCGCTCGCCGTCGACCTCTCGCACCGGCTGCCCGCCGCGCTGCGCCGGATGGGCTGGGCGGCGGTCAAGGTCGTCCCGGTCGGCCTCCAGCCGCTGCGGATGGACGAGCGCGCGGCGTTCGGCTGGAACCACCCCCGGCTGGCCTCGGTGGAACAGCGCACCGGTGTCACCGCTCTGAACGACGGTGAACCCACGTGGGCCCCGCATCCGCTGATCTAGAGTGTGCGGACGCTCGACCCGACTTCCTTTTCGGCCGGCGACATTTCCTGAGGAGCCAAGCGGTCATGGCGACCCTGACAATTCGTGTCCTCGCCGACCCGGCGGCGGACTCGGCGCTCCTGCTCCCGGAGACGGCGTCGATCCGCCTGGTCGCGCTACTGCCCGCCCGGTGGCGGTGCACGCCGGTGATGGCGGGTGACGGGTTCACCGTCGAGGTCGAGACACCGGACGGGGAGCCGCCGTCGGCGGACCCGCGGGTGATCGGCCGTGCCTTCGCGGAAGCCGGGCTGAACGGATGGCACCTGGCCGAGGTGTCCTGACCGCGGAGCCTAGATCCACCCGCGTTCCCGGGCGGCGAGGGCGCCCTGGACCCGGCTGGTGGCGCCCAGGCGGCGCATCAGTTCCGCGACATGGCCGCGGTAGGTGCGCACGGAGATGTTCAGCTCCCGGGCGCCGGCCTCGTCCTTGTCGACCTTCGTCATGATCCGCAGCACCCGCTGCTCGATCTCGCTCAGCCGCTCCTCGTCCAGGCTGGTCGCGCGCTCCCAGAACCGTTCGAACAACGCGAGCAGGCTCGACAGCATGCCCGGCTGGTGCACCACCAGGGCGCCCTTCGAGCTGTCCTGCGGGTCGATCGGGACGAGGGCCGTGCGCCGGTCGAAGATCAGCATGCGTTCCAGCGGGCCGTCCGAGGCGCGGATCAGTACGCCCTGGGAAGCGAGTTCCCGCAGGTAGTCGGCGGTGAGCTGGTCGTCCAAGGCCTTGGCGTGGACGACCGTGCGCATCTCGACGCCGCGTCTCAGGCAGCGCGTGTCCACCTCCCGGGTCGCCTCGATCGCCGCCGGGGACAGCACGCCCTTCGCCTGGACGGAGAGCAGTTCGTGGTGGGTGAAGAAGGTCAGCTCGTCGATGCGCGCGCGGACGTCGTCGAGCCCCTCGATCCGCTCGACGCCCGAGGGCACCACATTGCGCACGCCGTCCTGCTGGTCCTTGAGCAGCACGTTCGCGACGTGACGGGAGGAGATCACCTCTCGCAGCTCGTCCTGGAGCTCGGTCAGCCGTTGCTCGACGAGCCGCTCGACCACCACGGCCGGATCGGTGGCGTTGAGCCGCTGCTGCCGGTCGATCTTGATCATCCCCCGCTCCTGCAGCCGGTCGACGATCGGCTGGAGGGCGTCCGGGTCCAGCGTGCAGCTCAGGGCGAGGGCTTCCAGTCCGAGGCCCGGGGAACAGAGAACCGCCCGGTAGACCCGCTCCTCGTCCGGCGACACCGCCAGGTGCGTCAATACGCTGTGTCCCATACGTCCCCGACATGCAACAAAGCAGAGGGCCTCGTTGCTGGCCCTCTGACTCCCGGGCCGATCGTATGCCACTAAGCGGACTATCAGGATTATTGTCGCAGGGCGTTACTAAGCATCGGTAAATGATGACACGTCAGTAATATTGCATTCGTGATATCGCGGGAGCGGAGGGGGTGCGAGAGGTGACCAGCCCTCCGGGGCTGCCGGGGGCAGCTAAAACGCCCGGTCGCTGGCGACGGGGGATGCACCAGCGACCGGGCTATGGCCAAGGCTAACAAGGGTGTTGGGG
>DATCQX010000581.1:0-4080 GCA_036569285.1 Streptomyces sp.
TCCCCACCCTCTCCCGCCTCGTCCTCCCCGCCCTCTTCACCACCCGCACCGCCACCCGCCCCCTCCCCGCCGCCACCCTCCGCACGAACCTGGGCCTGCCGAGGCCGGCGAACCGGTACGCGGAGACGACCGACGGAGCGGGCCGATGAGCGGCCGTCTCCGAGCGGCACCGGCCACCCGCACACCCGGCCCCCAGCGCCCAGTACTGCGATCAGGAGGACCGCCCGCCGACGCGCCCGCCCCGCTGCCGGACACGGCCAGGGGAGCCGCCCAGGCATCGGGCGCACGCGAAGAGGCGTTCCCCCTCTCACCGGCACGCCACCGCACCCGCGCTGTGGCGGTCGGCGGCCGCCGGCCGGGCCCGTCCGCCCCCGGAACTCCGGCGCTCACCCTCACCCCCCTCACCCGCCCCGCCCCCGGGAAGGACCCCCGATGACCCGCACCGAAACCCCCTTCCCGCACGCCCAGTTGCACTTCGGTGTCTTCTTCCAGGGCGTCAACCACTGGACGATCTGGTCGGACCCGCAGAGCGGATCGCAGATCGATCCGGCGAGCTTCCGGAAGGTGGCGCGGACGGCGGAGAGGGGGTTGTTCGACGCGTTCTTTCTCGGGGAGGGGCTGCGGCTGCGGGAGGTGGACGGGCTGATCCACGATCTCGACGTGGCCGGGAGGCCGGACGCGATCACGCAGCTCGCCGCGCTGGCGGCCGTGACCGAGCGGATCGGGCTCGTGTCGACGTCCAACACGACGTTCAACGAGCCCGCGGACCTCGCGCGCAGGCTCTCCGGGCTGGACCTGCTGTCCGAGGGGCGGGCGGGGTGGAACGTCGTCACCACCGACAACGCGTGGACGGGCGCCAACTTCCGCCGGGGCGGCTATCTGGACCACGCCGACCGGTACCGCAGGGCGGAGGAGTTCCTCACGCTGGCGCGGGAGATCTGGGACGCGTGGGAGGGGGACGCGCCGGGGCGGGTCGTGCACAAGGGCCCGCAGTTCGACGTCGAGTTCACACCCACCCTGCCCCGCAGCCCCCAGGGCCACCCGGTGATCTTCCAGGCCGGAGACTCGGGCGAGGGGCGGGACTTCGCGGCGCGAGGCGCGGACGTCATCTTCTCCGCGCACGGCGACGACTTCGACGACGCGCTGGCGTTCGCGCGGGACGTCAGGCGCAGGCTGCGCGCGGCCGGGCGGCCCGAGGACGACCTGCGGATCCTCCCCGGCACGGAGATCATCATCGGCGCGACCGAGGCGGAGGCGCTGGAGAAGAAGCGCTGGATCAGGCTCCAGCAGGTCACCCCGGCGACGGCGTTGAACATCGCGGGCCAGGTGTGGAACCTCGACCTGACGGGCCGAGACGCCGACGGCCCGCTGCCGAAGGAGGACCCCGTCGTCACCGAGAACGACGGCTCCTTCGGCGCCCGCCGCGTCACCGACCCGCGTGCCGTCGTCGCCGAGTGGCGGCAGAAGGCGGAGGCGAACAACTGGTCGCTGCGCGAGACGGTGATCGCGCTCGGCCCGCAGCGCGGCCACGTCGGCACCCCCTCGGGGCTCGCCGACAAGTTCGCCCACTGGGTCCGCCACGGCGCGGTCGACGGCTTCAACGTCACCCCGTACCTGATCCCGGACGGCCTCGACGACATCGTCGACCTGCTGATCCCCGAACTCCAGGAACGCGGCGTCTACCGCACCGCCTACACCGGCACGACCCTGCGCGCCCACCTCGGCCTGCGTGAACCCCTCAGCCGCCGCTCCGTGTCCGCTCCGGCCTCCACGCTTCGGGCGGGCTGAACGCGTCGGGGACGGCGACGGACTTCCGCCCGGCCACCGGGCGGTTCCACTCGCCGTCCCCCAGCACCAGCAGCGGGTCGAACATGACCACGACCCCCGCGAGGAACAGGAAGATCACCGGCCCGATCAGCATCGGCAGCAGCAGCGAGGTCGGCGAGTCGCCGGCCCACGACGCCGTCGTCCCGTGCACCTCGACGCTGACCGCGGCCATGCCGGTGTAGTGCATGCCGGAGACGGCGACGCCCATCACGAGGCTCGCGCCGAGGCTCGGCAGGAAACCGCGGATGGAGACGGCCGCCCACAGCGCGGCGGTCGCGGCGCCGATCGCGATCAGGACGGAGAGGGCGACGATCGACGGGTCGTAGTCGATCTGCCCGTTGAGGTGCATCGCGGCCATGCCGAGGTAGTGCATCACGGCCACCCCGAGCCCGGTCACGACGCCCGCGAACAGCAGGGTGCGGGTGCTCGCGCCCCGGTAGCCGACGATGAACACGCCGATGCCGACCACGACGATTGCGACGGCGAGGCTCAGGACGGTGAGCCCGACGTGGTAGCCGACGCGGGTCTCCACGACCCGGAAACCGATCATCGCGATGAAGTGCATCGTCCAGATCCCGCACCCGATCGACGTCGCGCCGAGCGCGAGCCAACCCGGTTTCCAGGAGTGCGTGTTGAGCAGGGAACGGACAATGCAGCGAAGGCCCAGCGCACCCCCCAGACATGCCATCACATAAGCAGCGATCGGAGTGACGGCCCCGTAGCGGAACCCGTCCACCGTGCCTTCCATAGGCCAACTCCCCCCAGAGTCAATAGTTGTGCGTCTCTCACGTGCCCGTACGCAATTCTGGGCGCAGACGTTCAGGGGTTGGGCCTCTTTGTTCCGATTGGCATATTCGGGGGGCAATACGAAAGGCGCTCGCGGTGGAAAGTGCCGCGAGCGCCTTTTGTCCTTATGCCTTGAAGGTGCGGTTCAGGAGGTCGAGGAGCGCGGCCCAGTGCCGCTCGGCGCCCTTCTCGTCGTACGCGGAGGTGTCGGCCTGCGTGTAGCCGTGGAAGGAGCCCTCGTAGACCTCGGTGACATGGCGGACACCGGCCTCGGTGAGCGCCTCCTCCAGGGCCTGTACGGCCGCCGGCGGCATCGCGTCGTCCTGGTCGGCGTGGCCGAAGTACACCTCGGCCGTGATGTTCCCGGCGAGCAGGTGCGGGCTGTCGGGGCCGTCGGTGACCAGGCCCCCGCCGTGGAAGCCGCCCGCCGCCGCGACCCGGTCGGGGTGGGTGCCCGCGGTGAGCAGTGCGAGGCGGGCGCCCATGCAGTAACCGGTCAGACCCACCGGGCCGTCGATGACCGCGGGGCTTTCGGCCAGCCAGTCCAGGTAGGCGCCGGCGTCCTTCATGGCCAGCTCGGGGGTGAGTGACTGCATGACCGGCCAGATCTTCTCGAAGATCTCCGGCCGCGCCTTGAAGTCGATGAACTCGGGCAGCTCGAACACCGGCGCGCTGCCGTGCCGGTAGAACACGTTCGGGACGAGGACGGCGTAGCCCTCGCCCGCGAGCCGGTCCGCCATGGACTTCAGGTGCGGACGCAGCCCGAAGGCGTCCTGGTAGAGCAGGACGGCGGGGTGAGGGCCGCCGTCGGCAGGGTGGACGAAGTAGGCGTCCGCGACGCCGTCCTCGGTGCTGATGTCGACAGAGGTTGCCTGTACAGAGGTCATGGACATCACTGTTTCATATTTCAACTAACGCCCTGTACGGCGGCCCTCCCTTCATGAACCGCCCTTTACGGTTCACTCGAACCGCGACGCGTCCCCCGCCCCGTACCGCACGATCCGCGCCTCGCCCTCGGAGAAGTCCACCACCGTCGTCGGCTCGGTCCCGCACTCCCCGGAGTCCAGCACGCCGTCCAGGACGTGGTCCAGCTCGTCCTTGATCTGCCAGCCCTGCGTCATCGGCTCCTCCTCGCCCGGCAGCAGCAGCGTGCTGGACAGCAGGGGCTCGCCCAGCTCCGCGAGGAGCGCCTGGGTGACCGTGTGGTCCGGGATGCGCACGCCCACCGTCTTCTTCTTCGGGTGCTGGAGCATCCGGGGCACCTCGCGGGTCGCCGGCAGGATGAAGGTGTAACTCCCGGGCGTGGACGCCTTGATCGACCGGAACACGTTGTTGTCGATCTGCACGAACTGGCCGAGCTGCGCGAAGTCCTGGCACACCAGCGTGAAGTGGTGCCGGTCGTCCAGCTTGCGGATCGACCGGATGCGGTCGATGCCCTCCTTGCTGCCCAGCTTGCAGCCCAGCGCG
>DATCQX010000582.1:0-11459 GCA_036569285.1 Streptomyces sp.
GCGTTTCCGACTCTATCAGATCTTTTTCCGATCCGATTTCCTCGGTGCTTTCCGGTTCCCGCTCTCCGCTTTCGCTTCGGGCGTTTCCCTTCCGGCGTTTCCGACTCTATCAGATCCTTTCGGCGTCCGATTCCCAGTCAGCGGGGGTTGTCTTTCCGGCTGTTGGGCCGTTCCGACGTCTCAAACCTTAGCGGATCCGCTCGGTGATTCCCAATCGGGCTACCGGGCCCCGAATCGAATTGAATTCGCGCATGCGGACATGACGAATTCGACCCCGTCGGGAGTGATCTTGCTGATGGTGTGAGTGCCGCTCGCGCGGCGGGAGTGCTACCGGAGAACCGTTACGGCTCCGTGGCAACTCGAAGAACCTTACAGATCGCCCGGACCCCCGTCAAGGCGTCTCTGTCAAGATCTTTTACTCAAGATCGCTGAGACGGCCCCCGGCATCCGGCTGAGCGTGCTCCACCCGGCGTAGCAGCCTGGTCAGAACCTCACCCAGCGTCGCGCGCTCGACCGGCGTGAGGTCCTGGAGGAGGTCCTCCTCGAAGACGGAGGCGAGGCGCATGGCCTCCAGCCACATCTCGCGGCCCTCGGGGGTCAGCTCGACGATGACGCGGACCCGGTTGGACTCGTCGCGTTCCCGGGTCACGTACCCCTCGGTGACCATGCGGTCGATCCGGTGGGTCATCGCGGCCGGCGTGAGGCCGAGGCGCTTGGCCAGGTCTCCGGGGCCGAGTCGGTAGGGGGCGCCGGCGAGGACGAGGGCCTTGAGGACCTCCCAGTCGGCGTTGGAGATGCCGAGCGCGGAGGTCTGGCGCCCGTAGGCGACGTTCATCCGGCGGTTCAGGCGGGAGAGGGCCGAGACGATCTTCTCGACCTGGGGGTCGAGGTCGCGGAACTCGCGCTGGTAGGCGGCGATCTGCTCGTCGAGCGTCGGTTCGCCAGGGGTGTCGGGGTGGTCGCCCATGCCGGTCAGTATCGCATGGGGCTGTTGGCGTTCAAGTTCTTCGAGGTGTATGGTTTAGCTCGAAACTTTAGCTTTGAAGTCTTTGCTAGTAAGTACTTGCGAGTAACTGTTTGAGAGAGGTGACCGTGACCAGGGAGAAGGGCGCGGCGATGCGCCGGATCCACGTCGGCAACGCACTCAGCGCGTTCGGGCTCGGCTTCACCGTCCCCTACCTGTACGTCTACGTGGCGCAGGTGCGGGGGCTCGGTGCCATGACCGCGGGGCTCGTCCTCGCCGTCTTCGCCGTGGCCGCGCTGATCGTGCTGCCGTTCGCCGGTCGGGCCATCGTCCGTCGGGGCCCGCTTCCTGTGCTGCTCGTCGCCCTGGTCACCGCCGCGCTGGGCGCCCTCTCGCTGGGTCTCGCCGCGAACGCCGTCGCGGTGCTCGCCGCGGCCTCGCTGCTCGGGGCCGGGCAGGCCGTGATGCAGCCGGCGCTGGCGACGATGATCGTGGACTGCTCGACGACGGAGACGCGGTCGCGGGCGTTCGCCATGCAGTTCTTCCTGCAGAACCTCGGTCTCGGCGTCGGCGGGCTGATCGGCGGGCATCTCGTCGACGTGTCGAAGGCGTCGTCCTTCGTGCTGCTGTTCTCGATCGAGGCGGCGATGTTCCTGCTGCTGGCGGTCGTGATGACGACGGTCCGGGTGCCGCACGCGCCGCAGGTGGCCGACGCTCCCCGGTCCGCGAAGGCGAGCTGGCGGGCGATGCTGAGCAACCGCGCGATGGTGCAGTTGCTGGTCCTCGGGTTCGTCCTCTTCTTCGCCTGCTACGGGCAGTTCGAGTCGGGGCTGAGCGCGTACGGCGTGGAGGCGGCCGGGATCTCGCCGTCGACGCTGGGGACGGCGCTGGCGGCGAACACGGCGATGATCGTCGTCGCGCAGTTCGCGATCCTGCGGTTCGTGGAGCGCCGGCGTCGGTCCCGGGTCATCGCGGCCGTGGGGCTGATCTGGGCCGTGGCGTGGGCGGTCGCGGGGTACGCGGGGCTCGGGCACGCGAGTGCGGAGATCGCGACGGCGGCGTTCGTGTCGACGTACGCGCTGTTCGGGCTCGGTGAGGCGATGCTGTCGCCGACGGTCGCGCCCCTGGTCGCCGATCTCGCGCCGAGCGGGCTCGCCGGTCAGTACAACTCGGCGTTCGCCCTGGTCAAGCAGCTCGCGCTGGCTGTCGGTCCGGCGATCGGCGGGCCCATGGGCGCCTCGCTGCACGCCCCGTACATCGTGACGTTCCTGCTGTTCTCCCTCGGCATCACCTGGCTCGCACTGCGGCTGGGCCGCCGCCTCACCCCCGTCCAGGACCAGCCGTGGCTCACCCGGAACCGGGTCGTCGCGCGGGGTGGGGCTCAGGTGGAGTCGGTGAACGCCTGAGGGGAATGACCGCCGCGAGCGGGAGCTGCGGGGCCCGTACAGGGCACCCGACCGGAACGCCCACCGCAAGCGGGGGCCACAGGTCGAGGCGGCGCACCAACAGAGCACCCCACCGAAACGCCCACCGCGAGCGGGACTGCGGGCCAGGGCGGCGTGCGAACAGGACGCCCACCCGGAGCGCCCACCGCGAGCGGGGCCTGCGCGCCAAGACAGCGCGCGAACAGAGCGCCCACCGGAGTACCTGCCGCGAGCGGAGGCTACGGGCCGAGTCGGCGCACCAACAGGGCATCCAACCGAAACGCCCACTGCGAGGGATGCCTGCGGGCCGAGTCGGCGCCCGGCCGGTACACCCGCCGCGAATGGGCCTGCGGGCAGAGGCGTCGCACGAACCGGGCGCCGCGAGTGAAGGGCTGCGGAGCACAACGGCCTGTCCGTAGCGGGCGCGGGCCTTTGCCTGTCGTGCGTTCCACGGCACCCACGCCCATCCTCTACGCCACTGCACCCACGCCCATCCGCTACGCCACTGCGCCCATGCCCACGCCCACGGCCATCCGCAGCGGGCGCGGGCAATTGGGGCGCCTCAACACCGTCCGAAGCTCGCCTCGCGTCCGGTACGCGGCCCTCCGGCGCTGCCGCCGGGCAAGCTCCCTGGCGCCACCAAGGCGAGCCCCGCTGCCGCCGGGCAAGCCCCCTTCAGCCCGGCAGGCCTGCGGCCCGTGCCTCGGCCGTCTCCTGCCCCCGCCCTCAGGGCCGTCGTAACCCCTACGACGGCCCTTTTCCGTTCCCCCCTCTAGGGCAGCGCGAACTCGCACCACACCGCCTTGCCGCCGCCCGGCGTTCTGCGGGCGCCCCAGCTGGTGGCGATGGTGGCGATGATGGCGATGCCTCGGCCGGATTCGTCGGCGGGGTCGGCCTGGCGGCGGCGGGGGAGGTGGTCGTCGCCGTCGGTGACCTCGATGATGAGGCGGCGGTCGGTGCGGCGCAGGCGCAGGCGCATGGGTGGGGTGCCGTGTTGGAGGGAGTTGGCGACCAGCTCGCTGGTCGCCAGGACTCCGTGGTCGTGGAGGTCCGCGGGGAAGCGCCAGCTCGTGAGGACGCCGGAGGCGAAGGCCCGGGCTCGGGGGGCCGCTTCGACGCCGCCCAGGAGTTCCAGTGCCGCGTTGCGGAAGAGTTCGCTCTCGGGGCCGGTGCGGCTGGGGTGCTGGAGGACGAGGACGGCGACGTCGTCGTCGTGGTCGGCGGTCACGCCTGCCGAGCGGACCAGGCGGTCGCACACCACCTGGGGCGTGCCGGTGGCGCCGGACAGCGCGCGTTCCAGGGCCTCGATGCCTTCGTCGAGGTCGGCGTCGCGGCGTTCGACGAGGCCGTCCGTGTAGAGGACGGCGGTGGAGCCGGGACCCAGAGGGATGGACGTCGAGGAGTGCATGAGGCCGCCGGTGCCGAGCGGGGGGCCGGTGGGTTCGGGGGCGCGGGTGACGGTGCCCGACTCGTCGCGGACCAGGATCGGGAGGTGGCCCGCGGAGGCGTAGACGAGGCGGCCCTCGTTGGGGTCGTGGACGGCGTAGACGCAGGTGGCGATCTGGTTGGCGTCGATCTCGGCGGCGAGGCCGTCGAGGAGCTGGAGGATCTCGTGCGGCGGGAGGTCCATGCGGGCGTAGGCGCGCACGGCCGTCCGCAGCTGGCCCATGACGGCCGCCGCGCGCACGCCCCGGCCCATGACGTCGCCGATGACGAGGGCCGTGCGGCCACCGCCGAGGGTGATGACGTCGTACCAGTCGCCGCCGACGGCCGCCTCGGTGCCGCCGGGGTGGTAGACGGCGGCGATGCGCAGGTCGTCGGGTTGTTCCAGCTCCTGGGGGAGGAGGGAGCGCTGGAGGGTGACGGCGGTCTCGCGCTGGCGGCGTTCGCTGGCGCGCAGGCGCTCGGCGGCCTCGGCGTGGTCGGTGACATCGACGGCGAAGATGAGGACGGCGTCCTTCTCGCCGCCGTCTCCTTCGGTGACCGGGGTGCAGGTGAACGTGTAGGAGCGGCCGTCGGGCGCCTTGCGGGACTTGAGGGTGCGGGGCCGGCCGCTGCGTAGGGCCTGGTCGAGGAGGGGGAGCAGGCCGAGTTCGGAGAGTTCGGGGAGGGCGTCGACGACGGGGTCGCCGGGCGGGCGGGCGCCGAAGGCGGTGGTGTAGGCGTCGTTGACGTAGGCGAGGCGGTGGTCGGCGCCGTGGACGAGGGCGACCAGGGCGGGGACGCGGTCGAGGACCTCACGGGCGGGCAGGGCGTCGACGGCCTGGGCGGTCGGGGGCTCTTCCGGGTCGGTGAGGTGTTCGGCGCGGGCCGCGGGGACGGAGCCCTCGCCGCGCCGGTCGGTGGTGGCGTGCGGGTGTTCGGCCCGTGCGGCGGCGCGGCGCTGCGTTCCGGGGAGCCGGGCGCTCCAGCGCGTGAAGTTCACGAATCCTTGCCTCGTGTAGTGGTGGTCGGCCGGCTCCGGGGCGGCCGTGCGGCGGGGACACGCCTGGTGGGGGACAGGGGCGGGACAGAGGTCGGTAGGAGGGCGGTAAGAGGGTTGTCGGGATGAAGTGTGGCAGTGCGGTCGTCGGGCCTGGTATTCGTTCGACGCCGGGGTCTGCGGGGGAGTTCCTGGATCGGGTGAGGACTACTCCTTCGGGTTGTCCTCGTCGTCCCGGTCAACCGGATCGCCGTGTGGACCGGTCTTGTTGTCAGAAGACTTTCCACCGGCGGCCAGTTCGAACTCCGCGCGCGGATGTTCGAGGGAGCCGAGGGAGACGATCTCTCGTTTGAAGAGTCCGGAGAGGGTCCACTCGGCGAGCACGCGCGCCTTGCGGTTGAAGGTGGGGACGCGGCTGAGGTGGTAGGCGCGGTGCATGAACCACGCCGGGTAGCCCTTGAGTTTGCGGCCGTAGACCTGGGCGACGCCCTGGTGGAAGCCCAGCGAGGCGACCGAACCGGCGTACGTGTGCGCGTACGGCCGCAGCGGTTCGCCTCTGAGGGAGCGGGCGAGGTTGTCGCCGAGGGTCTTCGCCTGGCGGACGGCGTGCTGGGCGTTCGGCGCGGTGTGCGTGCCGGGGGGAGCGGTGACGTCGGGGACGGCGGCGGCGTCTCCGGCGGCCCAGGCGTGCGGGGCGCCGTCGACCGTCAGCTCGGGGGTGCAGCGCAGGCGTCCGCGGTCGGTGAGGGGGAGGTCGGTCGCGGCGAGCAGGGGGTGCGGTCTGACGCCGGCGGTCCACACGATCGTCCGCGTCGGGAAGCGGGAGCCGTCGCTGAGGACGGCGGTGCGGTGGGCGCACGACTCCAGGCGGGTGTTCAGGCGGAGCTCGATGCCCCGGCGGCGCAGTTCGCTGATCGTGTAGCGGCCCAGGTCGGGGCCGACCTCGGGGAGGACGCGGTCGGACGCCTCGACGAGGATCCACTTCATGTCGTCCGGTGTGACGTTGTGGTAGTAGCGGGAGGCGTAGCGGGCCATGTCCTCCAGTTCGCCGAGGGCCTCGACGCCCGCGTAGCCGCCGCCGACGAAGACGAAGGTGAGGGCGGCGGCGCGGACGGCGGGGTCGCGGGTGGAGGAGGCGATGTCCATCTGCTCGATGACGTGGTTGCGCAGGCCGATGGCCTCTTCGACGGTCTTGAAGCCGATGGCGTGCTCCGCGAGGCCGGGGATCGGGAGGGTGCGGGAGACGGAGCCGGGCGCCAGGACCAGTTCGTCGTACGCCAGTTGACGCGGTCCGGTGCCCTCTTCCGCCGTGGCGAGCGTGGTCAGGGTCGCGGTGCGGGCGGTGTGGCGGACGGCGGTGACCTCGCCGACGACGATGTGGCAGCGCGGCAGGACGCGCCGCAGGGGGACGACGACGTGGCGGGGGGAGATCGAACCGGCCGCGGCCTCGGGGAGGAAGGGCTGGTACGTCATGTACGGGTCGGGGGTGACGACCGTGATCTCGGCCGCCCCGCGCTTCAGTTCACGCCTCAGCTTCCGCTGGAGTCGCAGAGCCGTGTACATCCCGACGTAGCCGCCGCCGACAACGAGAATGCGCGCACGTTCCTTCACCACCCCATGACGCACCCGGCACAGCGGTTTGTCCACAGTCCCGGCGCGCGGCGGGATGCGCGCTCCAGTGCGGCCGGGGACTGCCGGGGCGGCGGTGCACGGGCAGGCGCGCAGGTCAGGGCGGGTGCGCCGGGGTGTGCGGGGGTATGCGACGGGGAGAGATGCCCCGTGTACTCCGATCGGGCGGGTTACCGTGCGGAACATGCCCCTTCTGAATTGACAGCTACTCAACTATGTTCGTGTGTCGACGGGGTGTAAGGGGAAGTGTGCCGTCCTGCGCACGACACGCGGGAGCGGGTGCGCTGCCTTCGGTTCCACGCATCCCGGCGATCGATCGCGGTTCGGACGGCAGGGTCGCGGTTCAATGACGGGGAAAGTCTCCGGGGGGAGACGACATTTACCGGGGGATCATTGATGCACATTCAGGACTCGCAATGGTCTACGGCGTCCGCTCTCGCGAGTGGCGCCATGATGAGCGCGACGGGGGGCGGCCGTGGGGAGTCCTCGCGGACGACGCCGTTGCGCGTGGACGCACAGCGCAATCTGGAGCATGTCCTGCGGGCTGCTCGTGAGGTGTTCGGGGAGCTGGGGTACGGGGCTCCCATGGAGGACGTCGCCCGGCGGGCCCGCGTGGGGGTGGGCACCGTGTACCGGCGGTTCCCCAGCAAGGACGTACTGGTCCGGCGGATAGCCGAGGAGGAGACCGCGCGGCTCACGGAGCAGGCGCGGGCCGCGCTCGGGCAGGAGGACGAGCCGTGGTCGGCGCTGTCGCGGTTCCTGCGGACGTCCGTCGCGTCCGGGGCGGGGCGGTTGCTGCCGCCGCAGGTGCTGCGGGTGGGGGTGGCCGAGGAGGAGGCGCGTGTGCCGCAGCAGCGGTCCCAGCCGGGTGGGGGTGAGTTGCGGCTGGTGCCTGAGGAGGTACCGGTGTCCGCGCTGGACCAGCCTGGGGTGGGGGCGCTGTTGGAGGTCGTGGGGCAGTTGGTGGATCGGGCTCGGGCCGCCGGGGAGTTGCGGGCGGACGTGTCGGTGTCCGATGTGCTGCTGGTGATCGCGACTGCGGCGCCGTCTCTGCCGGATGCGGTGCAACAGGCGGCGGCTTCGGCTCGGTTGTTGGACATCCTGCTGGAGGGGTTGCGGTCGCGGTAGGGGGTGGGGGGTTCGGTTGTGCGGCGGCTGCGGGTTGTCTGTGGTTGATCGCGCAGTTCCCCGCGCCCCTGGGGTGGGAAGGGCTGCTTCGCGCCCTTCCCACCCCAGAGATAGGCCACCCTCACTCAAAAAGGTGAACCTGGCCTCGCCGCCTCCAGTACAACGGCCACGGACGAGTGGAAGGCTCGAACTAGGGGGGTCCGGGTTCATGGCGGTATGGCAGTCTTGGCCGGTGTTCGGGACTGGACGGGCTGGCGGCGGGGGCTTTCCGCGATGAGTGGTGACGAGCGGGACGAGGCACGGGGTGAGGGCGAGGCGCTGACGTCGCCGCAGGTGCCGAGCCAGTGGGACCGGCGGGACGACGGGGTGCTGCCGCCTCTCAGGGAGCTGCCGCCCGCCGACGCCGAGCTGATCGGGTCGATGCGGGCGGGGGACGACTCCGCGTACGAGGAGCTGTACCGCCGGCACGCCGACGCCGTCCGCCGCTATGCCCGTACGTGCTGCCGGGACGGGCACACCGCGGACGACCTCACCGCCGAGGTGTTCGCGCGGATGCTCCAGGCGGTGCGGGGCGGTTCGGGACCCGAGTACGCCGTCCGCGCCTATCTGCTGACGTCCGTGCGGAGGGTGGCGGCGCAGTGGATCCAGTCGGCGAAGCGGGAGCAGCTCGTCGACGACTTCGCGGTGTTCGCGGCGCAGGCGGCGGGGCGGGCCTCGGAAGTCGGGGATGACGACACTCTCGAACTCGGCGCGGACGTGCGGGCGATGCACGAGGCCGAGCAGTCGATGGCGATGCAGGCGTTCCGGTCGTTGCCGGAGCGGTGGCAGGCGGTGCTGTGGCACACCGAGGTGGAGGACGAGTCGCCGAGTGAGGTGGCGACGCTGTTCGGGCTGGACGCGAACGGGACGCGGGTGCTGGCGTCGCGGGCGCGGGAGGGGTTGAAGCAGGCGTATCTCCAGGCGCATGTGTCGGCGACGCTGACCTCGGACGAGGAGTGCAGTCAGTACGCGGACCAGCTCGGGACGTATGCGCGCAAGCGGTTGCGGACGCGGGCCGAGCGGGGCTTGCGGAAGCATCTGGAGGAGTGTGCGAAGTGCCGGCTCGCGGCGCTTCAGATCGAGGAAGTGGCGAGCGGGATTCCGGCGGTCGTGCCGGTGGCGGTCATCGGGTGGTTCGGGGCCGCCGGGTACGCGAAGGCCGCGGCGCTCATCGCGGGGGGTGTGGGAGCCGGGGCCGCCGGGGTCGGGGGTGCGGCTGCCGCCGCGAACGGGGGTGCGTCCTCGTCCGGTGGGGCGGCTGCTTCCGAGGGGCTCGGGGCGCCGGTGAAGGCCGGGATCGCGGCGGGCGTGGTGGCGGTGGCCGCGGCCGCGGTGGCGCTCGCGCTGGTGGGGAACGACGGGCCGGCGAAGACGCCGGCCGCGCCGCCGCCGTCGTCCGCGCCTGTCGTGCGGGAGGAGGTGCCGTCGCCGTCGCCGTCTCCTTCGAAGGAGCCGCCGGTCGTGGTCGCGCCGGTCGTGGAGCCGGCGCCCAGTCCCAGTCCCAGTCCGGTGAAGGCGAGTCCGGTGAAGCCGGCTCCGGTGAAGCCTCGTCCGAAGCCGAGTCCGACGCCCACGCCGACACCGAGCCCGACGCCCACGCCTTCTCCGACGCCGTCCCCCACTCCCCCGCCCGCCCCCGCCGTCTACCCGCTCAACAAGCTCGCCTTCGACACCAGCGGTGACGGCTCCGGGCCCGAGATCCGGCTCGGCGACAGCAGTTGGGTGTGGCAGCGGGACAACCTCTCCATCTCCGGTCAGCCCTACAGCGGCGTCACCGTCCGCGTCGACTCCTCCGTCACCGTCGACCTCAACCGCACCTGCACCTCCTACGACGCCCTCGTCGGCATCGACGACCTCACCCTGCGCCCCGCCCAGGCCCGCTTCTCCGTCTACGCCGACGGCGTCCGCGTCTGGCGCTCCGGGTGGGTACAGGGCGGCGACCCCGCCGTCCCCGTCCACGTCGACCTCACCGGGCGCAAGTCGGTCCGGCTGGTGGCGGAAGGGAAGACGCCGTTCGACGAGCTGGCGCTGGTGGACTGGGCGGAGTCCCGGTTCCGGTGCGGGTGATCAGTACTCGGCGTGGAGGTCCGTCCCGGCCGGGGCGCGCCAGCAGCCCGAGACGACGGTGATCGCGAGAAGGGGGTTCTTCTCGTTCGGGTTGGTGGGGGTGGAGACGAGGAGACGGGCGTTGACGGAGAACCGGGTGCCGGCTGAATCCGCCGTCAGGGAGAGGGACTTGGCCTCGCTGTTCTCCTCGCCGTAACTCACCACCTTCCAGCCCTTCTCGGGGAGGGCCGCGTGGAGGCGTTCGAACCCCGCCTTCAAGTCGGCCTCGGAGACGCCGTAGACGGACCAGGGGTGGCGCGTCTTGTAGAGGTGGTCGGGGTCCTCGTCGCAGGGGGAGACGGCGGGGCCGCGTTCGGTGACCTTCGCCTTGGGGAGGGCGATCATGTCGTAGAGGTCGCTGGCGGCGGTCTTGGCGCGGGCGCGGGCCTCGTCGACGGGGAGGGTGGGGTACGTGCCGGCGCTCTCGGATGCGGAGTCGGTGGGGGTCGCGTCGTCCACTGTGTTCGAGCATCCTGCCGTGAGGAGGGTGAGGGCGAGGGCGGTGAGAGCCACCGCTCGGGTGCGTCGCATGGCCTATGGCTCCACTACTTGGTTGTACCGGCCCGTGACGACGGCCGCCTGGTTCTGAAGACTGACGGAGTCCTTGTCCCAGTAGCCGCTGTGGCCACTCGTGTCGACGGCCATCCGCCGCGCACCGAACGCCTCGTCCGAGGGGACGGTCTGAATGTAGTCCGCGTCGTACGGCAGGCCGTGCCAGGTCTGGACGCCCCACTTGTGACCGCCGAGTCCGGCCACCTTGCCGCCGAGGGGAACCGGGTCGTCGTGCGTGGCCTCGGCCCAGACGTGGTTCTTGCCGACGTCGAGGCCGCCCGCGTCGCCGACGAGCATGCCGGGGCTGCCGGCGACGACGAGATCGTCCGCGGCGATCCGGCCGTCCGCCTGGGCGGCGGCGCCGAGGGTCGTGGAACCGTAGCTGTGGGCGACGACGGTGGTGTGGCTGGCGTCCGGGCCGCTCTGGACGGTCTGGAGGCCGTCGAGGAAGTTGTTGAGCTTCGGTGCGCCGTCGTGGGCCCAGTGTTTCTCCATCGCCTCGGGGACGGTGGACTGCGGGGCCTCGTAGCCGATCCAGGTGATGGTGGCGGTGGTCTGGTCCGGGGCGAGCTGGTTGCTGGTGTCCCAGAGGTTCTGCATCCGCCTGATGTCCCCTTCCGCGCCCGCGAGTCTGGATGTCGTGCCGGGGACGTGGACGGCCGTGTTGTCGGCGGTGTCGGGGTTGCCGTTGGCGAGGATCACATGGCCGTTGCCCTTGAGGTCGAAGCCCAACAGGTAGGCCGGGGGCATCCCTTCGGCGCCGGTCCGCTCGAAGCGGGTCCGTACGGCGTCCATCCCCTTGAGCCGGCCGTCCAGTTGTTCCTTCATCGCGTTCCACGCGGTCCACTCCGGGTTGCGGATGACCCCGGCCGCGGTGACGACCGTCTTGTCCGGCTCCGGCCCCAACTGGCTGAGACCGCGCTGGACTTGGGCGTGCGCCTCGTCCAGGACGAGCCGGTTCGAGGAGTCGCGGACGGCGCTGGGGAGGCCGTCGAGCGCACCGATCTCCGCCGGGGACTTGTCGTGCGGGATGCTGTCCTTGGGGAGGTAGCTCCGTCGGTGACCGCGAGACCCTCGGGGGCTTTCAGCGCGCGCAACGTCTTGGCGTAACGGCCGTCTGTCTCGGCGGCGTTGCTCACGGCTCGCGCTATGCGTTCCGCGATGTCCTCCGCCTTGCCCTTGTCGGGGTCACCGT
>DATCQX010000583.1:0-3254 GCA_036569285.1 Streptomyces sp.
CCGTCCACCCGACCGAGCCCGCACCCGCCGGCAACGCGAGCCTGAACCCGCTGTCGGCCGGTGCCGCGCCCTTGTCCCGTCGGCGCCGGAGCAGTCCGAGGGCCATGTTGTGTCACCTTCCTGAATTCCTGAATATGTTCCGCGAGCCCGCACGGCACTCCCGGTCCCACGAGCGTGCCGTGCCCCCCTGGCACGGTACGCGACTCCCCCCACACGCATGCGCGCGGCCGTCCCCAGAGCCGATTCCACCATGCGCCCCCGTCCCCCCGGACGGCCCCGTACCCCCATCTCCTCCACACGGCGCGCCCGAACTCCACGCCCCTGACCGGACGAAACGGGCAGCTTAAAAGGGCGGCCACCCCGAACTTCCGGTCCGGTACCGGTGTCCGGACACCGCCCGGGGGCGGTGGTCATGAGACTCGCGACCACCGCCCCCGTCAGCCCCCCGGTATTCACCTGAGACCCTCAGGCACGCCCGAGGACTCGCCCGAGCGCCTCCGACAACCGCTGTCCGGCATCCTCCGCCGCCACCGGGTACCGGTACGCGACATAGCCGTCCGGACGCACCAGCAGCACACCCGAGTCCGTGATCTCGCGCAGCCGCGCCCAGTCGCCGTACGGGTCCTCGTACTCCCGGCCGGGGCCGATCACCACGCAGGCCAGCCCCAGCTCGGCCGCCGCGTCGGCCCAGTCCTCGCCGCCGATACCGGTCAGCACCGTGAACCGGCCCTTGCCGACCGTGTCCAGCGTGGACAGGGTACGGGTGCCGGAGGTGAGCCAGGCGTGCGGGAGCTTCGCGCCGGGACGGGAGGACGGCTGGTGGTGCAGCTCCGGGTCCCGGTCGAAACCGGGGTCGGGGGTGCCGTCCGGGACGACCGCGTCGGAGGTGTAGCGCTGGTTCAGGTCGACGCCGTGCGCGTTGAACTCGTACGCCTTGAACGCGATCGCCTCCCGCAGCCGCTCCCGGCGCTTCTCCGCCGCCGCGCCCGTGTCCTTGCGGGAGTCCATGTTGGCGCGCAGCTGCTCCGGGGTCTGCGGGGCGAGCAGGTCGAGCGCCTCGAAGACCGGGGCGGTCTCGCCGATCGACTGGTTCGCGCGGGTCACGATCTGCTTCCCGACCGGGGCGCGTTCGGCGGTGTAGCTGTCCAGCAGCTTCGGGTCGGCCGTGCCCTCCAGGACCAGCTTCAGCTTCCACGCCAGGTTGTAGGCGTCCTGGATGGAGGTGTTGGAGCCGAGCCCGTTGGACGGCGGGTGCCGGTGCACGGCGTCCCCGGCACAGAACACGCGCCCGTTGGAGTAGGTCTCCGCGTACTGGTCGTTCACCGTCCACGCGGACGACGACTTGATCGTCACCGGGACCTCGTCGTCGCCGATCAGCTTGCGGACGACCGACTCGGCGTACTCCGTGGTGAGGTCGGGGGCGCCCGCCGTCACGTCGTAGCCCCACACGATCATCCACTCGTTCCACGGCCGCACGTTGCGCACCAGGCCCGCGCCGATGCCGCCGACCGTGGCGCCCGGGGTGAGGACCCAGTACAGGGTGGACGGGCGGTGGGCGGTGTACTTCGTGAGGTCCGCGTCGAAGACGATGTTGATGCTGCCCGCCACGCCCATCCGGCCGGCCATCGGCAGCCCGGCGTCCTGGGCTATCTGCGAACGGCCGCCGTCCGCGCCGATCAGGTACTTCGCGCGGATCGTGTACTCGTCGCCGCGCACCCGGTCCTCGACCGTGACCGTCACGCCGTCCTCGTCCTGGACGAACGACTTGTAGACCGTGCTGTAGCGGAAGACCGTGCCGCGCGCGATCGCCGCGTCCACCAGGACCGGCTCCATCAGGTGCTGCGGCATGTCGCACATGCGGGTGGGGCTCGCGAGGTCGTGGGCGGCCTGGACGAGGGGGTCGTTGCCCCAGGACCGCAGCCGGCCCAGCTCCTCGCCGGCGAGGCTCGTGCAGAACGTCGTGTTGCCCATCAGGTGCTGGGGCGTGGCCTGCGCGATCACCTCGTCCTCGACGCCGAGGTCCCGCAGGACCTCCATCGTCCGCTGGTTGGTGATGTGCGCGCGGGGTGTGTCCGCGAGGCTCGAATACCGGGTGACGACCATGTTCGCCACGCCGTAGGTACTCAGCGCGAGGGCGGCCGAGGCGCCGGCGGGGCCGCTGCCCACGATGAGGACGTCGGTGACGACATCGGGCTCGACGGTGTGCACGGGAGACGCTCCGAGGGAAGTGGGAGGGGATCTTCCAAGATCATGAACCTGAGCGGAAACGAACGGGTGTCTCAATCCGAGACACATGTGGAGGCCTGGAAAAGGGAAGGGCCCCACCGATCGTTGCTGCTTCAACTTTTGGCGGTACGGTGAACAGTGCCATGACGACCGCAGAACACCTCCCGACCCTGACCCGAATCCGCGCTGCCAGAGAACGCTTCCTGGCAGGTGGGACCGTGCCCGAAGGGGTGCCGGAGGAGGTCGTCTCCGCCTGGCGTCGGGCCCGGTTCCACGGCGTGCGGCGCGATACGACCGGGGAGGAACCGCAGCCCTCGGGCGCCGATCCGCTGCTGGAGGCGGCCCGCCCCGTGCTCGACCGGCTCGCCCCCGCACTCGACGGCCGCTGCGCGCTGGTGCTCACCGACAGCCGGCTGCGCGTGCTGTGGAGCGCGGGACGCATCCCGTACGCCGATCTCTCCGAGGAGCGCGTCGGACCCAACAGCGCCGCCCTCGCCCTGCACACGGGCCGGCGCGCGGAGACGCACGGACCCGAGCACTTCCTGGACGAATGGCAGAACATCTCGGCGGTCAGCACCCCCGTCCACGCGCCCGGCACCCCCCGCCCCACCGGCACGGTCACGGTCGCCACCCGGCTGTGCGAGGACTGCGCCGCCCGCACCTCGACGGACCACTCCTGCGTCCCGCACTCCTCCGCCGCCCTCACCGAAGCCGCCGCCGCGGCCATCGAGGCGCAGCTCGTCGCCCGCGCCACCACTCCCGAACGCCTCCTCCTCGACGCCTATCTCGCCGCCCGCACCGCGGGCCGCCCCGTCGCCGCGTTCGGCGGCCACAGCAGACTCGTCGACGACACGGCCGCCCGCGCCCTCACCCCCGAGGACCTCCACCACCTCGAACGCACCGCCCTGCGCGACCCCGCCGCCCGCCGCCTCACCGTCGCCGGACGCGGCGTCGACCTCACCCCGGTACGCCGGGGCGAGACGACCGTCGGAGTCGTCGCCGTCCTCGGCCCCGGCCCCGACCCGCAC
>DATCQX010000584.1:0-14939 GCA_036569285.1 Streptomyces sp.
GCGGCCGGGGCCCGACGTCGTCAAGTCGCTGACGGCGAGCGGGCGGCTGACGCCGGAGCAGGTGAAATGGCTCGGGCAGGGGTGGGGGTTCCCGCTCGTCGGGGTGCCACCCGCCAAGCTGCTGGCCGTCGTGACACGGGCTGTCGAGGAGGCCGGGGCGCGCCGAGAGGCCGCGTCCGTCGGGTTCCTCACCTGGCCCGACGAGCGGGGAGAGGGGACCGTGTGAAGTGGCCGACCCACTCATCCGCCCTGGCCCTGACTGGCTCGGCCACTTGGCCACCGCGGAGGCCCAGTGGATGGGCCACTCATCCACCCTCCTCCCGAATTGGCTCGGCCACTTGGCCACCGGAGAGGTCCAGTGGCTGAGCCACTCATCCACCCCCTCCCGAACCGGCTCACCCACTTGGCCACCGCAGAGCTCCAGTGGCTGAGCCACTCATCCACCAAGACGGGAACCGACATGCCGACGCCCCTCCTGCGCAGGGCGATCGCCGAGGCCGCGCGCCGGGCCGCCATCCCCGGGAACCTGCGCTTCACCGAACGGCAGCTGTACTACGAGACGTGCCGCGTCCTGCGCCCCCGCCCGGCCCCACTGCGCCGCGTCCCGTACAGCCCGCCCCCACCCGTCCGCCTCCCGCACTTCACCGAGGCCCTCCTCGGTCTGCACCTCCCGGGACTCCTCCCCGCAGCCACCCCTGCCCCCACGACGGGCGGCCCGGCGGCCGAACCCGACCTGTACGACTACGGTGTCCCCCGCCTCCTGATCTGCCAGGACCGTCAGATCGCCGGCATGCTGCTCGCCAACCACGTCCACCTCGAAGCGGCCTGCCCGATCCTCGCCGCACCGGACGACCTCCCCCTCGACCCCCGCCTCAGAGATGCTCTGGCCGAAGCCGGGACCGCCACCGTCCACGTCCTGCACGACGCCAGCCCCACCGGCATCACCCTCCCCGCGAAGATCCGCGACTCACTCGGCCCGGTACCCGGCGTGAGGGTGACCTCGCTCGGGATCGTCCCCCGCCACGCCCAGACCCTGCACCTCGTCTCCGGCCGCAGACCCGGCCGCGTCCCCCCGATCGGCCCTCTCCCGCACGGACTGAAGGCGGCCGAGGTGGACTGGCTGGCGCGAGGCCGGTTCGCGGAGGTCGCGGCGATCCCGCCGGCCCGGCTCGTGCGCGCGGTGCTGCGGATGACCCGAGGCCCCCGGCCCGTCCGCGCCTCCGTCTGGAGCGAGCTGCGCGACCTGCGCACCGCCGGGTTCATGACCTGGCCCGATGCCTGACCCGACCCGAACCGAGGACCCACACGCATGATCCGCCCACGCGAAACCGGCTACAGAGACGAGTTGCTCGCCGACGGCACCGTCCACCGCACCTACGAGGACGGCGGCCAGGAGTGGCGCAGCCGCGGGCCGGACGGCGTGGTGCGGTGGCGCGACGAGCGGGGCGGCACCGGCACGGACGAACTCCTCGGCGGCGGGATCGTCAGACGGGCCCTCGCCGACGGAACGGTCACCTACGGGCGGGAGATCGGTTACGGCCGCACGCTGTGGGGAAGGGGCGAGCGGCTCACCGTCAACCGGACGTCGTTCGGCGGACGGATGGGCGCCGTGCTCGCCGGCATCGGCATCGCGGGCCTCGCCGTGACCGCCGCCCACCTGCCGCCGCTGTCACTGACACCGGAGGAGGAAGAGGAACTCCGTCAGCAGGCACAGAGTTCGACGTCCGGAGGAGACGGCGGCGGAGGCGGGGACACCGGGTGGGACGGCGGGGACTGGGGGGACGACGACGGCGGCTGGAGCGACGACGACTTCGGGTGACGCCCCCCGACGGCGGACGCCCACCAACGCCGTCCACCTCGGCATCGTCCACCCGACCCTAAGCCCACCCCACCCCCGTCCGCCTCAGCCTCGTCCACCCCAGCCCCAGGAAAGGACCCCCACCCCATGGCGCGCTTCTGCGTCACCGCAGCCCCCGCCGCCGCGCACCTCACCGCGATGGGCGTCACCCCGCTCGCCCCGGGACTCGGCCTCGTGCCGGGTGAACCCGGCCACGCGGACGGCCCGTTCGAGGCGGACGGGCTGCGGGCCGTCGGTGAGGTCACCCTCCACAACCGCCCCGAACTCCACGCGGCTCTGGCCGCAGACGGCGCCCCCGCCGCGCCGGACGTCACCGACGGGGAACTCCTCCTGCGCTGCTGGACCCGCCTGGGCGCCGAGGGTGTCGCGCTGGCCGAGGGCATGTTCGCGCTGGCGGTTCTCGACGGGGACGACGTCGTCCTGATCCGCGACCACGTCGGCGCCCGCACCTTGTTCTACGCCCGCGCTGATGGCACCTGGGCGGCGGCCACGTCACTGCGCGCCCTGCGCCGCTGGCCCGCGCTCGGCACCCGCGTGAACCTCTCCGCCGTCCGCTCCTTCCTCACGTTCGCCTACCTGCCGGGCGACGAAACGCTCCTGGAGGGGGTGCGGGAGGTGCTGCCGGGGCGGGTGCTGCGGCTGAGGGCCGACGGGAGTGCGACGGAGACGGTGTTCTGGGAGCCGCAGGAGCGGATCGACGACGACGGCGACCCCGTGCAGACGCTGCGCACGCTCCTGGAGGAGGCCACCGCGCGCCGGCTCCCCGAGGGCGAGGGCGTCGCGGTGCTGCTCTCCGGCGGCGTCGACAGCTCCCTCGTCACGGCGCTCGCGGCGAAGCTGCACGGGCGTCCCGTCCACACCTACTCGATCAGCTTCGGCGACGAACTCCCCAACGAACTGGGCTACTCGGGGCTGGTCGCCGCCCACTGCCAGACGCGGCACCGGGTGCTGACCGTCTCCGGGACGGCCGTCGCCGCCCGTCTCGCCGACACGGCGGCCCTGCTCGACAGCCCGGTCGGCGATCCGCTCACCGTGCCGAACCTGCTGCTGGCCGAGGCGGTCGCCGGGGACGGGTTCGGCGTCGTCCTGAACGGGGAAGGCGGCGACCCGGTGTTCGGCGGGCCGAAGAACCTCCCGATGCTGGTGCAGACGATGCACGCCCGCGCGCCCTGGTCCGAGGACCGGGCGACCGCCTACCTGCGCTCGTACCGCAAATGCTGGACCGACCTCCCCGAGCTGCTCACCGCCGAGGCACTGTCCGAACTGGAGACGGCACCACCCCCGCAACGCTTCGTCGAGCCCTACCTCACCGGCCAGGGCCGCATGCCCCACCTCCTCAACCAGCTCCTCCACTGCAACCTCCGCACCAAAGGCGCCCACCACATCCTCACCAAGGTCGAACGCCTCACCGCCTCCCAAGGGCTCCAGGGCCGCGCACCCCTCTTCGACCGGCGCGTCATCGACCACGCCTTCACCGTGCCGCCCACGCTCAAACTCCGGGGCACGGCCGAGAAATGGGTGCTCAAGGAGGCTGTGCGGGACCTGCTGCCCGAGACGGTCGTGGACCGGCCCAAGAGCGGGATGCGGGTACCGGTGCAGCAATGGCTGAGCGGGCCCCTGCGGGAACTCGGCACCGACCTGCTGCTCGGCAGGGCGGCACGGGAGCGGGGGCTGTTCCGCGCGGACACCGTACGGACCTGGCTGCGGGGCGAGGGCACGCTCCTGCCCCGGCAGGGCGGCAAGCTGTGGCTCGTCCTCACTCTGGAGCTGTGGCTCCGGGCCTATGACCTGTAAGAACGCCGCTGACCTGTAAGAGCGCCACCGACCTGTACGAACGCCGCTGACCTGTAAGGGAGAACAGCGCACGTGAACACCACCCTGATAGACCCCCGCACCGGACGTTCCCGAGGCACCTCGCCCATCGGACGGGAGACCGAGATCGGCATAGCGGTCGACAACGCCCGTGCGGCCCAGGCGAGTTGGCGGGCGCTCACCCCCAAGGAGCGTTCACGCGGGCTGGAACGGCTGGCCGCCCTCGTGGAGGAGCACGCGGCCGACTACGTCGCCCGGGAGAACGCCGGGACCGGCAAGCCGGAGAGCGAGACGGCGGGGGAGGTGGCGCAGGTCGCCGACCTCTTCCGGTTCTACGCGTCCGCCGTGCGCGCTCAAACGGCGCCTGCCGCAGGGCGGTTGATCGACGGGCATGAGAGCTGGGTGCGTTGGGAGCCGCTCGGGGTCGTCGGCGTCGTCGTCCCCTGGAACTACCCGCTGATGATGGCCGCTTGGCGGTGCGCTCCCGCTCTGGCCGCCGGGAACGTCGTCGTGGCCAAGCCCGCCGAGACGACGCCGGACTCCTTGGAGCTGCTCGCCCGGCACGCCGCCGAGGCGCTGGGGCCGGGGGTGCTGGCGACGGTTCCGGGGGACCGCGAGACCGGGCGGCTCCTCGTCGCCGCCGACGTCGACATGATCGCGTTCACCGGCAGTGCCCGTGCCGGTGCCGATGTCGCCGCGCGGGCGGGTGGACGCCGGGTGAGTCTCGAACTCGGCGGCAACGCGCCCGTGGTGGTCCTCCCCGACGCCCCCGCCGACACCTGGACCCGGCTCGTCGACGCCTGCGCCTACAACGCCGGACAGAGCTGCGCCGCCCCCGCCCGGGTGATCACCCTGCGCGAGAACTACGAACAGACCGTCGCCGAACTCGCCGCAGCGGCAAGGCGACGCGCCGCCGGACGTGACTTCGGGCCCCTCAACAACGTGGACCAGGCGGCCCGTTACGACGGGATCGTCAAGTCCTCGGCGGCACGACGGAATCTGGTCGGTGAGGTCTGTGCCGAGGCGGGCGAGGAGAACGGCTTCTGGCGTCCCGTCCGTATCCTGGCCGACCTTCCCGACGACGATCCGGCCGTCGTCCAGGAGGTGTTCGGGCCGTTGCTGACAGTGCAGCAGGCCGACGACCTCGACGCCGCCGTCCGCCTCGCGAACGGCGTCCCGCAGGCCCTCGCCGCGAGCGTCTGGACCCGGGACCTCACGACCGGCCTCGAAACGGCCGGCCGGCTCGACGCGGGGGAGACGTGGCTGAACTGCCACCTCGTCCAGACGGCGGAACTGCCGCACGGGGGCCGGGGAGCGTCGGGACACGGGACCGATCTGAGCGTGCTGGCGCTGCACGAGTACCAGCGGCCGAAGACGGTGACGGCGAGGCTGGTGCGGGGGTGAGGAAGATCCTGTTCGCCGGTACTCAAGTTGCGGCCGGTCTGACCATCGCCGCGCTGTCCCTCTTGGAGGTGATCGACAAGGATCCCTATACGATCTTGGCGCCCTTGGTGAGCGGGGGGCTTCTCGCGGACGGCTGCCGAAACCTGCACGCCCTCATAACCGCCGGTAGGGACAACCCCCGCGTCCCCTGACCGGCCTGCCGGATGGCCGCGGCGGCGTCGATCCACCAAGTTGGGGGAAAACCGGACAGCAAGGAGCCCCTCCACCATGCTCACCCGCCGCACCCTCCTCCTCACCACAGCCGCCGCCACCCTCACCACGGCCACCACCAGCCCCGCCACCGCGGCAACGGGCATCCGCCTCACCCTCCCCGCCCCCTCCGGCCCTCACCCCGTCGGCACGACCTCACTGCACCTCGTCGACCCCTCCCGTCCCGACCCCTGGAAGCCCGACCGCCCGCACCGCGAGCTGATGATTTCCGTCCGCTACCCGGCGAGGACAGTCGAAGGCCACTGCCCCGCACCCCAGATGCTCCCCGGCGAAGCGGCGGGCTTCGCCGAGCTGAACAGCCTCGCGGGCGTCCCCGCCGACCGGATCGACTGGTCCGCGACCCGCACCCACGCCCACACAGCCGCCCCCATGACGACCGGCCCCCACCCGGTGATCCTCTACTCGCCCGGCGCGGGCGACCCCCGCACCCTGGGCACCACCCTCTGCGACGACCTCGCCTCCCGGGGATACGTCGTCGTGATGATCGACCACACCTACGACGGCCCGGCGGTCCAGTTCCCCGGCGGCAGGGTCGAGAAGTCGGTCCTGCCGGAGGAGTACGGCAAGGCGTACCCCGACGAGGCCCGCATCACGGAGCTGCTGAGGAAGACCGTCGCCGTCCGTGTCGCGGACACCCGTTTCGTCCTCGACGAGCTGCCCCGGCGGCTGCGGGGCGCGGTCGACCCGGACCGCATCGGCGCGTTCGGCCACTCCGGAGGCGGCTTCACCGCGTTGCAGACGACGCACGACGACCCCCGGATCAAGGCGGCGGCCGACCTGGACGGAGTCATCGCGTACGTCCAGAACGACAGCACGCCCGGCAACCTCTCCACCGTCGCGGCCGAAGGACTCGACCGCCCCTTCCTGCTGATGGGCGAGGACGGCAACGACCTGACGACGGTGCCGTCCTGGAACTCCCTGTGGCGCCACAGCACCGGCCCGCGCCGGGGCCTGACCCTGAAGGGCGCCGGGCACGCGACGTTCACCGACGCCGAGGCCCTCGTCCCGCAGATCGCGCGACGGCTCGGCCTGCCGCACGAGACGGTCGTCGCGCTCATCGGGACGATCGCCCCGAGGCGGGCAATCACGCTCCAACGGGACTGCCTGGCCGCCTTCTTCGACCACTACCTGAGCCAACTCCCCGGCACCTTCCCCGATGTGCCGCTCTGGCACAGCTGACCGGGCCGATCGGCACGCGGCACTGGACGATCGGCCGATGCGACGGCCGAACGGCCACCCCTAGCGTTCACGGTGAACGAGGACGCGTGGAAGGGGAGCCGCAGATGGGGCAGCAGACCGACGGGATGACGACGGAGTTCGGCACGGACGTCGTGCGGTCGCTGGCACGGGCGCTGAGGACAGCGGCCAGGGCCGAGCTGAAGGCCGTCGGCACGGACACGGTCCTCGCGGAACTGGTGGCGGAGACGGACGCCGGTGAGGCGATCGCCCCCGGGATGCGGAAGTCCGGGTCGCTCGGCGGGCGGATCCGGGCGCTGGCCACGGGAGGACGCTGGGTCAGCACCGACGACGCGGAGGACGTCGCGGACGACGAGGTGGACGCCGTCTGGCGGGAGGTGCTGTGGCTGCGCCGCTCCGGCGAGAGCGAGCCCGACGCCGTCGAACTCCCCGGCACGACAAGGGCGTTGCGTACCGTCCTGCACCACGCCCTGGAGACGGCCCGCGCCGAGGGAACTCTCTGCGTCAACCGTAACCACGTCGCCCGCGCCCTCCTGGAGCTGCCCGGCACCCGCGCGCGGGAGGCGATGACGCTGGAGCGGATCGACACGGCCGCGGCCCTGGAACGCCTCGACGCGCTCACCCCGCAGGAGGGGCCGGAACCCTTCAGCCTGCGGGTGCTCCGCATGGGCGGGGCGTTCGGCCGCAGGCGCAACCCCGTGACACGCGTGCTCGGTTCCTGGGTCTCGGGCACCGGGGTGAACGGCTCCCCGGTCCTGTCCGCCGTCCACTCCGAGGCCCTGCGCCAGGCGGCACGCCGGGGCCGTGACGTCTGCGGGCCGGTGGACGAGCTGGCGGGCATCCTCGCCCTCGACCGGACCCTCCACGTCCACGGACGCACCCTCACAGACGACCTCAAGGCCGCCAACTCCGCGGCGGACGTACTACGCGGGCACGGTATACGGCAGGACACCCTGCGCACCGCCCTCGCCGCCGTACCGCCCGCCACCGAAGAAGCCACCCAGGAGAACGAGGAGCACGCGGCGCAGCGCGCCACCGACGCCGCCCGCCTCACCGCCGCCGAACACGGCGCCCCCACCACCGGCACGGTCCACCTCCTGACCGCCCTCCTCGACGACGAGACCGTCGTCGGCGTCCTCGGCCCGGACGTCAGCGCGCTGCGGGCCGACCTGACGCCCCTGCTCGGCGCGTGACACCCGACGGCTACGGTTCCCCTCGGGAGAACGCCGCCGGAGGGGAGAACATGCGCCAACTGCTCACGGACGCACGGCTGTCGACGGTCCGCGAGGAGGCCGCCGCGATCAGGGCCGCCGCCCTCGCCGCGGACCGCCGCACGGCCGTCCGCGAGGGACTCCTCGGCGCGCTCGCGGCGCTCTTCTGCCTGATGCCGCTGTTCCTCGCGGCTCCGGACCATGTCGTGTGGGCCGTCCTCGAAGCGCTGCTGGCGGTGCTGCTGGTGCCCGCCCGGCGGCTGCGGCCCGGCGCCGCGATCCTGGGGGCGTCGGCGCTGGTCGTGGGGGCGAACGTGTGGACGATGGCGGTCGCGCCGCTCGTCGTGCTGGCCGCCGCGCGCCGGGTGGAGCGGCTGTGGCGGACCGTAGGGATCTCCTGCGGGGTCGTCGGTGTCCTCACCCTCGTCAAGGTGGCGTTCCGGCCGCAGGACGTGCTGTGGGAACTCGGCGGTGGCGCGGGCAACGCGGTGATCCTGCTGGTGCTGCCCGCCCTCGCGGGCCGGCTGCTCGGGCGCCGACGGCCGCTCGTCAGGCTTCTCCAGGAGCGCAACGCCTACCTCGAACAGGCCCGCGCGCTCAGCGAGGAGTCGGCCCGGATGCAGGAGCGCCACCGGATAGCGGGCGAGATGCACGACCTGCTCGGCCACCGGCTCAGCCTCATCTCCGTCCACGCCGGAGCCCTCGAACTCGCCACCGGCCGCCAGGCACCCGCGCTCGCCGGACAGGCCGAACTCCTGCGCACGACCGCGGGGACGGCCCTGCACGAACTGCGCGAGATCCTCGGCGTCCTGCGCCACACGGACCTCGCGGGGGAGGAGCGCGGCACCCGCGAGGACATCACCGACCTGGTCACCGGATCCCGGCAGGCGGGCAGCACCGTCGAACTGGACTGGTCCGTGCCCGACACGGCCGAGGTGGGATTCCCGGCGCGGCAGGCGATCCACCGGGTCGTACGGGAAGGGCTGACCAACGCGCTGAAGCACGCGGCGGGGGCGCACACGCGGGTGGTCGTCCGGGACACGGGCGGCGCGGTCGAGGTGTCGGTCACGAACGGCGCCCCACCAGCCGGGGCGCGGTCGCGGGGCGGGACGAGCAGTGGGCTGGTGGGCTGCGAGGAGCGGGTCTCGCTGCTCGGCGGGACGTTCGAGGCGGGCGCCCTGGCCGACGGCGGCTTCCGGATCGCGGCCTGGCTGCCTAGGGAGGGGACGGCCGTCCCGGGCGGGCCGGCCGGCCGGGAGGCGTGGGCTCCGGTGCCGGACCAGGTCCTCACCTGGCCCCGGGTGCTGGGGTCGGGGTGCGTCGCGGTGGCCGTCGTCCTGCCGACGGTGCTGTTCCTCGTGATCCTGCTGGTCTACGAGGTCGTCGGATGACCGGCTGACGTCGTCTCATAGACTGAACCGATGATCCGAGTCCTGATCGCCGACGACGAAGCGCTGATGCGGGCCGGAATCCGGCTGATCCTGGAGAACGCCGACGACCTCAAGGTCGTCGCCGAGGCGGGGGACGGCCGTGAGGCCGCCGAGGCGTGCCGCACCCAGGACATCGACGTCGCCCTCCTCGACCTCCAGATGCCGGGCCGCGACGGCATCGCCGCCGCCGAGGACATCACCCGCCTCTCGCCCCGCACCAGCGTCGTCATGCTGACCGCGTTCGGTGAGGACGAGAGCATCACCCGCGCCCTGAGGGCCGGCGCGAGCGGCTTCCTCCTGAAGGACACCGGCCCGGCCGACCTGATCCGCGCGGTCCAGCTCGCGGCACGCGGCGAGCCGGTCCTCGCCCCGCGCATCACCCGCCGCCTCCTGGACCGGCACGTCCGCACGGGCCGCGACACCGAGGCCGCCCACCGCCGCCTCACCGGTCTCACCCCCGCCGAACTCGACGTCCTGCGCCTGCTCGCCGAGGGCCTCTCCAACGCCGAGATCGCCGACCGGCTGTACCTCAGCGCCGGTACCGTCAAGGCCCACATCAGCCGCATCCTCACCCGCACGGGCTGCGCCAACCGCGTCCAGGCGGCCGTCCTCGCGCACGACGCGGGCCTCGTCGACGAGCACTGAACGGCACGTCCGGACGAACGGGCGGGCGGGGTCCGCGTGACCCCGCCCGCTCCGTGCCCCGGTACCGCGTGGGTCAGCGCTTCGTGTAGATGAAGCCGACCTTGTCCAGCTCGTCGGCCGAGCGGCCGTGGAAGCCGGCGATCTGCCAGCCGGCGGGGGCGGTGCGGGTCACGCAGTCGGAGGTGGTGGTGCCGCCCGCGAGAGTGTGCCCGAGGTTGGTGGTGAACTTCGCGTAGAAGATCCGGGTGTGGCCGTCCTTGTCGCCCTGGCAGAGGTCCGCCGCCGTCACGTACTCACCGGACGCCAGGGTGAGCGAGGAGGCCGTGCCGCCCGTGCCGCCGTGGGTGAGGGACGTGCCGTCGGAGAGGGTCAGGCCGATCTGGTCGACGCGGGTGCCGGCGCGCAGCGAGACAGAGGTGGCGCGGGCGCCCGCGGCGACCTTGGGGAGGTCCTGGAAGTAGTCGCCGTGCGGGCCGCCGAACTGCTCGCTGAGCTGGAAGTCGGGGCTCTGCGACCAGGTGAAGCCGACCGCGACCGGGTCGTGGTCGGAGAGCATCTTGCCGTCCGCGTTCAGGAACTTCGCGTGCTCGTTGTTGTACGAGGTCGCGTTCAGGTTCACCAGCTTGCTGCCCCGGTACAGGACCTTGTCGACGACCTCACAGGTGTTCGGCACGGTCGCGCCGGTCTGGTCGCACACCAGGGCGTCCGCGCCCTTCGCGGGCGGGGTGCCGCCGCGCACGAGCTTCACCCACGCGTCCGTGAGGCCGTTGGCCGCGGCGAACTCGCCGATCGTGTCGGCGGCCCGCGTGTAGCGGGTGTTCGTGTCGCCCATGACGACGACCGCGTTGCCCGCGGAGTGGGTGCTGATGAACGACGTCAGCTGGCTGAGGTTGCTCGCACGGGACGCCTCGTCGCCGTCGTTGGTGCCCGCGTTGGTGTGCAGGTTGTAGAAGTCGACGTACACGCCCTCGGCGAGCCGCTCCCGCATGAAGCTGAAGCCCTTGGGGGTGAGGCAGTCGCCCGAGTCGACCTGGCAGGAGTTCCACCGGACCCGCTCGAAGTCGTCGCCGTCCCACGCGTAGTTGGAGACGGTGTTCAGCCCGCTGCCGATGCCCGCGCCGCCGCTGGTCGCGGTGCGGTTGGGGTGCGTGTCGGTCGAGTACAGGTCGGCGTGGTAGTTGAAGTCCTCCTGCACGTTCACGATGTCGTACGGCGCGATACGCCGGCCTATCTCGGCGGTGCTCGTGGCACGGGGCGTCGAGGCGCTCGACAGCGACTCCGGCAGGCCGGCGACGTTGTAGACGAGCACGTTGAAGCTGCCCGAGGTGGCGGCCGAGGCGGGGGTGGTGGTCGCGGTGAGCGCGCCCACGGCCGCGGCGGCGGTGGCGAGGCAGGCGAGAAGTCTGCGCATGAGGAGGGGCCTCCTGAGGGGGGTGATCGACTGCGTCAGTGTTGGGCACATGGCGAAACAGGACGACAAGTCCGGATGTCCATCTGGTCCGTGGTCCGTGAAGCGGAGGTTTCCTGACGGACGCGTGGTGCGGAAGGGGACGGCACATCAATTGACGTGCGCTTTACCGGCCGTCCGTGCTGTGATCGTCCGTCATGGACACCCCACTGCCGACAGCCGCAGGCCTCCTGGAGCGGATGGCGCGCAACCTCGCCGAACACGCCTGCCATCTGCACCGGACGCTGCCCGGCGCGCGCGTCACCCAGACCGGTGATCTCCTGATCGCCGACAGCGGTCTGGACGACGACACCTTCAACGTCGTCACCGCGGCCCGTTTCACGGACGCGAACGCCTCGGAGCGGATCGCCGAGACGCTGAAGGCACTGCCGGACCGCCCGTTCTCCTGGTGGGTGGGGCCCACCTCGACCCCGGCCGACCTGGGGGAGCGGCTGACGGCCGCGGGGCTGGCCGCGTCGGAGCACGAGACGGCGATGTGGGCGGATCTGGACGGCACACCGCCGCACGCAGAGGCGCCGTCGGGTCCCGCCGGCCTGGAGATCCGCGAGGTCACCACGCCCGCCCAACTCGCCGACTACGCCCGTGTCGTCGCCGCGAACTGGACGCCCCCCTCGGTCACGGTCCCCCGCTTCTACGCCCGCGCCCAGGCCCTCGCCCCGGACTCCCCGGCCCGCTACCTGGTCGGCCACGTGGACGGCGTGGCCGTCTGCACCGCCGAGGTCTTCCTGCACGCGGGGGTCGCCGGGATCTACAACATCGCCACCCTCGCCACGCGTCGCCGCCGGGGCTACGGCACGGCGGTGACCCGCGCGGCCCTGCGCACGGCGGTCGCCCAGGGGTGTCGCGTCGCCGTCCTCCAGGCATCGGCGGAGGGGGAAGCGGTGTACCGGCGGCTGGGGTTCGAGGCGTGCGGGAGGTTCACCGAGTACGCGGCCTGACGGACATGTGTTCTTTTCGAGGAGAGTCGCGTGGGGAATGGTGATGCCCGCCGACGGGTAGTGGCGAAATATTCCGAGGTGGCGCCCCTTGGTATGCCGACTGATATATCACCCGGCAATTGGTCCGACTTAAATGGGTGCGATCTGTGTCGTCACCACGTATCGCCGCGCGAACGGAATAAGAGGGGATGTTCGCAAGGGCGATGAAGTGTGGGTGACGTCAGAGAGAGTGGGTGGGGCCGGCGGACAGCAGTCCCGCGCCGGGGAGGTCGGCGACGGCGGAGGTGCGGGCGGAGTACTGCGGGCGGACCCTGGGGGGCCAGCAGTTGGGGACCAGGATGCCGAGGGCGTAGGCACGGGCCACGAGGGCCGACCGGTTGGGCGCCTTGAGCTTCCGGAGCATGCTGCTCACGTGGTATTCGACGCCGTGACTGCTCAGCCCGAGCCGGGAGGCGAGCTGTTGGGTGGAGAGTCCGGCGGCGAGCCCTTCGAGAATGTGCGAGGGGACCTCGGCGAGCGCCGGGGGTGCCGGAAGCAGCGGTACCGAAATGCCGTAGGGGGTGTCGGGGCGGATCGCGGCGAGCGCGATGCAGTCGGTGCACGACAGATGGACGGCCATGGACATCGACATGCAGGAGACGAGGCAGTCGACGACCTCGCCCTTGGCGTTCACCATCGGCAGCGGGGCGCTGAACTGGGGCTGGGTGTCGGCGAGCAGCTGGGCGAAGTGCTCACGGAGGTAGGGCTGCGCCGATTCGTGGAAGTAGAGGGGGAACGGTCTGCCGACGGCCTCCGAGGAGCCGGTCAGGAACGCGTCGCGGAACGGGCCGTTCACCGCCGTGACGCGGAGCCGGGAGTCGACGTGGACGAGGCCCACCGGGATCTCGGGGAGCTCGGAGGGCGCTGCGGAGGGTGCCGCGCCGCGGTTCGGACGAGCGGTGGTGTACCTGCCTTCGGGGACGGTGGGCAAGGCGGTACCTCTTTCGAGGGTGGTGGGGGGAGATGGAGTGTGTGACCGGTGCCTCGCGGAGACCTCGGTGCTGGTGCCGCGAATTGGGCGCCGTGCGGGCTAGGGCTACCGGATTCCGATGATCTTTCCTCCCAGGGCCTGGCTGAAACCGGCGGCGCGTGGCCGGAACGATGCGCCGTGAGTTGTGCGGTCCGGGCCAGTCTGCCTTGTCGTGCGGGTGGTCGGTCAAGATCACGGAGAGTGTACGTCGGGGGGTCCGGCGAGAAATTGGCCGGGTCGGATCAGCAGGGTCGCACGCCGAACCGCCCCCAAAAGGCCGGACGGCGAATCTCGTGGCCCCCTTTTCACTGAGTGGAATAGGGGGCACGGTTCACCAGGGGGTATTTGCCGGGTTTCTGACGGTTTGGTCCGGCGCACTACGGGTTCCCCTAGTCGACCGGTGTTGCTTGAACCTTGTAGGGTCATATCATCAGGCGAACTCATTCGCCGGTGAATAATTGTTTCCTGTGAATTGAACGGGAGTAAGGAAGGCCGCTATTACGGCCGGAGATGCGAAAATCTCTGAACGACGGCAAGCTGAATTGATTCAGCGGGAACTCATGGAAAGTGCATGAATTTCTTACTGCTAGGACCGCTCCAGGTCCAGATAGATGGTGCGGACCTTCCCGTCGCCGGAAGCTGCCAACGTGCCGTGCTCAGTTGTCTTTTGCTGCACGACAATGAAGCCGTTGCGATCAGTCGGCTCCTGAAGGCGATATGGGGCGACGACGCCCCGCGCACCGCCCGGAAAATGCTCCAGAACGCGGCCTCGGGCCTGCGGCAGCTCCTCGCCGCCGACACCGGACCCGACGCCCCCCTGCTGCTGACCCACCCCCCGGGCTACCTCCTGCACACCGACCCCGCCCGGATCGACCGGCGCCGCTTCGAGGAACTCGCCGAACGCGGACGCGGACTGCTGCGCTCCGGCCGCCCGCAGGAGGCGTCCGGCGTCCTGCGCGAGGCCCTCGCCCTGTGGCGCGGCGACCCGCTCGCCGACCTCGTCGAACTCGGCTACCGCTGGCCCGAGACCGAACTCCTCGCCGAGAGCCGCAAGTCGGCCGAGGAGGACCGCTTCGAAGCCGACCTCGCCTGTGGCCGCCACCACGAAGTCATGGGCGAACTCACCCTCGCCGTGGCCGCCGAACCACTGCGAGAACGGCTCTGCGGCCTCCTCATGCTCGCCGCCTACCGCTCCGGACGACAGGGCGACGCCCTCGCCGCCTACCGCGGCCTGCGCGCCCGCCTCGTCACCGAACTCGGCGTCGAACCCGCCGAGAGGGTACGGACGCTGGAGTACGCGATCCTCAACCAGGACCCCTCCCTCCAGCTCGCGCCCCCCGCCCAGGTCCGCCTGAGCCCTCCGGCGCCCGAACCCCGCGCACCCCTGGACCTCGTCCGCACCCCCGCCCCCGGCCCCGGCTCCACCTGGTGCGGCTACTTCGGGGCCACCCGGCGCCTGCCCGACCACGCCGAACGGGCCCTCACCGCCGTCGGCGCCATCACCCGCTGGGCCGCCGACACCTGCCCCGAGGCCGCGATCCGGGTCGCCATGCACTCCGGGGAAGCCGTCGTCTCCCACGGCGGCGACGGCCACGGCGTCCCCTTCATCGAGGCCGGCGTCCTCGACGACTGCCGCCGCCTCGCCGCCGCCACCGTCCCCGGCGCCGTCGTCGTGAACGACACCGTCCCCGACCCGC
>DATCQX010000585.1:0-5688 GCA_036569285.1 Streptomyces sp.
GTGCGGACGGCCCCCTGCGGGCCGTCCGCACCGCCGATCGCTTCCGTCCTCCCCGACGACAAAGCCCCGGCCCGCCCGTTAGTCTCCGAGTGGCTCCCACCAGGGCCGACAATCGAATAAGACGCAGGTGAACAGTCCACCAGGAGGACCCGTCGTGAGGATGCTGATCAACGTTCCGGAGACCGTGGTCGCCGACGCGTTGCGGGGGATGGCAGCCGCCCATCCCGAGCTGGTCGTGGACGTCGAGAACCGGGTGATCGTGCGGCGGGACGCGCCGGTCGCGGGGAAGGTCGCCCTGGTGTCCGGCGGCGGTTCGGGGCACGAGCCGCTGCACGGCGGTTTCGTGGGGCCCGGCATGCTGTCGGCCGCCTGTCCGGGCGAGGTCTTCACCTCGCCGGTGCCGGACCAGATGGTGCGCGCGGCGGCGGCCGTGGACAGCGGGGCCGGAGTGCTGTTCATCGTGAAGAACTACACCGGGGACGTCCTCAACTTCGACATGGCCGCCGAACTCGCCGAGGACGAGGGCATCCAGGTCGCGAAAGTCCTCGTCAACGACGACGTCGCCGTCACCGACAGCCTCTACACCGCCGGCCGGCGCGGCACCGGCGCCACCCTGTTCGTCGAGAAGATCGCGGGCGCGGCTGCCGACGAGGGGCAGCCGCTGGAGCGCGTCGAGTCCATCGCCCGGCAGGTCAACGAGAACTCCCGCAGCTTCGGCGTCGCCCTGAGCGCCTGCACCACCCCCGCCAAGGGCTCCCCCACCTTCGACCTCCCGCCCGGCGAGCTGGAACTCGGCATCGGCATCCACGGCGAACCCGGCCGCGAACGGCGCCCCATGATGACGTCCGGCGAGATCGCCGACTTCGCCGTCCACGCGATCCTGGAGGACATGAACCCCCGCAACCCGGTCCTCGTCCTGGTCAACGGCATGGGCTCGACGCCGCTGCTGGAGCTGTACGGCTTCAACGCCGAGGTGCAGCGCGTACTCAAGGAGCGCGGGGTGCACGTCGCGCACACGCTGGTCGGCAACTACGTCACCTCGCTGGACATGGCGGGCGCGTCCGTCACGCTCTGCCAGATCGACGAGGAACTGCTGAGGCTGTGGAACGCGCCGGTCAGCACGGCCGGACTGCGCTGGGGCATGTGAGCCTCCGAACCGAACGAGGAGTTCCCATGCTGGACGCCGACTTCTTCCGCCGCTGGCTGACCACGGCCGCCGCCTCCGTCGACCGCGAGGCCGACCGGCTCACCGAACTGGACTCGCCCATCGGGGACGCCGACCACGGCGCCAACCTGCGGCGCGGCTTCGCGGCGGTGGTGGCCGCCCTGGACAAGGAGGAACCCGCGACGCCACGCGCCGTCCTCCAACTCGCCGGACGGCAGCTCATCTCCACCGTCGGCGGGGCCTCGGGCCCGCTGTACGGGACGCTGCTGCGCGGCACCGGCAAAGCCCTCGGGGACGCCCCCGACGTCAGTGAGGCCGAGTTCGCGGCGGCCCTGCGGGCAGGGGTGCAGGCCGTGATGCGGCTCGGCGGGGCCGCACCGGGCGACAAGACCATGATCGACGCGCTGCTCCCGGCCGTGGACGCGCTGGACGCCGGGTTCGCGGCGGCGCGGGACGCGGCCGGGGCGGGGGCGGCGGCGACCGTCCCGCTCCAGGCGCGCAAAGGGCGCGCGAGCTATCTCGGCGAGCGCAGCGTGGGGCACCAGGATCCGGGGGCGACCTCGTCGGCCCTGCTGATCGCGGCGCTCGCCGACAGCCAGGAGCAAGGGAAGGACAGCGGTTCATGAGCGGACAGAAGCTCGTCGGGATCGTCCTGGTCTCGCACAGTGCCACCGTCGCCGAGTCCGTCGCGGACCTCGCGCGCGGTCTCGTCGGGGACGGCACGGACGTACCGGTCGCCGCCGCCGGAGGGACCGAGGACGGCCGGTTCGGGACCAGCACCGCGCTCATCACGCGGGCCGCCGCCGAGGTCGACCGCGGCGCGGGCGTCGCCGTCCTCGCCGACCTCGGGAGCGCCGTCCTCACCGTCAAGGCGCTCCTGGAGGACGACGAACTCCCGCACGACGTCCGGCTGCTGGACGCCCCCTTCGTCGAGGGCGCGATCGCGGCGGCCGTGACGGCGGCGACCGGCGCGGACCTGGCGGCGGTGGAGGCGGCGGCCGGGGAGGCGTACGCGTACCGCAAGAGGTAAATCGATGGGCCGACGGGTTTCCCCGCGTGATCATGAGGGAACCCGCCGGCCCCGAGAGAGAGCCCCCCATGCCCGTACTCCCCGACCCGGACACCCTGCACCCGATGCCGGGCCAGCCCCGCGTCGCCCTGCTGAAACCCCTGGTCACCTCCCCGCTGATCGACGTCGGCGAGTTCTCCTACTACGACGACCCGGACGACGCGACGGCCTTCGAGACCCGGAACGTCCTCTACCACTACGGCCCCGAACGGCTCGTCATCGGCAGGTTCTGCGCCTTCGCGACCGGCGTCCGCTTCATCATGAACGGCGCCAACCACCGCACCGACGGCCCCTCCACGTTCCCGTTCCCCACGATGGGCGGCGCCTGGGCCGACCACTTCGACCTGCTGACGGGGCTGCCGAACCGGGGTGACACGGTCGTCGGCAACGACGTGTGGCTCGGCAACGGCGTCACCGTCATGCCCGGCGTACGGATCGGGCACGGCGCGATCGTCGCGACCGGCGCCGTCGTCACCTCCGACGTCCCCGACTACGGCATCGTCGGCGGCAACCCCGCCCGCCTCGTCCGCACCCGCTACAGCGACGCCGACATCGCCCGGCTCCTGGCGCTGGCCTGGTGGGACTGGCCGCTGGAGCACCTCACCGCGCACATCCGGACGGTCATGTCGGGCAGCGTCGACGAACTGGAAGCGGCGGCGCCGTAAATGCGGATGCGGGGACGCGGGCGGCCTCTCTAGGGTCGTCCGCATGGAACGCATAGCTCAGCTCTACGGCTGACACGACCCCCTCACAGCGCCCCGCGCTTCGTCGTGTCCTCATCCGCACATCCGTAGACCTGAAACGAGTGTGATCGTCCATGTCACGTCGCCGTGCCCACATCGCGATGATCGGCGTCCCCGCCGTCAGCCACGTCCTGCCCAGCCTCGACGTCATCCGGGAACTGGTCGCCCGGGGCCACCGCGTCACCTACGCGAACGACCCCGCGGTCTCCCACCTGATCGAGCCGACCGGCGCCCGGCTCGTGCCGTACATCTCCGTCCTCCCGGTCGCCGACAACAAGTGGCCCGAGGACCCCATCGAGGCGATGTCCCTCTTCCTCGACGAGGCGATCCAGGCCCTCCCGCAGCTCCGGGCCGTCTACGACGACGACCCGGCCGACCTCTACCTGTACGACATCGGCGCGTACGCGGCCCGGGCCCTCGCGGAGTCCCAGCAGCGCCCCCTCATCCAGCTCTCCCCGACCTTCGTGGGCTGGGAGGGGTACGAGGACGAGGTCGCCGCGCACATCTTCGCGCTGCCGGGCGCGGACGCGTACCGGGCGCGGTTCGACGCGTGGCTCAAGGAGTGCGGGGCGACGACCCTGACCATGGAGGAGTTCACGGCGCACCCGGCGCACACGGTCGCCACGATCACCCGCGCGATGCAGCCGCACGCCGATCGCGTCGCCACGGACACGGTCACTTTCGTGGGGCCCTGCTTCGACCCGGCGGAATCGCGCTGGTCACGCCCGGCCGGTGCGGAGAAGGTCCTGCTGGTCTCCCTCGGATCGGCGTTCACGCGGCAGCCCGAGTTCTACCTCCAGTGCCTGGCCGCGTTCGGCAGCCTCCCCGGCTGGCACGTCGTCCTCCAGATCGGCCGGTACACCGACCCCGCCGTCCTCGGTGACATCCCGGCCAACGTCGAAGTCCACCCCTGGGTACCCCAGCGCGCCATCCTCGACCGCGCCGACGCCTTCGTCACCCACGCCGGCATGGGCGGCTGCGGCGAGGGCCTCCACGCGGGCGTCCCGATGATCGCCGTCCCCCAGGGCGCCGAACAGTTCATGAACGCGGACCGCCTGGTGGACCTGGGCGTGGCCCGCCGCCTCGACACGGCGGACGCGACAGCGGAGGCCCTCAGGGGCGCGCTGCTGGAACTGACCGGCGATCCGGAGGTGGCCCGGAGGTCGGCGGAGCTGAAAGCGGCGGCCCGTGCGGAGGGCGGCACACGCCGGGCGGCCGATCTGGTGGAGGAGTCGCTGAGGCAGCGGTTGAAGTAGCGTGCCCGGATGGACCTCTTCACCCAGACGTGGGCAGCGCTGCGGGCGGCCGTCGCGGAGCTCTCCGACGAGGACTTCGCACGGCCGTCCGGCTGCGCGGGGTGGCTCGTCCAAGACCTGGTGTGCCACCTGGTGATCGACGCCCAGGACGTGCTGATCACCCTCGCCACCCCGTCCGACGCCGAGCCGACCCACGACGCGGTCACCTACTGGCACGTCACCGACACCCCGCCGACCGGCGACGACCCGCTCGACGCGTTGACGGTCCGGCTGGCGGCGGCCTACGAGGACCCGGCGCTGCTGAAGTTCCATCTGGACGACGTCGGCTCGGCCGCCGGACGCGCCGCCGGTCTGGTCGCACCCGAACTCCGGGTCGCCACACAGGACATGGTGCTCACCGCCGGGAACTACCTCTCCGCATACGTCCTGGAGTGGACCCTGCACCACCTCGACCTCGTCGCCCACCTCCCCGGCACCCAGGGGCCGCCCGCCGCAGGCCTCACCAGGACCCGGCAGATGCTGGAGCGGATCGCCGGGACGACGTTCCCCGCGTCCTTCTCCGACACGGACGCCCTGTTGATCGCGACCGGGCGGCGCGCACCGACCGGCGCGGAACGCTCCGAGTTGGGGGAGACGGCCGCCGGGCTGCCTTTTGCCGTGGGGTGAACGGGCGAGGGGAAGGCAGCCGATTAACATCACGTCCATGGATGCGACGCCCCGCTGGCTGGACCCCGAGGAACGACGGGCGTGGCTCGCCTACGTCGTGTCCTCCACCCACCTCGCCGACCACCTCAACCGCCAGTTGCGCCGGGACGCGGGCATGACGCACGCCGATTACGTCCTGCTGACGTCCCTCTCCTCGGCGCCGGACCATCAGCTCACCATGTCCAAGCTGGCCGAACATCTCCGGATCACCCGCAGCCGCCTCACCCACGCCGTCACCCGCCTCCAGAAGGCCGGTTACGTCGACCGCCGTGACTGCCCGACCAACCGCCGCAACCAGCTCGCCGTCCTCACCCCCGAAGGCATGCGCCTCCTGGAGGAAGCCGCCCCCGGTCACGTGGAGGCGGTCCGCCAGGCGGTCTTCGACGCCCTCACACCGGAACAGGTCGGTCAGCTCGCGGAGATCGGCGAGGCCATCAACGCGGCGCTCCAGCGCATCGACGAGAGCAGCGAGGACGAGCAGACGCTGCCTTGGCGGAGGAGATAGCGGGTCCATCGAGTGAGCATCGAGTGAGATACGGGACATGGCTCCGACCCCTGATGCTGTCTAGGCTTTCGAGCTGTATCCGCATTACCCGCCAGGGATAAGGGACAGGTACCGCACATGAGCGCTTCCGCATCGATCGGCGTCACCGGCCTCGGGGTCATGGGCCGTAACCTGGCGCGCAACTTCGCGCGTCACGGTTACACGGTCGCCGTCCACAACCGCAGCGCCGGCCGTACGCGTGCGCT
>DATCQX010000586.1:0-9898 GCA_036569285.1 Streptomyces sp.
GCGCCGCCCAGCTCTGCTACGACGCACTCCTCGACACCGCCGACACCCGAGCAGGCCGGACAGGCCCTCGCCACCGCCTGCAAGGCCAGCCACGTCCTGACCTCGGACGAGGACCCCCACAGCCCGTGGCCGTCCGTCCGCGCCCGCTGACACCAGGTCGTCGTTCCTCAGCCTTCACCCATACTGCCGGGTGGCCTCGTGAACGAGTCGCGGTTCCGGCTCGGTCTGCCCAGGCCAGTGGTACGAGGGTGGCACGGTCGTGGGACAACTCCCTGCGTAGATCGGCCGATTGCATCGTCGGCTTGCGCCTGGACGGACGCCGAAGCGGACTGAACCGGCCCGCCTGTTTCACCGCGGCGGAAGGATCTCCCGGATGAGCCCCAGAGCGTTGCCGAACCGAATCGCCAACGACCGGTCGCCGTACCCGTCTGCGAACCCCCGGCAGATTGCCGGCTCGGTTCCTGCGGGCGCTGAGCCCGGCAGTGTGGAGTGACACACCACGTGTCCCTCGTCCGCTGGGGTACGGCCCAGGGCCATGCCAAGGCGCCGAGCCGGAGCGTCCTCGTACTGCCGGGTGGTGCCGCTCTGCGTTGGTGTCCGCACACGAGATCCGAGAAGTCGCATGGAGTTCCGTCCGGTCAGGCGTACCCCAGGAGCGTTCCAGCAGTCGCTGGACCCCGAGGAGGTCACGTCGGTATGCGACCGGGCCTTCGAACCCGAGAGCCGCCCGCTGTCCGCCGTCGAGTTGGGCATGGGCATGTACAACAGCACGTACAAGGTCGAGCTGGCTGGCCAGAACAGGCCGGTGATTCTGCGGGCGGCGCCGGAGCCGGACAGTCAGTTCGGTTTCGAGCAGGAGTTGATGCGCAACGAATACGCCTCCGTGCCCTGGCTGGCAGTGATCGCGCCGCTGATGCCGCGAGTCATCGCGGCGGACTGGTCGCATGAGGTGATCGGCCGGGACTGGATGATCCAGACGTACCTGGACGGCGTCCCGGCCCCGGAGCACCTGGGGACGTACCCGCGTAGCGCGTGGCCGACGTTCTTCCGGCAGTTGGGCGCCATCACCCGCTCCGTGCACGACGTGTGCGGCCCGTACTTCGGTCCCGTCGGCGGCCCGGGGTACGGGCCGTGGAGCGAGACGGTGATCACATCGCTGGAGGAGATCGCCGCCGACTTGGACGACGTTGGCCTGGACGCGGCCGACGTACGGAAAGTCGCCGCGGCGGCAGCGCACGACCGCGCTGTGCGGGATGAAGTCGCCGAACCGAGGATGCTGACCGGAGACCTGTGGACCGTCAACGCCCTGATGGACTCGACAGCGCCCGAGCCGGTGATCACCGGCGTCATGGACTTCGACCGCACCTCATTTGGTGACCCGGCCGCTGACTGGACCATCCGCATGGCGACAGCCAAGGACGATGAGCGGACGGCGTTCTTTGAGCCCTACGGTGCGCTCGACCGCTCGCCCTCAGCGGTGTGGCGGGCGCGGGTCTACGAGGCCCGGCACTTGGGCGCGATCCGGCTCGAACGCCACCGGCTGGGCAAGGCGGACGCAGTCCGCGAGAGCTATGGCGCAATGGCCGAGGTGCTCGCCGACCTGACCTGACCGGGGTTCTCCGGGGCTGGTTCTGTAGATCCGTGATTTGGTGAGCAATTCCGCGTGATCATGAGCACTGTCCGAGCAAATCCGCCGTTCGGTGAGCAGTAGCAGGTGTGAGGGAAGCCTTGACGGTGTTCACTGAGGTGATCGAAAACGTCGCGAGGGGGGCCATGGGTACTGAACCCGTTGAGCCGGAAGAGGTAGTTGCGAAGGCCGGCACTGCCGTTGGTGCAGCGCAGGCCATGGTGCCGAGTCCCAGTGCCGCGGTCACTGCACAGGTAGCCAAGGCAGTCGCAGAAGCTCCTGAAGAACCTGGGAACCTCACCAGGCTCGTACTCACTCCCCTGGGGAACCGGCCTTACAAAGCCACTGAGGTCGTACCTGCCTGGTGGCGGCTGAGGAGCACCCACGACAGCGTCTCCGGCCTCTTCGACACGCTTCATCTTGTCCGACGGACCCGTGCGCAGCAGCACAACACAACGACTCGCGGGCGCCTGCATTCCGACGCCCAAGATCTTCTGCGCGCGGCCATCGTGTTCACTTCAGCCGGTCTCGACGCCACGGTCCAGGCGCTGATTCACCACGCAGTGCCTGTGCTGATCGCCCAACCAGGTACCCCCAGGCGCATGTACGAGATCTTCATCGACCAGCAGACCAGAGCGCCGAACGTCGAGGACGAGTTCCTGGCGGCACTCAAGAAGCAGGACCCGGGCGCTGCGCTGCTCGACCTCTACGTCCTGAGCAAGACGAAGGCAAGCTTCCAAGGCAGCAGTGACCTCCATGACCGCGCTGGCTCTTCACTGGGCATTACCAACCAGCAAATCCCGAAGGCGCGGTTTACTGCCCTTGATGGCTTCTTCACTGCCCGGAACGATGTTGCGCACCGCCTCGACATGGAGAACGTCAGTCATAGCACCACCAAGCCGCTCAAGAAGATCCGCGCTCAACAAGATGTACTTCAGATGTGTGACCAGGCGCTCCTCCTGGTCCGCGAGTTGATCAGAGAGACGGCCGTAAACCTAACTACCTGCCGCTGAACGCCTGCTCGACTCCATGTCCCGGACACGCGAACCGAGATCCAGAACGGTGCTGTTCCCGCACCACGGCGGCGGATTGCTCATGATCAGGCGACGGGCGCCGTCGTCGGATGTACTCACGGACGCCGACAGTACAGGTCAGGGACTTCCGAGTACTCACGAATCCGCGGTCCCTACAGGGCCGACGTGCCGGAGCGTGAGCGCGCCGTGCGCGTCCTGGAAGAGATCGACACCGCGATCGGCGCGGTTGCTGCGGAGGCAAGCTGACATGGCCCGCATCACCGAAGTCGACCGTTCCCGGAACGAGACCGTGCTCCGTGCCGCTATGGAACGTCTCCTTCGCGGTGACCTCCCGCCGGGCGGCAAGTGCGATCTCAAGACGCTCGCGGCCCTGGCGGGAGTCGCCCGCACCGGTTTCTACGCGAAGAAGCACCGCGACGGCAGCGTCCGGCCCGGTGCCTACCAGCACGTGGCTGAGGAGTTACAGTGCCATCGTTCCGAACTCCGGGAAGCGGGCGAGATCATCGACCCGCGCGACGCACAGATCGAACGCCTCAAGGCCAAGGTCGCCGTGCTGGCCAAGTGGGTCAACCGACCGCGACCAGAAGGTCACGGAGCTGACTGAGTTCAAGACCCTGGCCATCTCCCGTCTGGCCGCCCAGCACGCCGAAATCGAAGAGCTCCGAGCAGCCCTCGCCGCCTGAGGGCCGGTGCGTTCCTTGCCGAAGCCTCCAATCTCTGCCAGTGCTCCCTTCGGATCGTGCAGTTGACCGCCTGGTGGCGAGCGGTCTGCGGGTGAAGGAGTTCCGTTAGGCAAGGACGCCGCTGCGTGCGGCGAGGCCGCGCAGTTCCATCGACGTGGGACCGGAGACCAGCAGACTGGAGATGAGTGACTTGGTCGCCGGGCGGGCGTGGGTCTCTTGGGGAGCACACTGCTCGGCGGCCAGCAGCGTTCGGACACAGTCCGTACGGCGGCCAAGACGGTCGTAGGTGACGGCGATGTCGCCCAGGGCACGGGAGCGGCGCTCGACGCTGGGCAGGGCCTTGAGCGAGATCGAGCGAGCGGCGGCGAGCGCAGCCAGGGGGTCCCCGGCGTGATTCTCGGCGCTGATCCTGTGAAGTGTCACGGTGAGCGGGCTGAAGCCGCCGCCGTGGTCACGCAGGAGGGTGACACCGCCGAGTTCCTTGGCGATGGCTGCGGCCTCGTTGGTCAGCTCCCGCATTCCGTCCCTGTCGCCCCTACGCGCGAGGGTGTAACTGGCGCTCTGCACGAGAAGGCCGCGCACCGCGGCCCCAGCCCGCCCAGCGCCGCGCAGATCCGGGTGGTCGGCGGCGGACAGTGCGATCGACAGTGCCTCGGAATGCCACCCTGCCTTCCTGGCCAAGACGGCAAGTTGGCGGGCGGATTCGGCGACGGCAAGGACATCTTGTGCGGCCTCGGCGAGCTGCCGTGCGCGGTCAGCTGCCATCCAGCCGAGTTGCTGCTCGTCCATCTTCACGAGCATGCGGGTGGCCAACAGGTAGCTCTTGGCGAGGAGGACGTATTGAGTGGTGTCGTCGCCGCCCGCGGTCAGCGCGTGGCCGGCGCGGATCAGGCGCGGTAGGCGAACGGCGAGTGAGGCGTACCGGCAGGCGTCGAAGTCGGCGACGGCGCGGGTGAAGTCGGCGGAGAGCTTCTCGGCCGGCGGGATCGTGGGGGCCGGGCCCAGGCCGAGCATCGCGTCCCGCAGTCGGGCGACCAGCAGCTCGCCGAGCAGGGCCTCATCGGCCTGTGCGGTTCCGCTCCCGAGGAGCGGGGCGCCGGCCGCTGAGGCGGCCGTGGCCGCCAGGCCCGCGAGCAACTTCCTTCGGCGCACCGGGTCTTCACCTTCCTCTCTACCGGATCTACCCACCCTAGGGGTGGGCAGGCGGGGGAAGGTGCTGGTTGTGCCGATCGGCCGACCGTGTCGAACTTCCGGCCGGGGCGTGGGCGGCGCCAGCCCGAATGCCTGGTGCGGCAGCTCCAGCGCGTCGGCGAAGCATCGCAGTACGTCGACGTCCGTCAAAGGCGAGATGCCTCGCTCGTACCGAGAGACCTGGGCCGCGGAGTAGCCGGTCTGCTTGCCGAGTTCGGCAAGGGTCAAGCTCTTGGCCTGCCGGGTCTGCCGTATCAGCTCCCCGGGTTTCACGTCGCCGCCACGAGTCGCGCGTGCCTTGGTAACCGCATCCGTACCTCGTTCCCGCCGGTAGCCGAGGTTGCGTCGGCTCAACCGTAGTCCTGGGACTGCGCAACCGACAGGCGGTTTGCGTGAGATGCAAACGGCTTTGCGGGCCAGGACAACGCCCCTCCCGCCGAAAGGCCGACAGCGGCGACCGTCGAGGCCAGGCGGCCCGCAGCCACGGGCAGCCCCGACTCCGGGAGGCTCCAATGCACTCCGCGAACGCTGCCCCGTCCACGATGACAGCCGTAGACGCCCGTCTGATGCCCGCCTACTACTTCGAGGCCGAGAGTCTCGGCCCGTACGTCACTGGCCTGCTGGAGCGGTGCCCCAGCGTCTTCGACCTCAAGAAGACGATTACTGCCGACCTCGACCACGACATCACGCGCCTGCACTCCGGGCGCGGCGTCATCGAGGACGGCGCCCTGCTCCAGAGCGAGGTCGTCGTCCAAGCCGGGGCCCGGATCGAGGCAGGTGCCCAGGTCATCGGACCGGTCCTGGTCTGCACCGGCTCCGTCATTTCGGCCGGAGCACTCGTACGCGACCACAGCGTGATCGGGCCCGGCTGCCGGATCGGGTTCGGCGCCGAGATCACCCGCAGCCTGCTGGCCGGGCACGTCTTCATGAAGCACCCCTGCTTCATCGGCGACTCGGCGATCGGACAAGGTGTCAACATCGGCTCCTTCTGCTCCACCACCGGACTGCGTTGCGACCGGGGCCCCGTCGCCGAACCGGCGATCGAGGACATCACCGTCAACCTCGACGGGCAGCGGATCACCACCGGGCAGACCAAGTTCGGCGCCGTCATCGGCGACGAGGTCGCCCTGCCCGCCGGCACCGTGCTCTCCCCGGGCACCCTGATCGGCCCCCGCACCGTCATCTACCCCCGTGACCACATCGGCGGCTTCCTGCCCTCCGGCTCCCGGATCCGGTGATGGCCATGACCACCACCCCCACCGCGGACGCCGCCGTCGTCCACGTCACCGGCGGACGTCCGCTGTCCGGCCGGATCCCGGTGCAGGGCAGCAAGAACATCGCCCTGCACCTGTACGCGGCCACGCTCCTGACCGACGCCCCCGTCGTCCTCACCGCGGCCCCGGAGATCACCGACACCGGGGTCTGCGCGCGGATCCTCCGCCACACCGGAGCCCACGCCGCCGTGACCGGCGACCGGTTCACGAGCGCCCCGGGCAACGTGGTGTGCCCGGTCATCCACCCCGAACTCGGGCGCCAGGTGCGCACGACGGTGGTACTGGCAGCCGCCGTACTCGCCCGCACCGGGCAGGTCGCCTTCCCCTATCCCGGCGGCGACGCGTTCTGCCCACGCCTCATCGACCGGCACCTCACCGCCATGCAGGCGGCCGGCGCCGAAGTCACCGCGAGCGACACCGGAATGCGCGCGCTGTGCGGGCCGCGCGGTGTGAAGGCGTTCACCGCGGACGTGAACACGCCGTACGGGCCAAGCCTGGGCGCGACCGTGACAGCGATGCTGCTGGCCGCCCGTGCCACCGGCACCAGCCTGATCACCCACCCGTCCATCGAGCCGGAAGTCACCGAGACCGCGCGCTTCCTTGCCGAGCGCGGCGTCCTCATCCACTTCGACGACCAGGGCCTGCACGTCGCCGGCAGCGACTGGATCGGCGGGGGCGAGTTCGCGGTGGCCGGGGACCGGATCGAGGCAGCCACCATGATCATGGCCGCCGCCGCGACCGGCGGCAGCGTCCACCTCGACAATATCTCCGCCGCCAGCTTCCCCAGCGGCCTCATCCGCGCCCTCACCTCGGCCAGAATCTGTCTGAGCGACGCCACGGACGGCGGCGTGCAAAGCCAACCGAAGGGACCGTTGACGGCCGTCGAGGCCGTGACTGGCCCACACCCGGGCCTTCCCACCGACACCGCACCACAGCTCGCCGCCATGCTCACCCAGGCAGACGGCACCTCGCTGGTCGGCGAGCGCGTCTACCCCCGCCGCGACACCCACGTCCAGGGCCTACGCGCCTTCGGCGCCGGCATCACCACCACCGGCTCGGTGACCCGCATCCGCGGGCCCGTCCGACTACGTGGCGCAGATGTGGAAGCGTCAGACATCCGTGCGGTGACCGCCCTGTTGATCGCCGCCCTCGCCGCCGAGGGCACCTCTACGATCCGGGGGATGTACCACCTCCGGCGCGGCTACGGACACCTGCTGTCCAACCTCGCCACGCTGGGAGCCGACATCACCACCATCCCCGGAGGCCCCTGATGCCCGTCCCGTTCACTGCCGCTGACGCCGCCCGCCTCAAGGAAACCCTCAAGTCCGTCGTCGCCGACGGCGCCACCCCCGGCGGCGTGATCAGCTACGGCACGGCGGATGGCACCCCGGAGTACCTCAGCGCCGGCGTCGTCGCCCCGGAGTGCGGTGACGAGACACCCACCCGGGACACGGCGTACGACATCGCCTCGCTGACCAAGGTCGTCGCGACCTGGCCCCTGGTCGGCCGAGCCATTCATGACGGCCTGCTCGACCTGGACGAGCCCGTCCGCGACTTCCTGCCCGCGATGAACGGCGAGATGCCTAGCGCCGAGACGACCGTGCGGCAACTCCTGGCCCACACCTCGGGACTTCGCGCCTCCACCCGCCTGGACCACTACCGCGGCGCCGAGCTGCCCCTGCACGAACTGATGTGCCGCGAGCCGCTCGACGACGCCCCCGGCACCCACCGCTACATCAACCGCGGGTACATCCTGCTGGGTCTGGCCCTCGCGCATATCAACGACCAGTCCCTCGACGAGCTGGCCGCGGCCATGTGGGAGGACCTCGGCATGCCCGAAGTGATGTACGGGCCCCTGAGCCGCTCCCACCGGGTTGCCCCGACCGAGCAGCGCATCCCTGGCGCCCCGCGTATCTGGGGCGCCGCGCACGACGACAACGCCGCCCTGCTCGGCGGCGTCGCCGGTCATGCCGGCGTCTTCGCCACCCCACGCAGCCTCGCCCAATACGCCCAGCGGCTGCTGACCGCGTGCGCAGACGAGACCGACACCGACCTGGGCGAGTGGATGCGCGCCAGTCTCGTTCCGCAGGCCGCCATCGAACCCGGCCTGGACCGCGGCCTGTCCTGGATCCTCACCGCCGACGGACGCGTCGCCTACCACCACGGGTTCACCGGGACCAGCCTCTACCTCGCCCCCGACACCGGCCGCTACCTGGCGATCTGCACGAACGCCGTCTATCACGGCAACGCCCGCACCAGGATCGCTCCACTGCGGGCCCTCGCACTCAAGATCACCTCCGCCACCTAACCAAGGGAGTGACCCCATGGGTGAGTTACTGGCCGACCACACCACGCTCCGCCTCGGAGGACCCGCCGACCGGTTCCTCACCCACAGGGACCCGGCCACCTGGTCCGACCTGACGAGGGACATCCACCGGAGTCCGGCACCCCTGTACATCCTCGGCGGCGGCAGTAACACCATCGCTGCCGACACCCCGTTCCGGGGAACGGTCCTTCGCATCGCCACCCACGGCATCCACGCGCGCATCCTCGACAACGAGCTCGTGGAACTCACCGTCCACGCAGGGCACCCTCTGTGTGACCTCGTCGAGTACACCGTCGCTGAGGGCCTGTCCGGGATCGAATACCTCGGCGGCATCCCCGGAACCGCGGGAGCGGCTCCCGTCCAGAACACCGGCGCCTACGGCCAGCAGATATCCGACGCTCTCACCCACCTCACCGCCTACGACTGGCACCGTGGCCACGTGGCCGAACTACGCCCCGCTGACTGCGGCTTCGGCTATCGCACCAGCATCTTCAAGGACCGCCCCGGCCGATGGACGATCCTCACCATCACCTTGCTTCTCGCCCGCAGCGCCTCCGCCGCTCCCGTCTCATACCCACACCTCGCCAACATCCTGGGCGCCCCTCTGGGAGCCCAGCCGCCACTCTCCGAAGCAGCCCACGGCGTGCTCGCCGACCGCAGCAACCGCGGTCTGTCCCTGCCCGCGAGCGGGCCGGACGCCCGACAGGTGGGCTCGGTCTTCCTGAACCCGACCATCACGGGCAACCAGGCCCGAGCAGTGCGGGCCGCAGACGGCCCGGTCATCTCATCGCCGACCGATGGGCTGCGAACCAGTGCGGGCTGGCTCCTGGAATGCGCCGGGTACCGACCTGGCGCTCAGGTCGCCCCCGGCGTGTACTGCTCCACTCGCCGGACTCTGACGCTTACCGCACGCCGTGGTGCCACCTCGGCATCCTTCGACGCCGCCCTGCGGACACTGGCTGCCTGCGTCTTCGTGGCAACCACCATCCGCCTCACACCAGAACCTCGTCGGCTGTCCAGCAGCTCGGTGCCGCCCTTACTGACTTCGGCTCGTCAGGGTGAATCTTGACGAAGTCCGCGATGGGGCTGGCACGGTGGCTGTATCTCATGGTGTGTGAGGTATGCAGACGGGGGCGGGCTGACCGCTGCGGGGCGTCGGCGCCGGGAGTCGGTGCGGATGCAAGCTTCCGAACTGTTCGAGCAGAAGGTCAAGCCGCCGGAGGTGGCACGGCGTTTACGAGTGAGTCTGAAATCGGCCTACCAGTGGCATCAGCTGTGGCGGGACGGCGGTCGTGAAGCTCTGGCCTCCCGTGGTCCGAGCGGGTCTGGGTGCCGTCTGTCGCCGCGCTGCCTGGAGAAGCTTGCCGGGTATCTGGAGCAGGGTCCGGCCGCGCACGGCTGGGCTGAGGACCAGGTGTGGACTGCCGCGCGGGTGGCCAAGTTGATCGGCCGGAAGTTCCACGTCTCATACAGCGTCTCGGGCGCCACACGGCTGATGCACCGGCTCGGCTTCAGCCCGCAGGTGCCCATACGGAGGGTCGCCGAACGCGACGAGCAGGCCGTCACCGTCTGGAAGGAGGCGACCTGGGCGGAGGTAAAAGAGCCCGGGCGGCCTGCGGGGGCTACATCTGCTTCGAGTTGCGCCGTGAGGCGCTGTGATTCGTGTGGAGGTGAGAGACCTTCACCGCTGACCTTGTCGTAGCAGGGAGGCGGAGCTGAGGGCAGCCAGATCCGGGTGATGCCGGGGAGGGCGGGAGCAGCCC
>DATCQX010000587.1:0-3626 GCA_036569285.1 Streptomyces sp.
GTCCTACGGCGGCCAGCAGCAGATGTCCCCGGCGATGACCCAGCCGATGGCTCCCGTCCGTCCGCAGGGTCCCTCCCCGATGGGCCAGGCTCCCTCGCCGATGCGTGGCTTCCTCATCGACGAGGACGACAACTGACGGCCTCCTAGAGGCCCCTACGGCACGTAGTACGCCGTAGACACAGGCAGCGTTCAGGGCGCGGCCCCGGATTCGTCCGGGGCCGCGCCCTTTTTACGCGGGTTGAGGGGGAGTCGAGGGGGGACGGCGAAGGGCCCGGCCTCCGTTCAAGGAAGCCGGGCCCTCGTCGTACGTGTCAGGCGTCACACGTTCTCACGCGTCACACCGTGCGCGTCACGCCTTGCGCAGCCGGAACACCAAGCTCAGCCCCTCGTCCGTGAACGGCTCGCCGTACGTGTCGTCGGCCGTCCCCTCGGCGAAGTCCGTCGCCAGGACCTCGTCGGCGATCAGAGCGCTGTGACCAGTGAGGGCCTCGGTCACGGCGGGGTCCGTGGAGGTCCAGCGCAGGGCGATGCGGTCGGCGACGTCGAGGCCGCTGTTCTTGCGGGCCTCCTGGATGAGGCGGATCGCGTCGCGGGCGAGGCCGGCGCGGCGCAGCTCCTCGGTGATCTCCAGGTCGAGGGCGACGGTCGCGCCCGAGTCGGAGGCCACCGACCAGCCCTCGCGGGGCGTCTCGGTGACGATGACCTCCTCGGGGGAGAGGGTGATCGTCTCGCCGTCGACCTCCACCGACGCCGTGCCCTCGCGCAGGGCCAGGGACAGCGCCGCCGCGTCCGCGTTCGCGACCGCCTTCGCGACGTCCTGCACCCGCTTGCCGAACCTCTTGCCGAGGGCCCGGAAGTTGGCCTTGGCCGTGGTGTCGACCAGCGAACCGCCGACCTCGCTGAGGGAGGCCAGCGCCGAGACGTTCAGCTCCTCCGTGATCTGCGCGTGCAGTTCGCGGTCCAGGGTGTCGAAGCCGGTCGCCGCGATCAGTGCGCGGGACAGCGGCTGCCGCGTCTTCACACCGGACTCGGCACGGGTCGCGCGGCCCAGCTCGACGAGCCGGCGCACCAGGGCCATCTGCTTCGACAGTTCGGGGTCGATCGCAGCCGCGTCCGCCTCGGGCCACGACGCCAGGTGCACCGACTCCGGGGCGCCCGGGGTGACCGGCACGACCAGGTCCTGCCAGACCCGCTCGGTGATGAACGGCGTCAGCGGGGCCATCAGCTTCGTGACCGTCTCGACGACCTCGTGCAGCGTGCGCAGCGCGGCCTTGTCGCCCTGCCAGAAACGGCGCCGGGAGCGTCGTACGTACCAGTTCGACAGATCGTCCACGAACGCGGACAGGAGCTTGCCGGCGCGCTGGGTGTCGTACGCGTCCAGAGCCTGAGTCATCTGCGCGGTGAGGGAGTGGAGTTCGGACAGGAGCCAGCGGTCGAGGACCGGGCGGTCGGCCGGGGCCGGGTCGGCGGCCGACGGGGACCAGTTCGACGTGCGGGCGTACAGGGCCTGGAAGGCGACCGTGTTCCAGTACGTCAGGAGGGTCTTGCGGACGACCTCCTGGATCGTGCCGTGGCCCACCCGGCGCGCGGCCCAGGGGGAACCGCCGGCCGCCATGAACCAGCGCACCGCGTCCGCGCCGTGCTGGTCCATCAGCGGGATCGGCTGGAGGATGTTCCCCAGGTGCTTGGACATCTTGCGGCCGTCCTCGGCCAGGATGTGCCCCAGGCAGACGACGTTCTCGTAGGACGACTTGTCGAAGACCAGCGTGCCGACCGCCATCAGCGTGTAGAACCAGCCACGCGTCTGGTCGATGGCCTCGGAGATGAACTGGGCCGGGTAGCGGGACTCGAACAACTCCTTGTTCTTGTACGGGTAGCCCCACTGCGCGAACGGCATCGAACCCGAGTCGTACCAGGCGTCGATGACCTCCGGGACACGTGTCGCCGTCTTCTGGCACTGGGGGCACGCGAAGGTCACGGCGTCGATGAACGGGCGGTGCGGGTCCAGGGACGACTGGTCGGTGCCCGTCAGCTCGGTCAGCTCCGCGCGGGAGCCGACGACCGTGAGGTGGTCGTCCTCGCAGCGCCAGACCGGCAGCGGGGTGCCCCAGTAGCGGTTGCGGGACAGCGCCCAGTCGATGTTGTTGGTGAGCCAGTCGCCGTAGCGGCCGTGCTTGACCGTGTCCGGGAACCAGTTCGTCTTCTCGTTCTCCTGGAGGAGCCGGTCCTTGATCGCCGTCGTGCGGATGTACCAAGACGGCTGCGCGTAGTAGAGGAGCGCGGTGTGGCAGCGCCAGCAGTGCGGGTAGCTGTGCTCGTACGGGATGTGCTTGAAGAGGAGGCCCCGCTGCTTCAGGTCCTCGGTGAGGCGTTCGTCCGCCTTCTTGAAGAAGACCCCGCCGACCAGGGGCACCTCTTCCTCGAACGTGCCGTCGGGGCGGACCGGGTTCACGACCGGCAGACCGTACGCGCGGCAGACCTTCAGGTCGTCCTCACCGAACGCGGGCGACTGGTGGACGAGGCCGGTGCCGTCCTCGGTGGTGACGTACTCGGCGTTGACGACGAAGTGCGCCGGTTCCGGGAACTCGACGAGATCGAACGGACGTTGGTAGTTCCAGCGCTCCATTTCGGCGCCGGTGAAGGTCTGACCGGTGGTCTCCCAGCCCTCGCCGAGCGCCTTGGCGACGAGCGGTTCGGCGACGACGACCTTCTCCTCGCCGTTGCTCGCGACGACGTACGTGACGTCGGGGTGCGCGGCCACGGCCGTGTTGGAGACCAGAGTCCAGGGGGTCGTCGTCCACACCAGGAGGGCGGCCTCGCCGGCCAGCGGACCGGAGGTGAGGGGGAAACGGACGTACACGGACGGGTCGACGACCGTCTCGTAGCCCTGGGCCAGCTCGTGGTCCGAGAGGCCGGTGCCGCAGCGGGGGCACCAGGGGGCGACGCGGTGGTCCTGGACCAGCAGACCCTTGTTGAAGATCTCCTTCAGCGACCACCAGACGGACTCGATGTACTCCGGGTCCATGGTGCGGTAGGCGTCGTCGAGGTCGACCCAGTAGCCCATGCGGGTCGTCAGCTCGGTGAAGGCGTCCGTGTGGCGGGTCACCGACTCGCGGCACTTCGCGTTGAACTCCGCGATGCCGTACGCCTCGATGTCCTGCTTGCCGGAGAAGCCCAGCTCCTTCTCGACGGCCAGCTCGACCGGCAGGCCGTGGCAGTCCCAGCCGGCCTTGCGGCCGACGTGGTAGCCGCGCATCGTGCGGAACCGGGGGAAGACGTCCTTGAAGACGCGGGCCTCGATGTGGTGGGCGCCGGGCATGCCGTTGGCGGTGGGCGGGCCTTCGTAGAACACCCACTCCGGACGGCCCTCGGACTGCTCCAGCGTCTTGGCGAAGATCTTCTGCTCGCGCCAGAAGGCGAGCACTGCGTGCTCAAGGGCGGGCAGGTCGACCTGGGCGGGGACCTGGCGGTACGTCGGCTCTGTCATCTCCGAGCTTCCTCCAACGGACTTGCTGCCTTCCGTCGGAGGGACGAGAGCCGTTTCGCTCCCGCGGTACCACCCTCCTTGGCCCACCGGTCTTCCGGGGGACCCCCTCATTGGGTTCGCGAAACCGGGTCTACTCGCC
>DATCQX010000588.1:0-2637 GCA_036569285.1 Streptomyces sp.
CCGGCCCGTGTCAGACGTACCGCTCCAGGATCGACGACTCCGCCAGCCGGGACAGCCCCTCGCGGACGCTTCGCGCGCGGGCCTCGCCCACGCCGTCGACGGCCTGGAGGTCGTCCACGCTCGCGGCCAGCAGCTTCTGGAGGCCGCCGAAGTGCTCCACCAGGCGGTCGATGATCGCGCCGGGCAGCCGGGGCACCTTCGCCAGGAGCCGGAAGCCGCGCGGGGACACCGCCGAGTCGAGGGCCTCGGGAGAGGCCGTGTAGCCCAGCGCGCGGGCGACGGTGGACAGTTCGAGGAGTTCCGCGTGGGTCAGCGCGTCCAGCTCGTGCAGCGCCTCGTCGACCGTACGGGAACGTTTCGCGGTGGGCTCCGGGACGTAGTCCCGCACGACCAGCTCGCGCTCCGGTTCCACGCCCGCGATCAGCTCGTCGAGCTGGAGGGCCAGCAGACGGCCGTCCGTGCCCAGTTCGACGACGTACTCGGCGATCTCCATGGCGATCAGGCGGACCATCTCCAGGCGCTGCGCGACCGCTGAGACGTCCCGGACCGTCACCAGGTCCTCGATCTCCAGCGCCGACAGCGTCCCCGCGACCTCGTCGAGGCGGAGCTTGTAGCGCTCCAGCGTCGCCAGGGCCTGGTTCGCGCGCGACAGGATCGCCGCCGAGTCCTCCAGGACCCGCCGCTGCCCGTCGACGTACAGGGCGATCAGACGCATCGACTGGGAGACCGAGACGACCGGGAAACCCACCTGCTTGGAGACCCGGTCGGCGGTGCGGTGACGCGTGCCGGTCTCCTCGGTGGGGATCGTCGGGTCCGGGACCAGCTGCACGCCCGCGCGGAGGATCTTCGACAGGTCCGACGAGACGACGATGCCGCCGTCCAGCTTGCACAGCTCGCGCAGCCGGGTCGCGGAGAACTCGACGTCCAGGACGAACCCGCCGGTGCACATGGCCTCGACCGTCTTGTCGGAGCCCAGCACGATCAGGCCGCCGGTGTTGCCGCGCAGGACGCGTTCCAGGCCGTCCCGCAGGGCGGTGCCCGGGGCGACGGCGCTCAGGGAGGCGCGCATCAGGCCATCGGCACCGGCACTCCCACCGGACTTTCCGGGAGTCGCCGCCCGGTCGTTGGCTGCCACTGCACTCCTCCGGTCACAGGTTCTGGGGTGCTCCCGCCTGCGCACACGGTTCGTACGGACGGGCGAGACCAGGGCAAAGTCTACCGGCGCTCCTCCTCGCTCTGGGGGGCCTGTCGACGACGCGAGCGCGGGAGCACGCGCAAGGCGTCCCCTATGTCGGCGACTTCGAGGACCTTCATCCCGGCCGGGATCTTCCCCGGGTCGCCCGGCACGAGCGCGTGCGTGAAGCCCAGGCGGTGCGCCTCGGAGAGCCTGCGCTGCACGCCCGTCACCCGCCGGACCTCGCCCGCGAGGCCCACCTCGCCGATCGCCACGAGGTTCTTCGGCAGCGGGGTGTCGCTCGCGGCCGACGCCAGCGCGAGGGCGATCGCCAGGTCCGCGGCGGGCTCCGAGAGGCGGACGCCGCCCACGGTCGCCGAGTAGATGTCCCGCTTGCCCAGCGCGCTGATGCGCCCGCGCTGCTCCAGGACGGCCAGCATCATCGACACCCGGGACGTCTCCAGGCCCGACGTCGTCCGGCGCGGGGTGGGGATCTGCGTGTCCACGGTCAGCGCCTGCACCTCCGCGACCAGCGGGCGGCGGCCCTCCAGGGTGACCGTCAGGCACGTGCCCGGCACGGGTTCGTCACGGCGGGTCAGGAACAGGCCGCTGGGGTCCGTGAGGCCCGTGATGCCCTCGTCGTGCAGCTCGAAGCAGCCGACCTCGTCCGTCGCCCCGTAGCGGTTCTTGACGCCGCGCACCAGGCGCAGGCGCGCGTGCCGGTCGCCCTCGAAGTGCAGGACGACGTCCACCAGGTGCTCCAGCAGGCGCGGGCCCGCGATCGCGCCGTCCTTCGTGACGTGACCCACCAGGAGCGTCGACATGCCGCGCTCCTTCGAGGCGCGGATCAGGGCGCCAGCCACCTCGCGGACCTGCGCCATGCCGCCCGGGGCGCCGTCGATCTCCGGGGACGCGACCGTCTGCACCGAGTCCAGGATCAGCAGGGACGGCTTCACCGCGTCCAGGTGGCCGAGGACCGCCGAGAGGTCCGTCTCCGCCGCGAGGTACAGGTCGTCCGCCAGAGCGCCGATACGGTCCGCGCGCAGGCGGACCTGGCTCGCGGACTCCTCGCCCGTCACGTACAGCGTGCGGTGCTCGTCGCTCGCCGACTTCGCCGCGACGTCCAGCAGGAGCGTCGACTTGCCGACGCCGGGCTCGCCCGCCAGGAGCACGACCGCGCCGGGGACCAGGCCGCCGCCCAGGACGCGGTCCAGCTCGGGGACGCCCGTCGTGCGCGCGGTGGCCTGTGTGCCGTCCACCTGGCCGATGGGGAGCGCCGACGACGTCACGCGGCCGGGCGCCGTCGTGCGTACCGCGGGGGCGCCGTACTCCTCGATCGTCCCCCACGCCTGGCACTCCGGGCAGCGGCCGAGCCACTTGGCCGTCTGCCAGCCGCATTCCGTGCAGCGGTAGGAGGGACGGTCCTTGGTGGTCTTCGTGCGGGCTGCCATGGGGGAAACCGT
>DATCQX010000589.1:0-8051 GCA_036569285.1 Streptomyces sp.
CCGGTCCGTTTACGGCACCCGCACGGCCGTACGTTGTTCAGATTGACCCGTCCGTATATCGGAACCGGGTCAAGTAAGTTGCCTGCTTGTTAACGCGATTACTGTGCGTTTGCGTTGTTATGGGGTTCCGTTTCCTTGATCCTCATCTGTCGGGACGACCCGCTTCTCCTCGGCGAAGTGGCAGGCCGAGTCGTGTGCGGCGGGGCCCTGGACGGCCTTGAACTCCGCCGGGACCGCGAGGAGCGGGACCTCCAGTTCGCATCTCTCCCGGGCCTTCCAGCAGCGGGTGCGGAAGCGGCAGCCGGAGGGGACGTTCGTCGGGGACGGGACGTCTCCGGAGAGGATGATCCGCTCGCGGTGCTCCCGGGCCTCCGGGTCGGGGACCGGGACCGCCGACAGCAGGGCCTGGGTGTACGGATGGGTGGGGTGGTCGTAGATCTCCGCGTCCTTGCCGATCTCCACGATCCGGCCCAGGTACATGACGCCGACACGGTCGGAGATGTGCCGGACGATCGACAGGTCGTGCGCGATGAACACGTACGACAGGGCGAACTCGCTCTGGAGCCGGTCCAGCAGGTTGATCACCTGGGCCTGCACGGAGACGTCCAGCGCGGAGACCGGTTCGTCGGCGACGATCACCTCGGGGCGTAGCGCCAGCCCCCGCGCGATGCCGATGCGCTGGCGTTGGCCGCCGGAGAACTGGTGCGGGTAGCGGTTGATGTACTCCGGGTTCAGGCCGACGACGTCGAGGAGGTCCTGGACGCGTTTGCGGCGGTCGCCCTTGGGGGCCACCTCGGGGTGGATCTCGTACGGCTCACCGATGATGTCGCCGACCGTCATACGCGGGTTGAGCGAGGTGTACGGGTCCTGGAACACCATCTGGATGTTCCGGCGGACCGCCTTCAGCGCGCGCCCGGACAGTTTCGTGATGTCCTCGCCCTTGTACTTGATCGCGCCGGCGGTGGGGCGTTCAAGGTTGACGAGCATCTTGGCAACTGTTGATTTGCCGCAGCCTGATTCCCCGACGATGCCGAGGGTCTCTCCACTGTTGAGGGTGAAATCAACACCGTCAACGGCTTTGACCGCGCCCACCTGCTTCTTGAAGAGGATGCCTTGAGTGAGCGGGTAGTGCTTGACCAGTCCGGTCACTTCCAGGATCGGCTCAACTGTTGAATCAACCATTGAGGCACTCCCTCCAGAAGTGACAGGCGCTGGTGCGGTGTTCGCCGGCCTCGTACAGCGGGGGCACGTCCGTGCGGCAGATGTCTTGAGCCATCGGGCAGCGGGGGTTGAACGCGCAACCCGTCGGGATGTTCATCAAGTTGGGCGGCAGTCCCTTGATCGCGTACAGCTCCTGGCCCTTCTGATCAAGACGGGGGATGGAATCAAGCAGTCCGCGCGTATATGGATGGGCCGGGGACTTGTAGATGTCGTGCACCGGTGCCTGTTCGACGATCCGGCCCGCGTACATGACGGCGATCCGGTCGGCCACGTCCGCGACGACTCCGAGGTCGTGCGTGATGAGGATCAACCCCATGTTGTACTCGCGCTGCAACTCCGCGAGGAGGTCCATGACCTGGGCCTGGACGGTCACGTCGAGGGCGGTGGTCGGCTCGTCCGCGATGATCAGGGCCGGTTCGAGCGCCAGCGCCATGGCGATCATGATGCGTTGACGCATGCCGCCGGAGAACTGGTGGGGGTACTGGCGGACGCGTTCCTTCGCGGCGGGGATGCGGACGCGGTCCATCAGCTCGACGGCCTTGGCACGGGCGTCCTTGCGGGACATCCCCCGGTGCACCTCGAACATCTCCCCCAGCTGGTCCCCCACACTCAGCACCGGGTTCAGCGAGGAGAGCGCGTCCTGGAAGATCATCGCCATCTGAGCGCCCCGGATCTTCCGCCGCTCCTCCTCTTTGAGCGTCAGCAGATCCTGCCCGTTGAACAGGATCTCCCCTCCGCTGATCCGCCCCGGCGGCATGTCCAGAATCCCCATGATCGCCTGCGCGGTCACGGACTTCCCCGACCCCGACTCCCCCAACACCGCCAGCGTCTCCCCCGCCTCCACCCCGTACGACACCCCGTTGACCGCCTTGGCCACCCCGTCCCTCGTACGGAACTCCACATGCAGATCACGCACTTCGAGCAACATGACTCCAGCTCACCTCACTCCCGAACGAGACAGACACATGGACACGACGTTGCGCCCCGGGGCCGGAGGGACCGCCGAGGCGAAGGGGACCGACGGGCTCGGGGAGACCGGCGGGGTTGATGGGGTTGACCACGTTGACGGTGCTTGGGTCGACGGGGTTGATCAGGTGGACGGAGTTGACCAGATGGACGACATCAGGACCGACGGCAGTGACGGGACCGGCAAGGTTGACAGTGCCGACGAGGTTGACCAGATGGACGGGATTGATCAGACCGACAACGCCGGAACCGCGCACACCGCCCCACCCAGTCGGAACGCTCCTGCGAACAGGACGCTCGAAGCAGCCGCCCGCAAACACGCCACGCGAAGCCGTCACGCCCTGCCGCGCCGGCACCGCCGCTCCGGCGCAGCACGCCGAGCCTGCCGAACGCACCTGTCCGGCGCGGCATACCAGGGCTACCGGCCCCGCAGTTCCCCCCTCACCTCCGACACCCAGCCCCACCCCCGCACGCGAGCCCAGCACCCGGCACCGCCGGACGCCCGGCACGCCGGCGTCGTCCACAGCACCGCGCTCAGCCCCGCCGGCGTCGTCCGCCGCACGGCCCTCAGCCTCACCGCCCGGAGCCCAGCCGGCGTCGTCCGCAACCCCGCCCCACCCCGCACCCGTCCTCACCCCCTCACCTCAGCTTCGGATCAAGCGCGTCCCGCACCGCGTCGCCCAGCATGATGAAGGCCAGGACGGTGATGGCGAGGGCGCCGGAGGGCCAGAGGAGGGCGTGGGGGGCGTTGCGGATGTAGGGGGAGGCGGCGGAGATGTCGATGCCCCAGGAGACGCTGGGGGGTTTGAGGCCTACGCCCAGGTAGGACAGGGTCGCTTCCAGGGCGATGTACGTGCCCAGGGCGATGGTCGCCACCACGATCACCGGGGCGACGGCGTTCGGGGCGATGTGGCGCAGCAGCATGCGGGAGTTGGAGGCGCCCAGGGCGCGAGCGGCCTGCACGTAGTCGTTCTGCTTCGCGGTGATGACCGAGCCCCGCGCGATGCGGGAGATCTGGGGCCAGCCCAGCAGCACCATGAAGCCGATGACCGGCCAGATCGTGTTGCTGGTGACCACCGACAGCAGGACCAGCCCGCCCAGCACCACCGGGATCGCGAAGAAGATGTCGGTGATGCGGGACAGGATCGAGTCCCAGATGCCGCCGAAGAAGCCCGCGAGGCCGCCGAGGACGCTGCCGAAGACGGCGACGCCGAGGGTGGCGAGGACGCCGACCGCGACGGACGTGCGGGCGCCGTACACCGTGCGGGTGTAGACGTCGCAGCCCTGTCCGTCGTAGCCGAAGGGATGGCCGGACGACGAACCCTGCTGCGCCTTGCCGAGGTCGCATTTCAGCGGGGAGCCGGAGGCGATCACGGAGGGCCACAGGGAGATGAAGACGAGGAAGAGGATGACGAGGGCGGAGAGGATGAAGACGGGGTTGCGGCGCAGGTCGCGCCACGCGTCGGACCACAGGGAGCGGGGCCGCTCCGAAGGCCCGCCCGGCTCCAGGCTGTTGCCCTCGCTGACCGCGAGGTCCATCGCCGCCCCCATCCCGGTCGCGGCGATCACCCCCTCGGGCTCCTGGGGTTCAGGCATAGCGGATCCTCGGGTCGAGTACGGCGTACAGGAGGTCGACGAGCAGGTTCGCCACCAGGAAGACCAGCACCAGCACCGTCACGAATCCGACGACGGTCTGTGTGTTCTGGCGCAGGATCCCCTGGTAGAGCTGGTATCCGACGCCGTGGATGTTGAAGATCCGCTCGGTGACGATCGCGCCGCCCATGAGTGCGCCGACGTCGGTGCCGATGAACGTGACGACGGGGATGAGTGAGTTGCGCAGGAGGTGGCGCGTCACCACCCGGCGCCGGGGCAGCCCCTTGGCGATGGCCGTACGGACGTAGTCCGCGCGCCGGTTCTCCGCGATGGACGTCCGTGTCAGCCGCGTGACGTACGCGAGGGACACGGACGCCAGCACGAGCCCGGGGACGAAGAGTTCACCGAATTCGGCGTCCGGGGAGACGGACGGTTTGATCCAGCCCCACTCGACGCCGAGCAGCAGTTGGAGCAGCAGGCCGGTGACGAAGGTGGGGATGGAGATGACGACGAGGGTGACGAGGAGGACGGCGGTGTCGACGGGCCTGCCGCGCCGCAGGCCCGTGACGACGCCGAGGGCGATGCCGATGACGATCTCGATGAGGATCGCGACGATCGTCAGGCGGATCGTGACGGGGAACGCCGACGACATCAGCTCGGTGACCTTCTGGCCGTTGAACGCCGTCCCGAAGTCGCCGGTGAAGACGTTCCCCATGTAGGTCAGGTACTGCTGCCAGACCGGCTTGTCGAGCCCGAACTCCTTCTTGAGCTGGGCGGCCGTCGCGGGGTCGCACTGCCGCTCGCCGCACAGTCCGGCGACGGGGTCGCCCATCACGTTGACCATGAGGAAGATCAGCAGGGTGGCGCCGACGAAGACGGGGATCATCTGGAGCAGGCGCCGGACGACGTAGCGTCCCATGGCGGGTCAGCCGACCTTGATCTCGTTGTAGACCGGGACGGAGAACGGGTTGAGCTTGACGTTCGAGAGGCGGTCCGAGTAGCCGGCGCTGCCGTTCTGGTACCAGAGGGGGATGGCGCCCATGTTGTCGCGCAGGACCTCCTCGGCCTTCTGGAAGTCGTCGACGGCCTTGCCGGTGTCGGTCTCGGCGTTGGCCGCGTCGACGAGCTTGTCGAAGTCCTTGTTGGACCACTGGCCGTCGTTGGAGGAGGCGTCGGTGTAGTACAGCGGCTGGAGGAAGTTCTGGATGAGCGGGTAGTCCATCTGCCAGCCGGCGCGGAAGGGGCCGCTCATCTTGTGCTGCGTGATCTGGTTGCGGAAGTCCGCGAAGGTGCCGACGGGGTTGCCGACGCAGGCCTTGTCGTTGCCGAGGGCGTTGTTGATGGAGTTGCAGACGGCGTCGACCCACTGTTTGTGGGAGCCGGTGTCGGCGTTGTAGCTGATCTTGACCTGGCCGCCGGGCAGTCCGCCGCCCTCCTGGATCAGCTTCTTGGCCGCGGCGGGGTCGTACGTGCAGGCGTCGCCGCACAGGCCCGCCTTGTAGCCGCCGGTCTCGCCGAGGACCGGTGAGGTCCAGTCGGTGGCGGGGGTGCGGGTCTTCTCGAAGATCGTGTCGGTGATCTGCTGGCGGTTGATCGCCATGGACAGGCCCTGGCGGACCTTCTCGGAGCCCGCCTTGTTCCAGTTCTTGTCGTAGAACGGGAAGGCGAGGGTCTGGATGATCCCGGCGGGGGTGTTGAGGTAGCGGTCGCCGAGGTCGCTCTTGACGTTCTTGAGCTGGGAGGCGGGGACGTCGTCGACGAGGTCGAGGTTGCCTGCCATCAGGTCGGTGTACGCCGTGTTGTTGTCGGTGTAGACCTTGAGGGTGACGCCGTCGTTCTGCGCCTTGTCGGCGCCGGGGTAGTCGTCCCGCTTCTTGAGGCTCATCTGGGAGCCCTTGGTGTACGAGTCGATGGTGTAGGGCCCGTTGCCGACGGGCTTCTTCAGCCAGCCCGCGTGGTCGGTGTAGAAGGTCTGCGGGAGCGGGACGAACGCGTTGTACCCGAGGGTGTCGGGGAACGTGGAGAACTTCTGCGACAGCTTGATGGTGAAGGTCAGCGGGCCGGTGACCTTGAGCCCGGAGAGGGTGTCGGCGGTCTGGGCGCTGCCGTCCTCGGGGTGGGTCTTGGCGAAGCCGTCGATGTAGGAGAAGAAGTACGCGTTCTTCTGGTTGTTCTTGAGGCTCGCCGCGTAGTTCCAGGCGTCCACGAAGGACTTGGCGGTGACCTTCTCGCCGTTGCTGAACGTCCAGCCGTCCTTGACGGTGACGGTGAAGTTCTGCGAGTCGCTCGTCTCGATCTTGTCGGCGAGCATGTCGTTCGCCTTGCCGGTCTCGGGGTCGTACCGCTTGAGGCCCCGGAAGGTCATGTCGAGGACCTTGCCGCCCTGCACCTCGTTGGTGTTGGCGGGCTCCAGCGGGTTCTGCGGGTCGCCCCAGGACGCGGTGAGCACGCCGCTGCCGCCGCCGCTCCCGCTGCTGCCGCCGTCCCCGCCACATCCCGTGGCGACCAGCGCGACCGCCGCCGCCCCTACGACCCACTTGGCGTGCGTGGCTCCACGCATGGATGCCTCCCTCTGTGTACCGCGCCTGCCCGCACGTGTCGGGCACTATCCGTTATGGGCCACTATTGGCACATAACAGACATGGGGCACATTTGGGACGGCCATTCGCGGGACGGGGGGTGCGCGGGGCGGGCCGCCGTCCGGGGCAGGGCCGCACGACAACCCGGACGACAACCCGGACGACGGCCCCGACGACGACCCGCGCGACGGCCCGCGCGCGGAGGTTCAGCCCGCCTTGGCGAGACGCCCCATCGGCGCCGGACGGCGCACCTGCGCCCCCGGCGCCCGGAACGCCACCTGCACCGACCCCGTCGGGGAGAGCGCGATGAGGAGGTTGGCCGTCATGGCCGCGGCGAGCCGCTCCAGGAGCGGCAGCGTCGGGACGGCCTTGCCTCTTTCGAGGCGGGAGAGGGCGCCCTGGCTCATGCCGGCCTGGGCGGCGAGGCGCTCCTGGGTGAGGCCGAGTTCGACGCGGCGGGCGCGGACCGCGGCGCCGAGGGGGGTACCGAGACAGTCCCAGCCGGTACTTGGACGAGGGGTGCGCACGACCATGTTCTTCATCTCCCCGTGGTGACGACGCGAATGAAAACGTCGATGCCCAGGGGACACCCGCGACCGGGGTGGCGGTTCCTCATTTAGGCAACATTTGAGGTTGCCCGCCGGACATTATGCCGAGGAATGCATACCACCCCGAGATGTGATCCAGGCCACATTATTCCGCTCGAACATAGGGGCATACCGCCCATCCCACGGCCAATTCCGACGACCCCGGAGACGCTATGGGTGTTTTGACCGCTCCCTTCAGCCCCTGTCAACCCCCGCGCGAACTCCCTTTCCGGCCAACCCGGTTGTCACCCCGTCCACCCCGCGGCCAACCTTCACCTCGCCACGGCGCCGGTCATCGCGAACCGGAACACCGCCGACGGTGAACCGCTCATCGAAGGGAACCGCAACCGTGCGGAAAATCGCCAGCTCTGTGATCGCGTCCGCCCTCCTCGCCGGCGGCGCGGTGGCCGTCTCGGCGGCGCCCGCCTCCGCCGCCTGCCCGCCCGACGCGGGCGTCCGCTACACCATCACGAACAAGTCCACCATCAGCCAGCCCACGAACCTCCACAGCGAGTGGATGTACGACAACCTGGGCGGCAACCTCACGTACAACAAGACGACGACGGCGGCGGTCAACGCCAGCGGCACGGCGACCCTCGGCACCGAGGCCGGCGTCATCTTCGCCAAGGCGAGCGCCTCCTTCTCGGTCACCGTCGGCAAGACCTGGACCAAGTCGAGCAGCTGGACCTACTCGATCCCGGCGAAGAACAAGGCCGGCAAGACCAAGGTCCGCATGACGATGTTCCACGAGTCGAAGAAGTTCCTCGCGAGCAAGTACGCGTACCACTACGACGCGCGCTGCAAGTACGTCGAGCGGAAGGTCTGGGCCAAGTGGGTCACCGCCCCGGTGAAGAAGGACGCCAACGTCTGGGGCCTCGAATGGAAGTAGCCCCGGCGGGGCTCTGAGGCGACGGCCCGCCGGTGACGACACCGGCGGGCCGTCAGCGTTTCACCAGCCACGCTTCACCGGTCTCGACCACTGTCGTACGACGATCCGATCATCGACGCGTTTGCGCAGGCCACACGGGGTGCACGCATCGTTGACGGCGGCTTCGGCGCCCTGGTACACCGTCCGACAACCGGTCCCTGTGCGAGTGGTGTGAAG
>DATCQX010000590.1:0-10418 GCA_036569285.1 Streptomyces sp.
GCCGCGTCAGCGGGCCATGAGCGCTCAGTGACAGCACCGAGTGGCTGCACATGCTGCGCACGAGGCGTGTGAGGAGTTCCTCGGTCTCGGGTCTCAGAGGAGCGGACGGCTGCTGGACATGGTAGGTCTCGTAGGCCACACCTGCTCGTGTGCGCTCGCCTTCGCTGAGTGCTCGGCCGAGGATGCCGGCGCACGTCGCGGAGACGGTGGTCGCGAAGTGCCGCCGGACGGTGTCGAGACCGGCCGGCTGCTCGCCCAGGGAGACCAGGGCCGCGTTCACGGCTCCGACCTGGTGCTCGACATCGTCGGCGAGCGTGCCGCGCCATCCCCATATCAGGTGCGGCCGGCGCAAGGTCCGTGACACGGGACTCGGCTTCCTCTCATGATCGGGTGAAGACTACGGCGCCTGTTTCGGGGAAGGGATCGTCATTCCTGCCGGATCTTGTGAAGATCTGCTGTCAGAGCCAGTATCCGGCGATAGTCCGTCTCGATCGCCTGCGGATTTTCGTGACACAGGATGATCTCGCAGGTTTCTCCCCAGGGTGCCGTCGGCACGATTCTGGGGATGAAGGAGACGGGTTTCGAGTCGGCGCGCACGGCGGTGGGCAACTGTGCGAACTCCTGTGGACGGACCAGCCTAGATGCACCCGTGGCCGGTACGCCGAGCCGGATGAGCGTGATCCGCCTGTCGAGGCCGGCGCTGCTGCGACGGCGGGCGTAGAGCGCAGTGCCCAGGGCGGTATCGATCGGGTCGTGGCCGGTGATCTTCCAGATGGCCTCGTCGCAGGATGAGCGGTGAGTGATCACAGAGGCGGACAGCAGGATCGGGCCGTGTTCGGGCTCGAACGCGATGTGACACGCCACCGACCCGGACCTCACTCCCAAGCCGTCCAGAACCCGGTGGACATACAGGGTCAGCCGACGGGCGAGGAGGTCGCGGCGGTGCAGGAGATCGATTCGGTCGAGGAGCCCTGTCGGCGCATGCTGGTGTGCCCAGATGGCGGTAACCGTGTGCTGAGGGCCGTAGGGTCGCGGGTGTGTGGCGCTGATAACGACGTACTGCCGCCCTTCCACCTGCTCCTGCAGGACGAGAGCGGCGTTCCCTGTGCGGCGGAACGCGGTTTTCTGTGCCTTAGGCCAAGCGGCTGCGAGCGCGAGCGGCGTCGGGCACTCGACGTACTCTGCAGGCGCGCCGATCAACGCCGGGGTCAGCCAGTAGGCGTGTGCCTGAGATTCTCGGGTCCACGCGAGGGCGCGGTTGAGGCTGGCGGTGCGCAGGGTGCGCGGCACCGCGATCCCCGTGTGGGAGAGCGTCTGGAGTTGAGCCCCGAGGTCTGTCCTGAGGGGCGCCGACCCCGGCAGGCCGCTTCCGGGACGCCCTAGTTGCCAGGCGATCCGCTCGGCCAGTTCCACGCCGGCCGGACTCGCGGCCATCACGTCCTCGGCTCCGGCCGCCCGCAGCCGCTTGACGGTGCGGCGCAGATCGCCGGTGTGTTCGATGACGCTGAGGTAGCCGTCACCGGCCACGGCGGCAGCAGGGGTGGCGGGCCCGGCGCCGGAGGTGAGGGTGACTGCGACGGCGTCCGTTTCCCGGAGAGCGAGGGCGGCGGCGTGTCCGGAACCGGGTTGCGGAGCGATCACCGCGACCGCATTCTTCCCTGCCGTCCAGGGGAACGCTGTCAGGGCGACTGCGCGTGCGGTGATCATCGGGCAACCTCCAGATCGGTGTGGTGTACGGGCGAGGGACGGCGGGAGCTGTTCAGCATGGTCGGACTCGGGGAGATCCGGACGGTGGGAGGGCCAGCGACCAGGACAAGGGGGTTCGGCTTGCCGGAGGCGGGGCGATGACCTCGGGGGTACAGCAGCCATCGGTGTCGGCCTGCGGATGTGAAGCCGTCTTCGTTCCGCCGTCGTGAATCCAGGCGTGCCACACCCCCGTAACGAATCGACGCCGGGTGAGTCCTTTGCGTAGACAGATATCCCGGTTCAAGGGAGTGGTCCGGATAGCAGGGCATTCGCCGCAGGCGACGGTGAGGGCGTAAGCGGTCTTTCGCGGTGAGGAGACTGTTGTCGGCGGCGGCGAGCGCGCGCCGCCGCCAGGAGAGGGCGAACCGCAGGCAGTTCGCCTCGTTCTTGTGCGGTCCCGGGGAGCGCGGAAGCCGGAACATACAGGCGCCTGCGGGGACGCGACGTCCCTGGGCGGACCAGGCGTGGGAGTCGGCGCTTGCGAGCAGGTGTGCGATCTTGCGAAGTCCTGTGATCTTGATACCGAACCCGTGGCAGCGGCCGGGGCCCAGGATGTCGGTGACCGCCCTGACAATCTCGACGGCTTCGTCGGTGGCCTGGATGCGGCACACGGACCCGATGCCGACGACCGGCTCCTGCAGGAGGTCGATTCCGGCCTGGGTGTACAGGTCGATGCAGTGGGTGTAGTCAGCCGGACGGCGTCCTTGCACGACAGGGATGATGGGCAGGGTCGGGTCAAGACTCCGCAGGTCGAGGTAGTTTCCGACAGTTCGCCGCAGGTGTTCTTCCACGCTGAGGCCGGTGCCGGGGAAGAACTGGCTGCCGACCGGTCCGCCGTGGATGATGGCGTCCTCGCACATCCAGTCCTGAGGCGCGGCCCAGGCCAAGTGTCCGATCTCGTCGCGGTAGCGGCACAGGTCCCGGATGTAGGCACGGGGGCTGGGTCCGGTGTCCCAGCTCCCTTCGCGGCTGAGCTGTGTGAATCCTCCGGAGTCCACGGCGAAGGGTCCGCAGGCGCGTGGAAAGGTGCGCCTCCCGGCCAGGCGGGGATGTGCGATGAACAGGGGGACGTCCGTGTGGGCAAGAAAGTGCGGGTTCGCTCCGAGGAAGAACGTCCCGAACGCGGGCCCGGTCATCGCAGGCTCCGTCGTGTCGGCGCGTGCCGTGCCCGGGGGTGCGTTTGAAGGGCGGTGGTGTGAACCGGGCCGCCGCCTTGTACGGGTGACGGGGTGTCATGGTGGGTGGCGTCGGAGGACGCGGCGCCGGGTATCGGTCGGCCGGGCTCCAGGGTGCCCCGGTGGCGGGGCATGCGGTCCGTGCGAGAGCGGACGGCGGGGTCCTTTCTCCATTCCTGTCCTGTCCGCTGGTATGCCTGCCCCGAGCAAGGCTGCAGACGCGGTGCGTCGTTATACGGCAGGTCAGCTGTCTTCAGGGGAAGTCGTGTGCCGGTGCAGCAGTGTTTCCCGGACGGCCCGATGGCCGGGCTCGCGGCGCCGTTCAACTTGCCGTGGACTGGGGCGGGAACGGTGATGGCCTCCGTGCTGGCGCACTGGAAGCAAGGTGGTAGGGGGTGCACGGTCGCGGCCAAGGCGGTTTCTGTGGGTGCACTGCTCGCTTCAGGTACCGTCAGGACGAGGGTCTTGTGGTGTGCGCCGAAAGCGGGAGCGGAACCTCCAAGGTAGGCGGGGCCAGCGTAGAGGCGGCTGCCCGCGGGGTGGCCGGCCCGGAGGTCCGGGTTGGTCACACGGCCGGCTTTCTGACGGTGCACGGTGCACGGGTGCGTCCGGCTGTTCATGGCCGGCTGGTCCGGGACGCTCCGCCGGCCTTCGGTTCCGCCGGCAGCGCCGGGGAGTCAGGCAAGGTGCGGGGAGTCGCGAGGGTCAACGCGTACAGGCGCCCGACGTTCCACCAGTGGGTCAACTCCATTCCTGCTTCGGCCAGTTCACGGCGTACACCGTTGTGCCGGAACTTGGCCGATACCTCTGTGCGCAACTCCTCGCCGGCAGCGAAGTGGACCGTGAGGTCCAGTGCGGGGATCTTCACGGTCTGCGCGGTGCGTGAGCGCAGCCGCATCTCGATCCATTCGTTGGGCTGGTCCCACCGGGCAACGTGGTCGAACGCGTCGAGGTCGAAGTCGGCGTCCAGTTCCCGGTTCAGAACGGTGAGCAGGTTCTTGTTGAACTCAGCCGTCACGCCGGTCGTGTCGTCGTACGCGGCGGTCAGGACGCGGTCGTCCTTGACCAGGTCGGTGCCCAGCAGGAGTGCGTCATCGGGTGTGAGCAGGGAGTGTATGGAGGACAGCAGCATGGTGCGTTCGAGGGGAAGGAGGTTGCCGATGGTGCTGCCGAGGACGGCGACGAGCCGTGGTCCGGGTGTCCCTGGCAGCGCCAGGCCGGCGGTGAAGTCGCCGATCAGGCCGTGGATGTTCAGGCCGGGCCGTTGCTCGGCAAGTCTTCCTCCAGCCCCGGCCAGAGCACTCTCGCTGACGTCCACGGGCACGTAGGTGTCCAGTCCAGGCATGGCGTCCAGCAGGTGTTGTGTCTTCTGCGAGGACCCGGAGCCCAGGTCGATGAGGGTGCGTGCACCGGTCTCGGCAGCGATGGTGGCGCCGTGGGCGAGCAGCAGAGCGCGCTCGGCCCGGGTCGGGTAGTAGTCGGGCAGTGTGGTGATCTTCTCGAACAGCTGGCTGCCGTGCTCGTCGTAGAACCATTTCGGGGGCAGCGATTTCGGTCGGCGGGTCAGGCCGCGCAGGACATCGGCGCGCAGGGCGGCGGCGGTGGCTGTCGCGGGCTGGAGGCGGGTGAGCAGGAAGGGGCTCACTGCGGGGCTCCGTTCGGGTCAGGCACGGGCGGAGGGTTCAAGAGCGCCGGAGCTGAGATGCCGGCGGAATGCGGCGAGGATGAGCGCGGCAGCGGCTGCTCCGGCCGGGAGGAGTAGCCGAGTGTGGGTGAGATAGGCGACGGCGGTGCCGATCGCGCACCCGATGTCCAGGCTCGCGACCAGGAGGGCGTGAGTCTCTGTCGCACGTCCGGCGGGTGCGTTCGTGCTGGTCACAACGAATGCGGTGCCGAGCAGAGGGGCCATGGCCAGCCCAGGAAGGACCACGGCGCACAGGGCCGTAGCGGGGCGGTCCGCGACGGTCAGGGGAAGCCAGCCGACCGCGAACCCGGCGGTCAGGAGAGCCAGTTGGCCGGCCGGGCTGATCGGCCCTGTTCTCACCCCGTAGAGGAGGCCGCCCAGGACTGCGCCGCACGAGAGGGCTGCGGGCAGTCCTCCGGACAGCCCGGGGGCGTCGAGGCGGTCGGCCGTCTCGACGGCCAGAGGGGTGAGTGCGCCGATGGTGACGCCGACACACGTCATCGCCAGGTACAACGCCTTCAGCCGGGACACGCGGATCGGGCCGGTCCAGCCGGGCGGTGGGGAAGCGGGGTGAACGCGGGGCGTGCGTGTCTGCGCTGTGCTCACGAAGAGCGCTGTTCCGAGGGCGCCGACCGCGGCGGTCACCACGAGGACCCAGGGGACGGACGACAGGGCAGTGATCGCGGCCACGAGGAGCGGGCCGACGATGTAGTTGATCTCCTGGACTGTGGAGTCCAGCGCTAGCGCCGCTCGCCGATGAATGGACGAGGGCATGACATCTTTGATGCTCCACAGGGCCCGGAGTGCCGCGTCCAGCGGTGGCCGGCAGGCTCCGGCGACGGTCACTGCGGCAGGCGCCCACCAGGCATCCGGCGGCCCGGCGGCCAGAGCGAGCAAGGCTGCACCACTCGCCGCGGCATTCGCCGTCAGCACGCGCCGCAGGCCGTGCCGGTCGGCCAGGCGGGCGCTGAGGGGCGCTCCGACGGCGTTGGCCACCAGGTAGAGCGCGGCCAGCAGTCCGGCCAAGGTTCCGTGACCGGGTCCGGAAGCGACGTTCAGGAGGATGGCCAGCGGGGCCATCGCCGTGGGCAGCCGCCCGACGAGTGCCCCAGCGAGCAACTGGGGGGTGCGCGGCACACGCAGAACATCGCGATACCGGATCGCGGTCCGTGACCGGACGGCCGACAGGCGGACGTGCTCACCTACCGTCACGGCCGCTGCGGGCGGGCGGGTTCGCTAGCCCCGGACGCGGAGAGGCAGGTGGTCACGGGACAGAAGGCCGGCTCCCATCCCGGGGAGGTCGACCAAGCGCTGTGTGCCAGACACCGAAGGGCCCAGTCCAGCCCTGCGGTCTCCCCGCCAAAGGGGTCCTGGCCCAGGGCCTCGGCGAGACCACGCCTCCGATCCCATTCGGCATAGAGGTCACGCACGCCGGCCGCGAACTTCCTTTCAGCGAGGCAGCCGGTGGCCTCCACCACGGCAAGGTGGCGGAGAAGGAAACGCGTGAAGCGTTTGTCCCCCTCGCGGATCGCCGGTGCGAAGGAATCCGTTTCGATCACGGTGCTGACGGCGGTCGCTGTCGCCCCGACGGCGTCCAGCGTCACGCTGTCGATTCTCGGGGGCCGGGAGGTGTGCGACACAGTGGCTGCCTTCCTCTTCTCCAGTGGTAGGTGACGGTCCGCAGGCATCGCCGGGCGTCCTCGGTCTGCTCATTGGACAGACAAAGGCCCACGTGTCACGCGGAAGGCGACGACGCGGGAAGCGGAGGGGCGCCGCCACAGCCTGTTGGGCGGCGCCCCTCCCTGGAAGCCGAGGACCCTACGGGGGGGATGACGGATCCTCGGCTGGTCTGCGGGCCGTCCGGGGTGCCCCGGCCAGGACGCGACACTCGGGGCGGATCAGTGACCCGGAAATCCGCGGAGGCGGTGCTCCATCCCCCGCGAAACGGGAGATACGGCTGGCCTCCGGCCAACACGCCATGAAGCCCTGCAGGGTACGGGCTTCCCCCTAGCCAGAGCTGGGCCGACTCCCCGGCCCTGACGCTGCCCTGACAGTTGCCCGACAGTCCCGCGGCGCCCCTCCGCTGCTTCCATGACGTTCAAGACGAACACCTCACGGCCCTCTCAGACACCAGCCTCGGACACAAAGACCCGAACAGCGCATCCCGCAGGGGAGACAGGCAGCACGAGCACGGCCCGACACACATAAACACACGTTTACGTCCCGGCCGACCATACCCTCGATCCCCCGACCGGTCGACCCTTTAAGTAAACGCGTGGCGATTTTCCATGTTCAACCTTGTCCACCTGCAGGCAGGCACACAGTTCAGAGCGCCGCACGCCACCCGGACCCCACACCCGGCCCGGGCATGCCATCCACCTCACGCCAGCGCGAGCCAGGTTCACGTAAACATGTGTCAACAGGCCATGCGCATCCTCTCGCCCCGTGAGAAGCTCGCGGGAAGTGGTGCAATCCGTAGTGGACTAGACCCGCCTGTACGGTCCAAGCTGTATGTCGAGGATGCTTGACGCGAACCGCCCGCATGGCGATATTCACGTGCGTGGACGGAGATAAGGTTCACTCAACCCACGGGGCGACCGCACGACACAGGAGAGGAGGAGGGGCCGACCATGCCGGAAACCGGCGGCGATGGCGCCTTTGAGCCGCCGCGCACACTTGCGGAAAAACTGACGTGGCTCCGCGCATCACTGGCACCCGAGGGCGAGAAGGCTCCGAGCTGGAAGACTCTGGCACAGCAGATCAACCAGCAAACTGGCGTTTCAGTCTCGCACACCTACCTCTGGGAGCTGTCCACCGGCAAGAGGGACACCAACGTCACCCTGCGTCACATCAAGGCGTTCGCCGCATTCTTCGGCCGCCGCATCTCCTATTTCGTCGATGACACAGTCGCCTTCGAGGACGATGTCCAGGCACAGGTGGCCCTCCTGGAACAGCTGCGCCGCCTGGGCGTGCACCAGATCCGGCTGCAGAACATCGACGGGAACGCCGGCTCCGACACTGTCATCGACCTTCTCGGACGCCTTCAGAGCATCGACGCCCTCGGTGACCCCGGCATCCGGGCAGTCGCGCTGAAACTCAACAGCCTGACACCCGGACAGCTCGAAGCCCTGCGCAACCTCACTGACGAGCCGTCACTGCTCGATACCCTCCCTCGGGCGGTACCTCTGCTCGTCGCGTCGGCCGATGCGACCGGCGAGCAGATCGATGCGGCGACCCGCGCTCTCACGCAAGAGTCCGTCCTCTACGTACTCCAGGACGAGGAATCCCTCATGATCGCGCAACACTGCGCGAAGCTGCTCCCGTCCAGCCGACAGGCCATTCTGTCGATGATCGAGCAGCTTGAACGCCTCCAAAGCGACAGAGAGTGAAACCCCGTCTGCAGCTTCCTCACTCGCCACCTGCCGCGCGGCGCCCCCGCGAGATCGTGCTCGCCTACTCCGGCGTCGCCATGGCATCCAACTACGAACCAAGCGCGACGAAGTTCGCAGCTGTGCCGACGAGCCCGCCCAGGACCAGCAGGATCAGGCCTCGGTAGCTCTCCCACCACTTCTGCCGCGCGCCCTCCACGTACTCTCGCAGCCCGTCAAGCTGGTGGTCGATTGTCCTCCTGGCAGCGTTCAGCTCGTTCTGAAAGTCGCACTGCAGATAACTGACGAGACGCTGGTCCCACTCTTCAAGCTGTCGCGGCAGACCGCGCGTCCACTGCTCCAGATCCGCGACACGCTCACCGAGTTCCCTTGGCCCACTCGGGACGGGCGGGGAGGTGATCTTGTCTTCGCAACGCACGGTCTCTTGGCCATACACGACCCGCGTCCGGCCGATTAGAGCCTGTCTCTTTGGAGTAGAAGTAGATCCGCCGGACCTGCTGATCAAGGCAGGCGACCTGGTGGGGTAGCCTGGCATTCCATGGCAATAAGCTCCGCCCTGTGGTCCTTCGCCCTAGTTGTTGGGCTTCTCACTCTGACTCCCGGTCTCGATACGGCGCTGATCTTGCGCACGTCAGCCCTTGGCCGGCACAAGCGGGCCTGGGGCGTCGTCCTCGGAATCCAGACCGGCACCCTGGTGTGGGGTGCTTTCACCTCCCTTGGAGTGACCGCGCTTCTCACGGCCTCCCACCTCGCCTACACCGCGTTGCGCTGGATCGGCGCCGCTTACCTGATCTGGATGGGGTTCCGCATGCTCCGGGCCACCTTCCGGGGGCTGCCCAGCGCAGACATGGACGACTCTGTTTTGGCCGCCGGCGAGGACTCCGCCAGCGCCGGTTGGCGGCAGGGGACGCTCACCAACCTCCTGAACCCCAAGATGGGCGCCTTTTACGTCGCCGTCCTGCCTCAGTTCATCCCCGCAGGCACCGGCCACTTCACCATGGGCCTCCTGCTGACCGCGGTGCATATCCTCATCGGCCTGCTCTGGTCTGCCGTCCTGATCGGCTTCGCTCGCGTCCTGCACGGCTGGCTCCGCAAACCCCAGGCCCGCCGCCTGCTCGACCGGATCACCGGCACGGTCATCGGCATCTTCGGTATCAGGCTTGCACTCAGCAACTAAGGATCCGAAGGCCAAAGTCCGTCGACCTGCTCAGCGTCGGACCCAGATCAAGATGGACGCGAAGTGGAGTGCGGCCCGGTAGGCAATGGCGAGCTTGTCCGTTCGCATGGCCAGACCGCGCCACTGCTTGAGCCGGCCGATGCACCGCTCGACCGCGTTGCGCTGCTTGTACGCCTCGGCGTCGAAGGCCGGTGGGCGGCCTCCGTCGCGGCCACGCCGCAGCCGGTGGCCGGCCTGGCCGGACGGCTGCGGGATAACGGCACGGATTCCGCGTCGCCGAAGGTGATTGCGGATTGCGCGGGATGAATACGCGCGGTCCGCCAAGACGGCATCGGGTCGGGTTCTTGGTCGACCGGGCCCCCTTCGCGCAACACGGATGCCTGCCATGACGGCCTCGAAGGCCGGGGCGTCGCCCGCCTGGCCTGCGGTGACGCGAAGGGCCAGGGGCCGTGCACGGCTGTCGCTGGCGAGGTGAACCTTCGTGCTCAGGCCGCTGCGGGAGCGTCCGAGGGCGTGGTCGTCAGGTTCGGTCCGGCCTGGCGCCCCTTTTTTCTGGCACCGGCAGCGTGCTGGTGAGCCCGGCAGACGGTGGAGTCCACCGAGACGGTCCAGCCGATGTCGGCATCAGCGTCGGCCGCTGCCAGAACTGCGGCGAGGATGCGTTCCCAGGTGCCGTCCACGGCCCACCTGATCAGGCGTTTGTGAGAAGCTGTTGTCTTTTCGATCTTGAGGGATGCGTGTCGAACGGGAGTCCCGATCGGGTGGTCGCGGGACGCCGGGCGCATACGAACAGGGCCTCCTGAACAGCTCGTTGGTGTCGAATCACCGAGCAGCAGGAGGCCCTGGTGCAGCAGTCTTGCGTGCCGATGGCCGGGCGGTCCAGTGCGGTCACCTGGGAGTGTGACTGTCTGGCTCACCGGTTCGGAAACGCCGCCGACAACGGGACGCGGCAGCCTTGCCATCCGACAGACATGACGGACGGGGAGTGGGCCCGGGTCCTGCCGCTGCTGCCGGTGCCGGGCTGGATGCGCGGCCGAGGCGGCCGGCCGGAGGCGTACTGCCACCGGGCGATACTCGATGCGATCCGGTATCTCGTGGACAACGGACAATGCCGTTGCTTGTGGGGTGCAATCACCGTTTCACGATCGCGGGCGTACGAGCACGATGGTGGACATGCATCCATGGATCGGGTTATCCGACAAGGTCCGGCTGGGGGTGCTCACCGAGTGGGTGCCCGTCGAGCTGGT
>DATCQX010000591.1:0-5071 GCA_036569285.1 Streptomyces sp.
ATCCGGCGACATGAGTTGAAGGGTTCGCAGCAGCACGGCCACTCTGATTCTTACGGTAGTGGAATCGCTACGGAGAGGAGTGGTGATGCCCAAAGAAAGTGACATTCCGGTGCCCGAGATCGGCGCCCTGTTCCTGGACTCCGTCCGGGAGTTGGTCGGTGAGTTCCGCGGCGTCTGGGCCGGAAAGTGGGCCCTGCGGCCCGTCCGTGGCGGCGTCGAATGGGAAGTGGACCCCAAAGACGTCCGTCCCCTCTCCGACGAACAACGCCTCAGCGCCGCCGTGGGGCAGGCCAACGCCCGCAGCCGAGGAGAACTCCTGTGAATCCCCAGCGCGCCGCCGCCAGGCAACGCGTCCTGGACGAACGTGAGTTGGTGATCCGGCGTTACCGGCTGGGTGCACCCCTCAGCGGCCTCGCGGAGGAGTACGGCGTCACCGCCGGCTGGTTGGGGCGACGGTTCGACGAGTGGGGCGAACAACGCCGCAACCTCGTCGACGCGTTGTTCTACCGAAGGGCAGGCGCCCGCGTCTTCAAGGGGCGCGCTCGGAGGCGCACCAGTGCCGAAGTTCGAGAAGCCCGCGCGGAGTTCGTCGCCGCGCGGGAGAGTGTCGTCGGGCGGTATCGGGACGGCGTGTCCGCTGCGGCGTTGGCCCGGGAGTTCCGGGTGAGCGCGACGTTCGTGGCCGAGCGGCTCGTGGAGTGGGGGGTGGGTCGGAGAGAAGGGGGCGACTCGGCGTCGTCCAGCTCATCCTCGTCCGCCCAGGAAATCTCAACTGATCTGTGAGGGCGCCATGTTGCAGTGCACCGGGGTCAGGCTGATGCCTGTGCGGGAGGTGCTGGCTCTGTTGAAGTCGGCGCCTGAAGGGACGTACGACACCGCCGAGTTCGCGGACGGGTACGTCTGCTGTGAGCTGGCGGAGGGGCATGCGGGGGAGCACGCCGACTTCCTGTGGGACGGGGCTGCCAGGGACGAGGGGCAGTGGTTCCTGTGGGGTGAGGACGGCTTCCGGTTCGAGGTGCTGCGATGGTGCGACGCCTCGCACGTCGACGGCGACGCGTGCGGTCTGTTCGATACGCACACCCTCGTCCACGCCTGGGACATCGTCGATCCGACCTCCGAGGCGCTCCTCGCGGACCTGATCGCGAACCCGGAGAAATGGGGCTTACCGGGGGACCTGTAGCTCCCAAGTACTACGGGGAAGTTCACTCGAACGAGTGAAAGATCGGAATGCCCTTCCCCACTTGTGTGCCTGACCCCTACGGTCTGTCACCACACAACAAAAAAGCGCCCCGAAGGATCGCGCCAACGATCCAACGGGGCTAGCCGAACCAGCCTCTAGGGAGCTGATCGACCTATGCGCGAGTTTATCGTGCGCCTGCTTCTGTGCGCCCTCCGTGCGCTCTTCCCCCGCCGCACCCCCGGCCGCCACAGCGCGCCCCACTTCGTCACCGCGCCCCCTGTCATCCCCCCGTCGCCCTGGTCCCGTCCGTGGACCAGCCCCAGCAAGGCCGAGGCTGCCGAAATCTTCCACCGCCAGGCCCTCGCGGAGGAGGCCCGCCGAGAGCACGAGCGCCACCTCCAGCGCGAGCGCCGCCGCGCCGCCGCGTACGCCTCGATGGGCGTCGACTACCCGTACACATACGAAGGCGCACCCTTCACGGAGTTCCCGAGGACCGCCTGAGCTGACGCGGGGGCGTCCACGGGGCCGCCCTCGCCGTGACCGAAGTCCCCAGGTGCCGGGCTGGGACCGGCCGATCCGGCACGGGCACCATCCGGCCTCCGAACGGCTGAGTACACCGCGCGCCGCTCCCACACATCTGCAAGGCTCGCTGGTACGTGCCCGGCCTGCGCCGGGCACCCCGCCGAGCACGCAGGCTGGGCTATTGTTTCCGGCCGGTGAACGGCAAACTGGATTTGACGACGTCGCCCTCTTTCGAGTGATGCTGGAGTGGATTTTCGCTGGCCTGCGGAGCGTCATGCGGGCCAATCGGTGCATTAATCCGAACGATAACGATCGACATGTACAGCTGCCGTTTGATTACGGTATGTGAATGCCGACTCGTGAAGAAATTCGTCAATCCCTTGTCGACCATATTCGGCTGGTGAAACCGAGTGTCGGCGCCTCGACCTTGAACCCACAGGTCTCCCTCACGGGGGACCTGGGTCTTGGCTCCATGGACCTGATCCACCTGTCCAACAGTCTGACCAGGGACTTCCCTGGCCTCGACCTCACTCCGTGGCTGGCTCAAGCGTGCAATCCCCGCATGGACACCGTGGAATCGCTCGTCAGCTATTTGAGTGAGCAAATCAAGGAGCAGTGATGGCACATCTTCCGGGTGCTGCGCGCATCCTCAAGATCAGTACCGCCACGCCGGGCGAATCGATCCACCAGGACGATCTGTGGGATGGCTTCTATCGCGATTTCTATCGCGATATCCCCACCGCCGAAGAAGTTTTCAAAGCCACCCGCGTGACCACGCGGAATCTCGCCTGGGACCCGCGTGAACGCTTCACCGGAAAAGCGCCGGGGATGGGCGAGCGGATGAAGGGGTGGGAGACCAACGTCCGGGCGCTGAGCACGCGGACCGTCGGGGCGGTCCTGTCCGGCGTCGACCCGGCCGACGTCGGCTCGTTCACCATGGCCAGCTGCACCGGATACGCCGGACCCACCCCGGACATGCTGCTGGCCAAGGAGTTCGGGCTGCCCCAGACTCTGCGCCGGACCTTCGTCGGCCACATGGGCTGCTACGCGGCCTTCAACGCGCTCAAAGTCGGGCTGGACTCGGTCACAGCCCGGCCCGACGAACTCGCGCTGGTCACCTGCTGCGAGATCTGCTCCGTCCATCTGCGGCCCGAGCTGACCGTCGAACAGGTCGTCGTCCACGGGCTGTTCGCCGACGCGGGCGCGTCCGTGCTGCTCGGACCCGACGACGGAAACGGTCCGGCAGTGCTGCGGACCCACACCGAGACGCACTACGAGACGTCCGCCGCGATGACCTGGACCATCGAGGACGACGCGTTCCGGATGACGCTGTCGCCCTATGTCCCGGCGTTCATCTCCGAGGCCGTCACGGCGTTCGTGGACCGGCTGCTGGCGCCGCTCGGGCTCACCCGGGACGACGTCCGGCACTGGGGCATCCATCCGGGCGGGCCCAAGATCGTCGACGCTGTCGGGGAGCGGCTGGGGATCGACGAGACGGGGCTGGCGCCGTCGCGGCACGTCCTGGCGACGTACGGGAACTGCTCCTCCGTCACCATCCTCCTGGTGCTTCAGCAGTTGCTGGTGAGGGGTGCGGGCAAGGGGGACATCGGCGTCCTCATGGCCTTCGGGCCCGGGTTGACCATGGAATCGGCGGTCGTCCGGTTCTGACGGTTTTGAAAAACGCGTCCAGTTTCAGGAAACACCCTCAAGAAAAGTGACCCCCATGGCTGTGCCCTCCGTCCATCCCGACCGCGTCGACTGGGCGCCGGGAGGCCCTCTCGCCGAGCTGACCTCGCGGCCCACCCTCGGTGAGGCACTGGCGGAACGTTGCCGCCGTGCGCCCGATTCGGTCGTCGCGTATGTCCAGCAGGACGACGACTACTGGCACCGTGTCACGGCCGCAGGCCTGTGGGCCGGTGCCGTGACCGCCGCCCACGCCTTCGCGTCCGCCGGAGTCGGCCCCGGAGATCACGTCGCCCTGTGCGCGGACACCAGCACCGAACTGCTGGAGGCGTTGTTCGGGTGCGTGCTGCTCGGGGCGGCGCCCTTCGTCGTCGAACCGGTGCTGACCGAAGCGCGTACGGAGCAGTGGACCAGCCGCTTCCAGCACATGGTCGTAGTGGCCTGCCCGGCCGCCGTGTTCACCGCGGGCCCCGCGGCGCAGATCACCCAGAAGGCGGGCGCGGAGCTGGGGCTGCCCGTGCTGGTGGGCCCGCTGGACCCGGGCGACACCCACCTGAACCTTCCGCACCCCGTGTCCCCCGACGCCACGGCGTACCTCCAGTTCTCCTCCGGTACGACAGGCGATGCCAAGGCCGTGGTGATGACACACCGGAAGCTGCTCGCCAACGTGGCGGCGGTGGGGCGGCGCGTCGGATACCTCAAAAACGACCTCCTGGTCAGCTGGCTCCCGCTCCACCACGACATGGGGCTGGTCGGGGCCGTCTTCTCCACATTCCTGCACGGTATCCCCGTCGCCCTGATGCCGCCGCTGTCCTTCGCGTTCCGGCCCGAGCGGTGGCCCCAGGCCGTCAGCCACTTCCGCGGGACGCTGTCGCCCGCGCCGAACTTCGCCTACCACCTGAGCGCCCGCCGCATCTCCGAGGAAGCCCTCGCCGATATGGATCTGCGGTCGTGGCGGGCGGCCTTCAACGGCGCCGAGGCGGTCAACCCCGACACCCTGCGGCTGTGGCAGGAACGCATGGGACCGGCAGGGTTCGCCGAGGAAACCATGCAGCCCTGCTACGGCATGGCCGAAGTCGGCATCGCCTTCAGCCTCTCGCGCCCCGGAACCAAGCCGCGCGTGCTGTACGCCGACCGCACCGAGCTCGCCGATTCGGGCCGCATCGTCCCGGTCCCGGCCGATCACGCCGACGCCCAGCCCCTCACCGCCGTCGGTCGCCCCCTGGAGGGCTACCAGGTCCGCGTCGTCGACACCGACGGCAACGAACTCCCGGAGTACCACCAAGGGGAGTTGGTGCTCAGCGGGCCTTCCCTCACGGACGGCTACCTCACGACTGGCTCCGCTTCCGACAACCCCCGCGACGGCCGGCTCCACAGCGGCGACCTCGGCTTCCTCGCCGACGGCGACCTCTTCGTCACCGGCCGTATCAAAGACCTCCTCATCATCGCCGGGCGCAACTACCTCCCGTACAGCCTGGAGGACGCTGCGGCCAGCCTCGACGGCGTACGCCGAGGTTCCGTCGCCGCCCTCGGAATGTTCGAGCCCGACACCGGCACCGAATCCCTCGTCCTGGTCGCGGAGAGTCCGGCGGCGCAGGAGCCGTCGTCTGAGCTGGCAACTCTTCTCGCCCGACAGATCGAGACGACCGTCGCCGAACGGACTGGGCTGCGGCCCGACCGGGTCGT
>DATCQX010000592.1:0-2380 GCA_036569285.1 Streptomyces sp.
ACCCCACCCCTCCTACAACCCCGACTCGACCGTACGAACCAGAATCCGCCGGCAGTTCTCGCAGCGCACCACCGCATCCCGAGGCGCCTTGCGGATCTCCGCGAGCTCGGCGGCGGCGAGTTCCTGGCGGCAGCCCTGGCACGTGCGGGCGTACAGCTTGGCCGCCCCGATGCCCCCCTGCTGCTCACGCAGCTTGTCGTACAGCTTGAGGAGGTCCGCCGGGACGGACGCCGCGACGACGCCCCGCTCCTTCGTGACGGTCCCGACCTCCCCGTCGATCTCCCCGAAGGAGGCGTCACGGCGCGCGGTGGCGTCGTCGATCTTCCCCTGGACGGCGCTGACGCGCGACGTCAGCTCGGCGACCCGCTCCTGCGCGGACTCCCGCCGCTCCATGACTTCGAGGACGACGTCTTCGAGGTCGCTCTGCCGCTTGGCGAGGGAGACGATCTCGCGCTGGAGGTTCTCGAGGTCCTTCGGCGAGGTCACGGCCCCGGAGTCGAGCCGCTGCTGATCGCGGGCGGCGCGCTGGCGGACCTGGTCGACGTCCTGCTCGGCCTTCGTCTGCTCGCGGGAGCAGTCGCTCTCCTCGGTCGTCGCGGCGACGAGCAGGTCACGCAGCTGCGTGAGGTCCTTGCCGAGCGCCTCGATCTCGGCGTGCTCGGGCAGCGAGCGGCGCTTGTGGGCGAGCTGCTGGAGTCGGACGTCGAGGGCCTGGACGTCGAGAAGGCGGTTCTGGTCGGCGGGCGCGGCGTTCAGTTGGGGGCTCCAAAGGGGGATGCGGAATGGCTGGTCCAGGGGTCGGTGACCGTGGCGGAGACGTGGGTGCGCAGACCCCAGCCCTCGCGCTCGGAGACCGCGTCGAGCTGGGCGGCGGCCTGCTCGCACCAGGGCCACTCGGTGGCCCAGTGCGCGGCGTCGAACAGCGCGAGGGGGTGCTCCGCGCGGGCCTCGGACGCCGGGTGGTGGCGCAGGTCCGCGGTCAGGAACGCGTCGACGCCCGCGGCGCGGACGTACGCGAAGAGGCTGTCGCCGGAGCCGCCGCTGACGGCGACCGTGCGGACGACGGCCTCGGGGTCGCCCGCCACCCTGATGCCCTGCGCGGTGGCGGGCAGCCGCTCGGCGGCGCGGGCGGCGAACTCCCGTACGGTCAGCGGCCGGTCGAGCTCGCAGACGCGGCCGAGGCCGCGGCGGCCGTGCGGGTCGGTGGTGTCGGGGACGAGGGGGCGGACGACGCGGAGGTCCAGGGCGCCCGCGAGGGCGTCGGAGACTCCGGGGTCGGCGGTGTCGGCGTTCGTGTGAGCGACGTGCAGGGCGATGTCGTTCTTGATGAGCGTGTGCACGACACGCCCCTTGAACGTCGACGCGGCGACGGTGGTGGTCCCCCGCAGGTACAGCGGATGGTGCGTGACCAGCAGGTCAGCACCCAGCTTCACCGCCTCCTCGACGATCTCCTGAACCGGGTCGACGGCGAACAGCACCCGGCCGACCTCCTGCTCCGGGTCCCCCACGACGGTACCGACCGCGTCCCACGACTCGGCCCGCTCTGCGGGCCACAGACTCTCCAGCGCGGCGATGACTTCAGACAGACGGGGCACACACCCAAGGCTACCTGCCGGTTCCTGTGGAACATACCGGTCGGGCGGATACGTACGGGTACCTGCGGTGCGGGGGCCGGGGGTGTGGAGGCGAAGGGTGCCGAAGGGAAGCCGCACCCCGGCTCACCCCCTGTGGCACAAAACCCGCCCCCGCCTCAGAGGAATCGCTTCTGCACCACTCGTACGAGCGAAGCGGAACCCCGCTCGTCCCACGGCCGCACGTACGAAAACTAGCTTCTGCGGCGGAGGTGATCGGACGATGACGGCTTGCGTGATCGAACCGACCGCGGGGGACGCGGAGGGGGCCACGGGAACGGGTTGCGTGATCACTGCGGACGGGGGGTACGGGGCGCGGCTCGCCCGGGACGGGGACGCGTGGTTCCCGGAGAGATGGTCGCTGGGCGGCCCGGAGGCGTACGTCGTCCCGCTGCCCGGCGACCAGCCCGAGGAGGCCGGGACGGAGGTCCAACCCCTCGCGGACGGGCGGGTGTTGATCCACCGGAGGGTCGAAGAGCGGCACCTGTTCGCCCTGTTGTACCCGACGGGACCCGGCACCGGGGAGGTGCAGCTCGGAGCGGTGGAGTGCGCGGACCTGACCCTGCTGCCGCCGGCCCCCTGTGGGAAACGCGTGTTCGCGCTGGCGGCCGGGGAGACCTCGACGGCCGTGTGGCAGGTGGCCGGCGGCGCCTTCGGTCCCGAGCGGCTGGCGCGGGTGCCGGGCCGGTGCACCGGCGGGGTCTGGCTGGACCCGGCGGGCCGGCTGCTGGCCGTCGACCGTGAACTGG
>DATCQX010000593.1:0-27257 GCA_036569285.1 Streptomyces sp.
TCCTCGCACCGCGGTCCATGGCGCATCTGGACGATCTGCTCGCGGGCACCGAGGTCACGCTCTCGGACGACGTCCTGGACCGGATCGACGCCATCGTGCCGCCCGGCACGGACACCGGCACACTCGACGTGGCCCACCAGCCGCAGGCCGCCCGACGGTCACGCCGAAGGGCCGCCCTGTATCGGTGGCGGCCTGGTACTCATCGACGACGGACTTCTCATGCTGTGCATGAACGCCGACCGCGCCCGCCTGAAACACCTGCGGAACAACGGCCACGTGTCGCTGACCGTGCTGGGAGCGCCCGATGAGGGACTCGCCGACATCGACCGGCTCTCCAGGCACTTCCTCGGCAAGGACCACCCCGCTGCACAGCGGGTCGGATGCTGAAGCGGGGGACTCCGCAGTCCCCGCGCCTTCGTCAAGTGGCCCTGTTCCGTGAGGAATCAGGTACCCGCACCGTCGCGCCAAGAGACGTAGAACGCCAGATGGCGTTCGGCTGCGGTGGCCCAGGTGTGCCGGGCGGCGAGTCGGCGCCCCTCAGCCCGCCGCGCTCCGGTGTCGTCCGTGAGCGCGGCGCCCAGCTCAGTGGCCAGGCCCTGGGGGGTGGCCGCGAAACGGGCGGCGCTGCCGAACACCTCGCGCAGGACCGGGAGTTCGCGCACGACGAGCGGAACTCCCGCGGCGAGTGCCTCCATCGCGGCGAGTCCGAAGCCCTCCTTCACGGAGGGAAAGGCGAAAGCGGAGGCGGCGGCCACCAGGGGCGGCAGCTCGCCCTCGGCGACCTGCCCCAACATGACCGGCTCGACGCCGAGTTCGGCCGCGCGGGTCTCCCAGCGAGCCCGGTAGTCGCGGTAGTCGAAGAGGGTTTCGCCGCCCGCGATCACCAGGCGAACGTCGGGATGGGCAAAGCGCAGCAGGGCGTACGCCTCCAGCAGGTCGAGGGAGCCCTTGCGCGGCTCGATGCCGCCGACCGTGAGGACGTAACGGCCCAGGCGGGCACGCCAGTTCGCGCGGGCGGCCGGATCGGTGGCGGCGAAACGATCGTAGGCCACCCCGTTGGGGATGACGGCCGCCTCGATGCCCCACCCGTCGGCCAGTTCCGTGGCGACGGCAGCCGACACGCAGATGTGCGCGTACGGCTCCACGATGGCCCGCTCGTGGCAGGCGGCGAGTTCGGGGGTGGTGAAGTGGTCGATGTGGTGGACCGTGCGCACGCAGCGTCCGCCGACCGCGTTGGCGCTGATGCAGTCCTGGGCGTGGACGATGTCGTACGCCGCCGCGAAGGGTTCGAAGGCCGTGCCCAGGACGGCGATGGAGCGCAGGATCCGCTCGCCGACGCTCTCCTCGGGCGGGCCGTCCGGGAACGGCACGATCCGCAGCCGTACGGCGGGGTCGACGGGCCGGAAGAAGCCCGCGTCACCGCTGCGGCCCAGCGTCCACACGGTGACGTCCTCACCGAGCGCGGCGAGCGCCTCGGCGAGGGCGAGGGTGTGGACGACGCCGCCGCGCGGCTTGGTGGAGTAGCTCAGCAGGGCGATCTTCACGACGGGTTCTCCCGATAGGCGTCGGGCCGGCGTTCGTCGAGGTGGCGCAGGATGCGGCGGGCGCGTTCGATCTCCTCGGCGACGTCGATCTCGGCGACCGCGAGGCCGGCCTTGGACCAGGTGCGGGCGAGGATGTCACCGCCGGGGCCGACCACCTTGGACTGGCCGAGGAAGCGCATGCCCCCCATGGCGCCGGTCTGGTTGGAGGAGGCGAGGACGACCTGGTTCTCGGCGGCGCGGGCCTGGTCGTACAGGTCGAAGAGCTTGGCCTGACGGTCCTGGGCCATGCGCGGGGCGCGGTTGGTGATGGAGGTCGGCCAGGCGGAGAGGCAGGCGAGGATCTCGGCGCCGTCCAGGGCCAGCGAGCGGGCCGACTCGGGAAAGGTCTTGTCGTAGTCGATGAGCATGCCGATCCGGCCCACCGGCGTGTCGAAGGCGTCGAAGCGGTCACCGGGCGTGTAGGCGGCGACCTCGCCGGCCGGCAGATGGACCTTGCGGTGGCGGCCGAGGACACCGTCGCCACTGACGCAGACCGCGGCGTTGTAGCGCTCGCCGCCGCCGTCCTCGCAGTAGCCGAGGCAGACCACCATCTCGGCGGCCAGGCGGACGACCCGCAGGATCAGCGGGTCGTCCGGCTTCAGGGCCGGGGGCAGGGCCTCAGGGTCGGGGTGGCGCAGGTCGGCGAGGTAGCCGCCGAGCGCGGCGTCGGGCAGGACGAGCAGTCCGGCGCCCGCGGCGCGCGCGTCGTCGACGAGTTTGGCGATGCGGGCCAGGTCGAACTCCAGGTCGCGGCCGAAGTGTGCGGCTGCGGCCGCGATCCGGATCGTGCTCATGCGGTGACTGCTCCCGTGGGTACGTCGTAGGTCTCGGGCCGCCGGTCGCGCAGGTGTCCCATCGACCGGCGGGCGGTTTCCAGCGCCTGGGCGACGTCGAGTTCGGCGACGGCGATACCTGCTGTGACACCGGTGTCGGCGAGGATCTCGCCGCCGGGATCGACGACCTTGGCGCTGCCGACGAAGCGTAGCGACCCGAAGGTGCCCGCCTGGTTGGCCGACAGCCACACGATCTGGTTCTCCAGCGCGCGGGCCCGGTCGAACAGGTCGAAGCGGCGTTTCCAGCGGTCCTGTCCCAGGTCGGCGACGGCCGCGGTGCGCGCGCCCGGCCACGCCGACACGCACACCCCGATCTCGGCACCGTCCAGTGCGAGCGCGCGAGCGGACTCCGGGAACGCCTTGTCGTAGCAGATCATCATGCCGATCCGGCCGACCGGCGTGTCGAAGGCGCGGAAGCGGTCCCCGGAGGCGTAGCTGGCGTCCTCGCTCAGCGGCTGGTGCACCTTGCGGTGGTTGCCGAGGACGCCGTCGCCGGTGACACAGACGACGCTGTTGTAGCGGGCTTCCCCGGCCGCTTCACAGTATCCGGCGACGACCGTCATCTCCCCGGCCAGCGAGGCCAGTCGGCGGATCTCGGGGCCGTCGAGGGCGAGCGCGGGCGGCCCCTCGTCGAGGTCGGCGCCGTCGTCGAGGCTGAGCAGATACCCGCCGAGGCACGCTTCCGGCAGCGCCAGCAGGCGTACGCCCTCCTCCCGGGCTTCCTTGATCAGCCGTTCGGCGACCTGGAAGTCCTCCTCCAGGTCGCGGCCGAACTCGGCGGCGACGGCGGCCATGCGCAGGGTGGTCATCGGGGCCTTCCTTCGTGGATGCCCCGGCCTTCGGACCGGGGAGGAAACGAGGCTCCTGCGGAGCAGGGCAGGAAGAGCTGGTGCGCCGCCAAGGCGGACCAACGTCCACTGACTGGCGGCCGACATCCGCTACTCACAAGGAATGTGACACAGCGTGAGGTAGGGCGCGGCAGGTCGAACGGGCGGCTGAGCTGTCGCGCACGTTCGGCCGCGTCCGCCTCGTCTGCACCAAGGCGCTGGAGGAACGCACGCGGGCCCGGTACGGCGAGCAGCGCCGCGTCTCCTCCGTGCAGTCCTCGGCCGCGCTGACGCAGGGGAAGAAGACGGAGGGGCCGGCCTTCCTGGCCGAGGTGTCCTCGGGCGAGAAGGTCGCCGACCCGCGGCATGAACGGCGGGATCGCACCCGTCTGGCCCGCGCGCGGAGCGAGTTGGCGCGGAAGGTGACGGCCTCGGCGAACCAGGCCAAGGCCGGGCGCCGTGTCGCCGAGGTCCATGCGCGGATCGCTGACCGGCGCCGCGACTTCCTGCACCACCTGACCTCGCGCGTCGTCCACGAGAACCAAGTGGTGGTGATCGAGTGTGCCTGGTACGGGCGCGAACTCGTCGTGCCCGACCGTTTCTTCCCCTCCAGCGGCGTGGTGCATGACCAGGGCGTGAACGCGGCACGCAGCATCCTGGCCGCCGGGCCGGCGGCGTCTGCCTGTGGAGACGGTGTAAGACCTCAACGGGAGTCCTCCCGGACGGGGCGGTCGTCGGTGAAGCGGGAAACCCAGCGGGCGACCGCTGGAATGCCCCGCCTTTCGGCGAGGGAGGACGTCAAGCGGTCCCCATCCCGGTCACGGTGGACGTGACCGCTTCGGTGATCTCTCCGTCGGGCCAGCGCAGCCCGACGCCTTTTCCATCGGTGAGTTCTCCGCACACGGCACCCGTGGCGGGCCCGGCGGGCAGGGGCGGTGCGCCCGCTTCGCCGGCCGTGAGCATCGCGAAGCCCGGGAAGCAGGTGAGCCAGTCGCCCACGGTGGCGGCCTTCGGCCGGGGCACGGCGGCCACATCGAGCACCGCACGGCAGCCGCTCGCCTCGGCGAGCATGCCGAGGGTGCCGGCGATGCCCGCCATCGACACGTCCTTGGCGGCGGCGGGCCGCGCTGCGGCCACCGCGCCGGTCATGGTGCGCAGTTCGTCCGCACGGCGCCTGCTCGTCGAGTCCCACTGGCGGCCCCGGTAGCCCGGACGCCAGCCGCCGCCGAGGTCGGCGGTGAGCCGGACGGCGTGTCCGGGTCGTCCGCCGCCACCGGGCACCGGCCGGTCCGTGCGGCCGAGGGCGGTCACCGACAGGGCGGCGGGGACGCCGAGTTGGGTGTGTCCGCCGAGGACGGGTACGCCGTACGCCCGGGCCGCCCGGGTCAGTCCGGCCAGTACGCGGGCGGCGTGCGCGGCGTCGCGTGCGCCGAGCGCGTCGAGCAGCCCGACCGGTGAAGCACCCATCGCCGCGAGGTCGTTGACGTTCACGAGGACGGCGCACCAGCCCGCCCAGTCGGGGTCCCTCTCGACCATGGACGGCACGATCGCGTCGCACGCCGCGATCACGTCGGTGCCGGGGACGGGTGCTCCGTCGTCGCCGGCGAAGCCCGGGGGCGGGGCCAGCGCGGTGAGGAGCGGTCCGAGGGGGGACTTGGTGGCCGCCGCGAGTGCGGCGACGCGGTCGATCGGCCAGCGCATCAGGACGTGGGGTGCGCCCGCGACCGTCGTGTCCCGCACCCGCTGCCAGCCGAGGCGCCGGAACAGTGCCTCGTTGCGCGTCTGGACGGTCGCGTCGAACCGCAGCACGCCCTCCGCCTCGGCGCGGGCGCAGGCGGCCCGGACGAGCGCCGCGCCGATGCCGTGCGGGCCGCGGGCCCGGCGGGCGACGACCAGGCGCCCGCCCTGCCACCAGCCGAGGTCGGGACCGTCGTCGACCGGGCACAGGCGCACCCCGCCGATCACGGTGCCGTCCGGGTCCTTCGCGACCAGGGCGACGGTCCGCGGGTCGGTGTCGCGGTCGTCGAGGTCGTGGCGGGTGAAGAGCCCCTGCTCCTGGACGAAGGCGGCGCGGCGCAGCTCCCGGTAGGCGGCCAGGTCCGCCGTGCCGTCCGCTTCCTCGATGCGGACGGCGGGCCGGCGGGCGAGCGTGCTGCGGTCGCCCAGCAGGGCCAGGATGTCGTGCGGGCCGTCTACCGCCGGCACGATGACGGAGCCGTCGAGGTACACGGCGCTCACCCGCCCGCTGCCTGGAGGACACTGCAGGCGCCGCAGGCCGCGCAGCCGGCCTTCTGGTCGGCGCCGGTCATCCCGGCGGCCCGCAGCTTCGCGGCGACGCCCTCGGTGACGTGGGTGAGGAGTTCCGCGTCGGGTGCCCCGAGTCCGTCGCGGGCGGCGAGGGTGCCGCGCATCGGGCGGAACGGGACGACGAACGGGTACACCCCCCGGTCGATCAGCTTGCCCGCGCCTGCGACGAGTTCGTCGGGGTCCTCGCCGAGGCCGACGAGCAGGTAGGTGGAGACGCGGTTCGGTCCGAAGACGCGCACCGCCTCGTCCCACGCGGCCTCGTACTCGGCCAGCGGGACCGTCGACTTGCCGGGCATCCAGCGCCGGCGCACCTCGTCGTCGAGGGACTCTACGTGGATGCCGATGGCGGTGGCCCCGGCGTCGTGCAGGGCGCGGATCCAGGCCAGGTCGCCGGGTGGTTCGCACTGCACCTGGACCGGCAGACCGGGCACGGCCGCCAGCACCGCCCGGACCGACCGTGCGAGGGTGCGGGCGCCGCGGTCCGGTCCGGTGGTGGTGCCGGTGGTCATGACCATCTGCCGCACGCCGTCGAGCCGTACGGCCGCCTCGGCGACCTCGGCGAGCTGCGCCGGGGTCTTCGCGGCCACGGTGGCCCCCGAGCGCAGGGACTCCTCGATGGTGCAGAAGCGGCAGCGGTCGGACTCGGCGTAGCGGATGCAGGTCTGGACGACGGTGGTGGCCAGGACGTCCGAGCCGTGCAGGCGGGCGATCTGCTCGTAACGGATGCCGTCGGACGTGGTGAGGTCGTAGAACCTCGGGCGGCGCACGGCGTCGTAGGTGAGGCCGGTGTCCTCGTCACCGAGCCACACCGTGCCGTCCCGCACGGAGTAGGGGCTGTCGGGGTTGCGTGGAAGCGCGGCGTTGGCACCTCCGACGAGGACGTGTCCGTCGTCGCTGGGCCCCGCGCCGTCCGGCCGCCGCACGGGCGCGTCCGACGCGACGCCGTGCAGGGCGAGTTCGGCGCGGGTCATGATCCGCACATCCACCGCCGTACCGCTGTCACCGGTGCCAACGCTCACGTCGTGCTCCCTACAGCTGGTAGGTGGAGTTGATGATGGCGCCCTTGCGGGCGTAGTGGATCAGTGCGTCCTGGACGTCGAGGGGGTGGGTGGGGATGACGCCCTCGATGAGGTCCTCCTCACGGGCGCCGTGCAGGGAGAGGCCGAAGCGGCAGCAGTAGACCTTGCCGCCCTCGGCGATGAACGTCTTGAGCTGGTTGTTGATGTTGTGCTCGCCGGGGAAGGCGGAGTTGCCGACGGTCGGGAAGCCGCGGGTGGCCAGGCAGTTGAGGGAGCCGGGGCCGTAGAAGTAGATGGCGGTCTCGAAGCCCTTGCGCAGGGCGCGGGTGGCCTGGAGGACGGCGACGAAGGACACCGAGGACTCGTGGGCGATGCCGTGGACGAGGGTGAAGTAGGTCTCGCCGTCCTCGGCCTGGTAGTCGGGGAAGACCTTGGTGGAGCCGTAGATGCTGGTGCCCTCGGCCAGGGAGGGGTGCGGGATCTCGTCGAGGGACTTCTGCTCGACGTCGCTGAGCTGGGCGGTGGTTTCGGACATGGCTGTCTCCTTCGAAGGGGTGTCGGGGTCAGTCGTAGAGGGTGGCGAACGTGTCGTGGAAGACGAGGCGGGCCAGCTCGCCGCCGCCGGTCGCGGCGGTCATGCGGGCGTGTTCGCCGGTGAAGTCGCCCCACGGCTGGTCGCTGGCGAAGAGCACGCGGTCGTGGCCGACGCCGCGCCGTTCGATCTCCTGGGCGAGCCAGTGGGGCAGGAAGCCGATGGCCCAGGAGAGGTCGGTGTAGACGCGCTTGCCGGCGGTGATCCAGTCGAAGAACCGGGAGCCGGCGAGCTTGATGTGGCCGCTCATCCCGCCGCCGAAGTGCACGAGATGGACGGGCACCCGGTCGGCGTACCAGTCGACGAGATGGCCGACCTCGTCGATGTCGGAGGCGGCTCCGGGAGAGGTGTGGACGTGGACGACGAGGCCGTGCCGGGCGGCCTCGGCGAAGATGCGGTCCAGCTGGGGGCGGCAGGCGGGGTCCGTGGGCCGGCCGCCCAGCAGGAAGCTCAGTTTGAGGGCCTTGACCCCGCGCTCGCCCGCCAGCTTCAGTGCCTCGTCGGTGCGGTGGGCGTCCTCCGGGCGCGGTGACACCCACAGCCCGGCACGGATCCGGTCGTCGAACTGGGCGGCCTCCAGCGCCAGTTCGTTGAAGGAGAAGGCGATCGCGGGGTCCGGGACACCGTAGTTGGGGATGACCAGGGCCCGTTCAGTGCCCTCCGCGTCCAGGTCGGCGATGAGCTGCCCGACCGTGGCGCGGGCGGTGGTGTCCGGGTTGACGGGTGGGCCGCCGTAGAAGGGGTGGGCGGGCAGGACGCCGATGTGGCGATGTGCGTCGTGGACCATGGTGAGGTTCTTCAGCCGATCGGGAGGGCGGAGGCCAGGTCGTCGGGAGATCCGGTGAGCGCGCCGCACACGTCGGCCATGCGGCGGGAGGCGTCGATGTGGTCCGCGAGGAACTCGGCGTCCTTGCCGACCCCCTCGAAGCGGCCCGAACCCCACGAGTGCTGCCAGGGCAGGCCGAGGAAGTGCAGGCCGGGCACGCTGGTGGCGCCGCGCCAGTGCATCGGGTAGCCGCGGCCCTCGAAGACGGGTGCCTCGATCCACCGGTGGTCGCGCCGGAAGCCGGTCGACCAGATCACCGAGGTGATGCCGGCGGCTTCCAGGTCCAGTGCGCGCGGCTGCTCGTCCGGCTCCCACACCGGGACGTACCGGGGCTCGGCCGGGGCGTCGATGGCGTGCACGGCGATGTGGGCGTCTATGGCGTCCTTGATGCTCTCGGCGACCGCGTCCGCGTGGTCGAGGTTCGCCTTCAGGTCGTCGGCGAACTCCAGGCCCTGACCGGTGATCGCGGTGAGCCGCCCATGCAGCCGCATGCCGTCGCGGGCGAAGGCGCGCAGGTCGATGTCGCGGCCTCCGTCGCGTCCGGTGACGTAGTGGTTGACCCGCATCCGTACGGCGCCCGCGTCGTCGAACTCGTCGATGGACCTGTTGTAGTAGCCCATGTCGTCGAGCCAGGCCACGCAGTCCCGGCCGCGGTAGAAGCGGGCCACCCGGGGCGCGCTGCCGACGGCCAGGTGCACCTGGCGCCCGGAGAGGTGAAGGTCCTCGGCGATCTGGCAGCCGGACTGGCCGGTGCCGACCACGAGGACGGCACCGCCCGGGAGTTGGCCGGGGTCGCGGTAGCGGGAGGAGTGGATCTGAGTGATGCCGTCGGGCAGGCGCTGGGCCAGCGGCGGGACGGACGGCGTGTGGTAGGGGCCGGTGGCGACCACCACCTGCTCGGCGGTGAAGTCCCCGGCGGTGCTGGAGAGTTCGAACACCCCGCCCGGCGAGCGCCGCAGCCGGGTGACCGTCACCCCCTCCACCAGGGGCGGCCGGAAGAAGGCCGCGTAGTCCTCCAGGTAGCGGACGATCTCGTCGCGGACCATGAACCCGTCCGGATCGTCGCCCTGATACGGGTAACCGGGCAGCTTGCACTGCCAGTTGGGGGTCACCAGGCAGAAGGAGTCCCAGCGGCGCTCGCGCCACTCGTGCCCGACCCGGTTCGCCTCGACGACGACGTGCTCGACACCTCGCTGCCGGAGGCAGTAGCTCATCGCGAGCCCCGCCTGACCGCCGCCGACCACGGCCACCGGATGGTGCGAGCCGGCGAGCGGAGCCACCGGGCTCATCGTGTGCTCCCGTCGGCGCCGGTCAGGGATTCGACCGTGACCTCGGCACCGCTGACGCCGGCGTACGTGGCGGCGGTCCGCTCGATCTGCGTGAGCTGGTCGAAGGCGCCGGTGCAGAAGAAGCCGAACTTCTCCTTCACGCGCTCCCCGGCGATACCGAGTGCCGTACGGCTGCGCTCGACGAAATCCGCGAGTTCGTACCGGCCACCGGAGACGAAATAGTCCGCGACTATGGTGGAGGGGGAATAGCAGCGCTGCGTCACACCGTCGGGCCAGCGCACATGGAAATACATCTCGGGCATGGCATCCTCCCTGACGGGCGGCGAGGTTGTGACACCTCGCCGCTGTCCATGGGGACCATTTTCCGCCCTCGAATATTTCCGAACGAAGTCATCCGGAATAAAGGGGAGTTGCCAAGAACTCACGTCGGCCCGGAACGCGGTTGACGTTTTCTTGTTCCGGGGGAAACAAAGTCGAAGCACTCCGTCGGGTTGTCCACCAGCAGGCGGTGGCGGGCCGTCTCGTCGGGGGCGATGTCGGCGAGGAGGTCGGTGAGGTCGCCGTCGTCGGGGACGAAGCCACGGGTGTTGGGGTGGGGGAAGTCCGTGCCCCAGACGACGCGTTCCGGGGCGGTGCGGGTGAGGAGCCGGGCGAGTGCGGCAGAGTCGGTCATGGCGGGCGGGGCCGTGGCGAGACGGTCGGCTCCGCTGAGTTTGACCCAGGTCCTTCCGGTGTCCAGGAGGCGGCGCAGGGCCGTCACGGCAGGGGAGGCGAGGCCCTGGCGCAGGTCGACGCGGCCCATGTGGTCGATGACGAGCCGCAGGGGAAGCGAGCGGATGAAGTCCTCGTGCTCCGCGAGCACGTCGCCGGTGACGTGCAGGGCGAGATGCCAGCCGTAGGGGCGGACCAGGTCGGTGATCGCGGCTGTCGCCTCTGGTGTGGGCGGCTGCCCCAGGTGCGGGAGGAAGTGCAGGCGCGTACCGCGTACCCCGGCCTCGTGCAGCCGGGCGATCTCCCGGGCGGGAGTGTCCGGGCGGATCAGCGCGACGCCTCGGTAGCGGCCTTCGCCTTCCTCCAGTGCCGCCAGCAGCGACGTGTGGTCGGCGCCGTGCGCGGCCGACTGGACGACGACGGCACGGCGGATGCCCAGGAGCGCGTGCAGTCTTTGCAGGTCGGCCAGGGGAGCCTCGGGCGGGGTGAAGGGCCGGTCGGGGGCGTAGGGGAACCGGCTGGTGGGGCCGAACACGTGGCAGTGCGCGTCGCAGGCGTTGTCGGGCAGGGTGAGGGCGGGCGCGTGCGGGGCCGGGTGCGGGCCGGGGTTCGAGGGGGTCGGAGCGGTGGCCATGGGTGTCTCCCTGCGGGTCGCTCGATGGTCAGTCGCAGCGGGCCGTCATGCCGCCGTCCACGACGAGTTCGGTTCCGGTGACGAAGCGCGCTTCCGGCGAGGCGAGGAAGAGCACGGCGTGGGCGGTGTCGCGGCCGTCGCCCGTGAAGCCGAGCGGGATGCGGGCCTGCCGCTCGGCGAGGAGGGTGTCGATGTCGCCGCCGGAGCGCTGTCCGGCCAGCCGCGCCTCGACCATCGGCGTGTGCAGCTGTCCTGGGACGACGGTGTTGACGCGGATGCCGTCGGGGGCGTGCTGCACGGCGACCACGCGGGACAGCTGGATGACGCCGGCCTTCGCGGCGGCGTATCCGACCTGGGCGGAGCCGGTCCACCGCAGGCCGGAGGTGGAGGCGATGTTGACGATGGCGCCGCCGCCCTGCTCCCGCATGACCGGGATGACGTGCTTGCAGCCCAGGTAGACGCTGGCGAGGTTGGTGTCGAGCTGCTGCCGCCAGGTCTGTTCGTCCAGTTCGACCGGGCCGCCGTGGCGTGAGCCGCCGACGTTGTTGACGAGGATGTCGACCCGGCCGAAGACGGCGGCGGCGGCCTCGACCATGCCGGCGACGGCGTCGGAGTCGGTGACGTCGCAGACGTGCGTCACCGCCGTGCCGCCTTCCTCCGCGATCAGTTCCGAGGTCGGCTCCAGCGGTCCGGACTCCCGGTCCACGAGCAGCACCCTCGCGCCCTCCCTGGCGAGGAGGACCGCTGTCGCGCGGCCGTTGCCCCAGCCGGGCCCGACGCTGCCCGCGCCGGTCACGATCGCGGCCTTGCCCGCCAGCCGTCCGCTCATGCCACTGCTCCGTTCTCGTCGGGTGCGCCGGGGGCCGTGCCGGTCGCGGGCCGGCCGACGTGCAGCGCGACCAGGAAGCGGGAGACCAGGTTGTAGGTGCCGATCACGGCGGTGAGTTCGACGATCCCCCGCGCGTCGAAGTGCGCGCGCAGGCCGTCGAAGACCGCGTCCGGTACGTCGACGGAGCGGGTCATGGCGTCGGTGTAGGCCAGGGCGCCGCGCTGGGCCGGGGTGAGCAGCGGGGCCGCGTCCTCGGCGGCCCCGCGCAGCGCGTCGGTCTGCCGCCGGCTCAGCCCGGCGCGGAGCGCCACCGGCTGGTGCGCGTCCCACTCGTAGGCCGCCCCGTTGAGGGCGGCGATGCGCAGGACGGCGAGTTCGCGGATGTCCGCGTCCAGGCGGGTGCGGGTGCGGATCGCGCCGAGCAGGGTGTTCCAGCCGTCGGCGACGGGCGGGCTGTGCAGCAGCATCTCGTCCAGCGGGGTGAGGTTTCCGCCCCTGCGTTCACGGATCCGCTCGGCGACCTCGCGGTCGTCATCGCCGTCGCGGGTCCGGGGGTCGAGTCGTGTCATGCGTACGGTGCTCCTTCCTCAGTTTCCGGTGGCCGACCGCGCGGGCGAACGCGGCGACGGCCTCGCTGAGCGCGGCGGGCCGTTCGGGGGCGAGGGCGTGTCCGGCGCCGCGGACGACGCGGACGGTGACCCGCTCGCCGAGCATCGGCCGGAACACGCCCGGGACGACGACCGCGTCGTGCTCCGCCTGTAGATCGAGCAGCGGGACCGTGCCGCCGCCGCTGAAGTAGTCGTCCACGGGCGTCGTGTCGCGCGCGTGTCCCTGCGCGTGGTGCGTCTCGGGGTACCAGCCCGTCAGCCAGGGCCGGGGGTCGTTGCCGGGCGCGAAGAACGCCTGTTCCAGGTAGCGCAGGCGTTTCTCCTCGGGCAGCGAGAGGTCACCGGCGCCGTCGATCGCCTCGCGCATCCTGCGGTAGGGCTTCTCCGTCGAGCCGGGAGGGAGCTTTCCGGCCGAGGCGGCGGCCATGACGAGGCCGCTGACCAGGTCGGGCCGGTCGGCCGCCAGTGTGCGGGCGGGCTGGCTGCCCCAGGCGTGGCCGACGACCACGGCGGGCCCGGTCCGCGCCTCGTCGAGGACGGCCGCGATGTCGGCGGCGAAGTCGTGCAGGTCCAGGCCCCGCATCGGCCCCTCGCTGAGGCCGATACCGCGCGGCTGGGGGCGCAGGACGTGGAAGCCGGCGGCGGCCAGCAGGACCGCGACCTCGTCGTAGTCGTGCGCGCCCCGGCCGAGGGAGGGGAGGATGACGACGGGTGGCCCCTCCCCCTGGCTGAGCGTCTCGATCCGTACCGTGCCGTCGGTGACGACCTTCCGGCGCACCATCTCAGCGCCGGGCCGGTGTCGCCCGGCGCACGAGCGCGTCGAGCGCGGTCACGCCCTTGCCTTCGAGGCCGACCGAGACCGGGTTGGCCTCCGCCTCCAGGACGTCGGGGTGGTCGACGGCCAGCCGGGAGACGGCGACGACTGTGTCGGCGAGCGCGTCGATGTCGCCCGCCGGGGCGCCTCGGTGGCCGCTGAGCGGGGCGAGCCCCTTGACCTCGCGGATCATCTCCAGGGCGGTCTCCCGGGTGACGGGCGCGAGGCGGACGGCGGTGTCGGCGAAGAGTTCGGCGAGCACACCGCCGGTGGAGAGCACGACGAGCGGGCCGACGTCCTGGCTGACCCGGTAGCCGACGAGCGCTTCGGCGACCCCGGTGCCGGCCATCTGCTGCACGAGGACCCGGTCGACGACGATGTCCGGATCGTAGGCGGCGACGGCGCCGGCGACGGCACGGGCGGCGTCCCGGATCCCGTCCGCGTCGTGGACGTTCAGGACGACTCCGCCGGCGTCGCTCTTGTGCGGGAGCTTGTCGGAGAGGGCCTTCACCACGACGGGGTAGTCGAAGGGCAGGTCGAGCGGGCCGCTGGAGTCCAGCAGGGCGGCGAGGTCCAGGCCGACGGCGGGCGCCGGCGTGACGCCCTGCCCGCGCAGCAGTTCCGCGGAGGCGAGTTCGTCCAGGACGTTCGCCCCGTCCGAGGAGACGGCGTCGGCGGCGGGGCGTGCGCGGTCGCCGACGGTGGCGGGCTGCCGGGCGAAGGCCGCGGCAACGACGTCGGCGCAGGACTCCGGGGTGCGGAAGGCGGGGACGCCCGCGGCGTGCAGCAGTTCGGCGGCCTGGGCGGCCTCCGGGAGCGCGAACGCGGCCACGGGAACCGGGTGACCGCCGCGTTCCGCGATGGCGTGGACGGCGAGTTCGGGGTTGAGGCGGGCGGAGGAGCCGATGACGAAGACGATCAGGTCGAACTCGCCGCTGTCCTGCATCAGGCGCAGCGCGCTGGTGACGCTGTCGTGGCGGGCTCCCTCCAGGCCGATGTCGGCGATCAGGCTGTGCGGTATCGGAACGCCGGCCGCCGCCATGGCGTCCCGCAGCCGCTCGCTGGGTGCGGTGACGGTGAGGCCGCGCAGGGCGAGCTGGTCGACGACGATCGCGCCGCCGCCGCCGGTGGTGGTGATCACGCCGACGCGCGCCGCGCGGCGGCCGGCGAGGGCGGGGAGGCGGCGCAGCAGTGCGGGAGCTTCGAGGAGCGACTCGAAGTGCGCGACCCGGCTGAAGCCGCACGCGGTGAAGAACGCCTCGGACTCGCTGTCCTCCCCGGCGAGCGCGCCGGTGTGCGAGACGGTCAGCGCGGCGGCCTCCTGCGAGCGGCCGAGTTTGTAGACGGCGACGGGCTTGCCCGCGCGGTCGGCGGCAGCCGCGAAGCCGGCGAGGTCGTCCGCGTGCCGCAGCGATTCGAGGAAGAGGGCGTAGGAGGTGACGCCAGGGTCGTCGAGGACGGCCCGGCAGATGGTGCCCAGGGAGAGGTCGGCCTCACCGCCGGTGGAGACGAGTCCGGCGAAGCCGATGCCGCGCCCGCGGGCCCGGCTGACCAGGGAGCCGATGACACTGCCCGACTGGGAGGCGACGAAGATGCCGCCGCGCGGGATGTCGGGCTCGCCGAAGGCGGCGTTGCCGGTGAGCATCACTCCCGCACGCGGGTTGACGACGCCGAGACTGCTCGGCCCGACGAGCCGCACCCCTCCTTCGGCCGCCGCCGCCCGCAGCCTGTCCTCGCGCTCGCGCCCGGCCTCGCCGTCCTCGCCGAACCCGGCCGAGAGGATGGTGGCCACGCGCACGCCGGTGCGGGCGCACTCGCGTACGGCCTCGATGGCCGCTTCCGCGCCGGTCATGATGTAGACGTGCTCGGGCGCCTCGGGCAGTGCCGTCACGCTCGGCCACGCCTTCTCCCCCTGGACGGTCTCCCGGCGCGGGTTGACGAAGTAGACGCGGCCCTCGTAGCCGGCCTGGGCCAGGAAGCGCTGCGGACGCCCCGTGGGCTTGGCCGGGTTGTCCGACGCCCCCACCACGGCGACGCTGCGCGGGTTCAGCAGGGCCTGGTTCAGTACGTCCATACCGGTCAACTCCTCGTTTCCACTTGGCCAGTCGGGTTCAAGGTCGGATAGTTACATAGTCTATAGAGTGTTGTCTATCAGGCATTGCTCGGTACGCTCGATCCACCGGAAGGAACCCACACGATGGATTCGACCAGCGCGTCTTCGGCGGCCACCTCCTGGCGCACCCGCGAGGACTGGTGGACGTCCTCACGCCCGCTGGACGTGCGGTACATCGACGGGACGCACCTGGAGGACCCCGCGCTGCGCTGCTCCCGGTCATCCACCACACCCGCGGCGAACTGACCGGGCACGGCCACCGCACGGTGGTGCAGCAAGGGCTCGTCCCGTCCGTCCCCTCTCGTCACCTCACCCCTCGGTGAGCAGAGCCAGCCGCCCCGCTCGGAAGCCCCATCCGGTCGCCTCGCCCAGACGTCGCTGTTCGGCTTCGAGTGCGGACGGATCCTGGCCCCGCGCCCAGAAGGTGACCCCGCCGACGTGCTCGGGGAAGCCGTACGCCAGGGTCAGCATCAGGTCGATGTCGCCGGCCCGGTCGGCGATGCCCTCGTCGAGCAGGAGGGCGGCCTCGTTCGCCATCGCCGTCAGGGCCCGGCGCACGATCTCGTCCGCCGTGAAGGCCCGTGGTGTGATCCCCTTGCGCTGCCGGGATGCGTCGATCAGCCGGGCCACCCGGCTGTCGGGTACCGGTGTGCGTGACCCGGGCTCGTAGTGGTACCAGCCGTCGCCGGTCTTCTGGCCCAGGCGCCCGCGTTCGCACAGCTGGTCCGCGACATCGGGGTAGCGCTCGCGCGGGTCCCTGCCGGGTGCGCGGCGCTGCCGCATCCGCCAGGCGATGTCCAGGCCCGACATGTCGGCGACGGCGAACGGCCCCATGGCGAAACCGAACTCCTCCAGAGCGGAGTCGATCCCCTCGGGCGTGGCGCCCTCTTCGACCATCAGCTCGCACTGCCTGCGGTAGGCGCTGTAGATCCGGTTGCCGATGAACCCGTCGCACACGCCGGCGACGAGCGGCAGCTTCCGCATCGCGCGGGCGGCCGTGAACGCCACGTCCATCGCCGCACCCGAGGTGCGCGCACCGCGCACGATCTCCAGGACCGCCGCCCGGTGCGCGGGGTTGAAGAAGTGCGTGCCGACCAGGCGGGAGGGGGTGTCCAGCGCCGCCGCCAGCTCATCCACATCGAGGTAGGAGGTGTTCGTGGCGAGGGTGGTGCCCGGCTGGGTGACGCTCTCCAGGTCCCTGAGGACCCGCACCTTGGCCGCGGTGTCCTCGAAGACCGCCTCGATCGCGAGGTCGACGTCCTTGAGATCGGACAGGTCCCGCCCCGCCGACAGCAGTTCCAGGCGCCTGCCCGCCTCGGCCGCTTCCAGCCGTCCGGCGGAGACCATGCGCAGGTACGTGCCGCCGAGGGACTCGACGGCGCGGCGGGCCGCCGCGGGGTCCTGGTCCACGACGGTGACCTGGATCCCGGCCTCGGCGCAGGCGCGGGCGATCCCGGCCCCCATGGTTCCGGCGCCGACCACACCGACGTGGGTGAGTTCGCAGTCCGTCCCGGCGCGGTTCGCCCCCCGCACCGCGGTTCTGGCGAAGAAGAGGTGCCGCAGTGCCGCCGCCTCGCGCCCGGTGCGCAGCCGGTTGAACTCGGCCCTCTCGTGCGCGAGGGCGCGGGCCGGCTCCACGGCCGTCCCGGTGAGCACCGCGGCCACGGCCGCGACGACGGCGGGGCGGGCGCGCCCCGCGGCGATGGCCCGGCGCGCGCTCTCCTCCAGCGCGCCCGGCTCGTCCGTGCGCACCGGGAGGTCCCGCAGCACGCGTTTGCCCTCCAGGGCGCGGGCGAAGCGGATCGCCTCCGTGCGCAGCGAGGAGATCACCACCTCGTCGACGAGGCCCTCGTCCCGGGCCCGCTCCACCGCAAGGCGCTCACCGGAGGCGGCCAGTTCGAGGGCGCGGGAGGGCGGCACCAGGCGCAGGGAGCGCTGGGTTCCGCCCGCGCCGGGGATCATCCCGAGCGTCACCTCGGGGAACCCGACGACTCCCGCGGCCTGCGCGATCCGGCCGTCGCAGCCCAGCGCGAGCTCGAACCCGCCGCCCAGGGTCGCCCCCGCCAGCGCGGCGACGACCGGTTTGGGGCACCGTTCGACCGCCGCGATGACCTCGGGCAGCTGTGGTTCGGGCAGGGTGTCGCCCGCGAACTCGCGCAGGTCCGAGCCCGAGACGAAATGCCGGCCCGCGCCGATGAGGACGACGGCCGTCGCGCGTTCGTCACGGGCCGCCGCCGAGACACCGGCGAGCAGTCCGGCCCGTACGGCGGCCGTGCTCGCGTTGACCGGCGGGTGGTCGATGACCAGGACGGCCACGTCCTGCTCGACGCTGTAGGCGACGGGCCCCCACTGCTGTTCCGCCATGGTGTGTCCCTCCCTCATGCGGCACGCTGGCTGAAGCGGCGGCCGAAGATCTCCTCGGCGATGCGGTTCTTCAGCATCTCCGTGGAACCGCCGGCGATCATCCAGCCGCGGGTGCGGCGCATGCAGTACTCGACGAGTGTGTCGGTGCTGTAGCCCAGCGCGCCCATGGCCTGCATGGCCTCGTTCGCGGCGCGGAAACCGGCGTCGTTCGCGGCGTACTTGGCGACGGAGGTCTCGTAGGCGGACGGCAGCCCGGCCGCGGCGCCTCGCACGGCGCGGTCGAGGAGGGCGTCCGCGGCGTCCAGAGCCACCGCCACCTCGGCGAACTTCCACTGCAACCCCTGGAATTCACTGAGCGGACGGCCGAACTGGGTACGCGTGCCGAGGTGTTCCCTGGCGATATCGAAGGCGAGGCGGCCCAGGGCGAGGGCGCGGGAGGCGTTGCCGATGCGTTCGACGTTGAAGCCGCTCATCTGCTTCTTGAAGCCGCCGGGGCCGAGCAGGATGTTCTCCTTGGGCACCCGGCAGTCCTCGAAGTACAGCGGCGCCCAGGTCTCGCCGCTCATGTACGCCGACGGTGTGCCGAGGGTGAAGCCGGGGGTGTCGCGCTCGACGAGGACGGAGCCGATGCCCCGGGTGCCGGGGCCGAAGCGGACGTAGACGAGGAAGAGGGTGGCGTCGACGCTGTGGGTGCCCCAGATCTTGGTGCCGTTCAGGACGACGTCGTCCCCGTCCTCGGTGGCCGTGGTCTTCAGCTCGGTGGCGGCCGAGCCCGCTTCGGGTTCGCTCATGGCGAGGGAGAGCAGGGTCCGGCCGGCGAGGAGGTCGGGGAGGTACTTCTTCTTCTGCGGGTCGGTGCCGAATTCGGCGAAGGTGCGGATGGCTCCGAAGTTGCCGGCCTGGAGAACGTCCGCGCTCTTCGGGCAGTGCTGGGCGATCTCCTGCATGACGGCGACGGCGTCGCCGAGCGCGGCGCCCTGGCCGCCGTCCTCGGTGGAGATCGTCAGGCCCAGCAGTTGCCGGTCGGCGAGGAGGCGGGCGATGTCCCAGGGGTAGCCCGGGTCGTGGGCCCGGGCGAGGGCGCCCTCGGCGAGGTGGCGGGAGGCGAAGGAGCGGACCGAGGCGATGAGGTCCTGGCGTTCGGTGGTGTCGGGCATGGGGATGCTGTCCTCTTGGTTCGGCTGGGATGGGCTGGGTTTCGGCTGGAGTCGTGCGGGAGTGGCCCGGCCACTCAGCCGATGTAGTCGAAGGCCGTGCGCCAGACCTGCTCGTCGGCTTTGCTGGAGCGCTCCATCTGGTGCTCGTCGAGCAGATGCGCGCGGGGCGAGTCGGCGGCGGGCAGCTGGTACTCGCCCGCCTTGACCGGGCCGATGTCGGTCCGCGCGGCGATGAAGCCCTGGGAGGCGGCGAAGCGCTGCCCTTCCTGGGACACCGACCAGTTCGCGAAGACGCGCGCGGCCGGACTCTTCAGTCCCTGTTCCGTGAGGCCGAGCGGTGTGGGAGCGCCGGCGACCCCTTCCTCGGGGACGACGAGTTTGATGGGGGCTCCGGCGGCCTGGGCGGCGAAGGCGTTGTTGAAGCTGAGCGAGGCGATCGCTATCTCGCCGCGGGCGAGGGCGTCGACCTCGGTCGAGGTGGAGTCGAAGATGCGTGCCTGGTTCCGGCCCTGCGCCCGCAGGTAGCCGGCGCCGAACTCGCTGATGTGGAAGTGGGCGAGGGCCTTGACGCTGCCGCCGGTGGTGACGGCGACGACGCCGAGTTTCCCCTTGTAGCGGGGGTCGGTGAGGTCCTGCCAGCCGGTGGGCGGGTCGTCGGTGACGACGGCGGAGTTGTAGCCCATCGCGTTGACGATGTAGTAACTCGTCCAGTAGCTGTCGCTGGTGAGCGCGGTCCCTTCCGGCAGCCGGCCGTGGAAGGGCGTGCGGTACGGGACGTACACACCGGCCTTGGCGAACTGGCGGGCCACGAGCGGGTCGGTGATGCGGATGACGCCGGCTTTGAGCCGGCCCGCCCCCTGTTCCGACAGCGCGCGTTCGGCGAGCTTGTTCGTGGGAAGCCGGGTGAGCCGCACCTTGATGCCGGTGTCCGCCTCGAACCGGGCGACGGTGAGTTCCTCCGCCTCCTGCCCGGTGCCGGAGTAGAGGACGGCGGTGTCCCCCTGCGCGGCCTGGTACAGGTTCCGGTCGGCGATCAGCTCCGAGCCGATGCGCAGTCCGTCGGACGTGTCGATCTCCGGTTTCGGGAGCAGTTCCGCGGCCGTCCGCGCCTTGGTGTCCTTGAGGTCGCCGCAGCCGGTGACCGTGACGAGCAGGCCGGCGCCCAGCGCGGCGAGGAGTCCGCGTCTGTTCAGGTGGCGTACGGACTCAGGCACCGTGGCCCCCCTTCTTCGCGCCGAGGCGGCGCGGGAGGTAGCTGAGGACGAACATGATCAGGCAGTAGACGAGCGCGGTCGCCGACGCCTCGCGCAGCGCCCCGCCGTTCTCGAACTGGTCGTATATGGCGATGGAGAGGGTCTCGGTGTCGGTGGTGTAGAGGAAGAGCGGCACGGTCAGCTCGCGCATGCTGAGCATGAGCAGCAGCAGGAACGTCGAGGAGACGGCGACCCGCAGCAGGGGCAGCGTGACGAAGGAGATCGCCCGCAGGCGGCGGGCACCGAGCATCACGGCGCTGTCCTCCAGGTCACGGTCGGTGGCCTGGATGGCGGACGCGATCCCCCGGAACCCCTGCGGCATCTGCACGGCCACGAAGCCGATGATCAGCACCCACAGCGTCCCGTACACCGGGACCGGCATGACCAGCCACGTCCACAGCAGGCCGATCCCGAGGACGACCGCCGGAATGGCGAGCGGAACCATGGACACGGCCTCCAGGGCCCCGCGTGCGACGGCCTTGGTGCGGTAGACGACGTAGCCGGCGAGGAAGGCCAGCACCGTTCCGCCGAGGGCGGCGAGCAGCGAGACGAGGACGCTGTTGCCCGCGGCCTCGACGAAGACGTCGGAGGTGACCGCCGTGACGAACGACGTGATGTTCAGGGCGCCCGGCTCGGTGAGGCTGCCGAAGGAACTCATGTACGGCGAGGTGCGCACGGCCGAGAGCAGCAGCCCGAGCAGCGGGGCGACGATGGACAGGACGAAGTAGACCAGGGCCGCCAGCAGCGCCGGGGTCCGCAGCCGGCCCAGCCGCAGGGTGCGGGGCCTGACGCCCTTGCCCGAGACGGTCGTGAAGGACCGCCTGGCGAGAATGCGGCGCTGCGCGAGGGTGACGGCGACGACGACGGCGACCAGCACGACGGCCACGGCCGCCGCCTCGTTGCCGCGCGAGGGGGTGGCGTTCATCAGCGTGTAGACGAACGTCGGCAGGGTGTTGATGCCGCCGGGCGAGGCCAGGACCTGGGAGACCGCGAAGTTCTCGAAGATCAGGACGAAGATCAGCAGACCGGAGCCGAGGATGGCGGGCAGTGCCAGGGGCAGCGTGACCGCGCGGACGGTCCGCCACGTCGAGCCGCCGTGGATGCTGGCCGCGTCCTCCAGATCGGGGTTCATCATCGACATCGCGCTGTGCATCATGAGGAACGCGTACGGGGCGTAGTACATGGCCATGACCATGACGACGCCGGGCACGGAGTAGATGTTGACGGGCCCGCTCATGCCGAGGTCGCGGAAGCCGGTGTTGATCAGCCCTGCGCCGGGGCTGCCGAGGATCGCCCAGGCCAGGGCTCCGACGTAGGACGGCAGGAAGAGCGGCATGAGCCCGATGAGGAAGACGAAGCCCTTGCACCGGATGTCGGTCCGGGCCGTCACGAACGCCAGGAAGCCGCCGATGACCAGGGCGAGCACGGTCGCGCAGACCGCGATGAGGAGCGAGTTGCCCGCCGCCGCGAGGACCCCGGCCTCGGCCAGCACACGGAAGTTGTCCAGGGTGAGGTCGAAGCCGATGGAGCCGGGCCGGGGAACCTCCTCGCTGAACGCGGCGAGCACGATGAACCCCGCCGGGACCAGGACGAGGAAGCCGACGACGGCCAGGAGCGGCAGCCCGACCAGTCTGGTCCACCGTCCCGGGCCGCGCCGGAAGGCACGCGTCGTTCTGCGCCGCGGCTCAGTGGCGGACGCCTCGGGCTTCAGGAGAGTCGTGCTCACGCGGCCACCTCCGCCACGGCAGGCTCCGGCACGGTTTCGGGCAGCACCATCACGTTCCCGGCGGCGACCCTGACGGTCACCCGGGCACCGTGGTCGAGCCGGCCGGCCACCGGCGGCGCACAGACGGCTTCCAGGCCGAGCCCGGCGTCGGTGGTGATCTTGCACCGGATGGACGAGCCCTGGAAGACGGCGACGTCGACGGTGCCTTCGAAGGAGTTCTCGGCATCGTGGGCGGCGGCCGGAGAGGGCCGGCCTGTGCCGATGAGGTCGACCCGGACGTCCTCGGGGCGGATGCACACGCTGGCCGACCGGCTCGGCATGTCGTCCGCGGTGCGCAGCGACAGGCCGCGTCCGACGAGTTCGGCGACCCTCGCCGTTGTCCCCCGCTTGGCCTCGAAGACGTTCGTCACGCCGAGGAAGGCCGCGATGGACGCGCTGGCGGGGCGCCGGTAGATCTCCTCCGGGGTGCCCAGCTGGGTGATACGGCCTTCCTGCATGATGGCGATCCGGTCGGCCAGGGCGAGCGCCTCTTGCTGGTCGTGCGTCACGTACATGCTGGTGAGGCCCTGTTCGACCTGGATGCGGCGGAGTTCGACGCGCAGGTCGTCACGGAGGCGGGCGTCCAGGTTGGACAAGGGCTCGTCCAGCAGCAGCACGCTGGGCGACATCGCCATCGAACGGGCCAGCGCGACGCGCTGCATCTGGCCGCCGCTGAGCATGCTCGCGCCCCGGTCGGCGAGGTGGGCCAGACCGACGGTGTCGAGCACCTGGAGTACGGTGCGGCGCCGGTCGCCCTTGGCGACGCCTTTCATCTGGAGCGGGAACTCCACGTTCTCCAGCACCGTCTTGTGCGGCCACACCGCGTACGACTGGAAGACCATGCCGACGTTGCGCCGGAAGGCGGGCACCGCCGTGCCCCGTACCGCGTCGAAGACGGTGGTGCCGCCGATCGAGATCGTGCCCCGGGTGGGTGTCTCCAGCCCCGCGATGCACCGCATGGTGCTGGACTTCCCGCAGCCGGACTGCCCCAGCAGGACCACCGACTCCCCGTCCTCGATGGTGAGGTCGAGATTCCTGATGGCGACGAAGTCGCCGTAGGCGAGTTCGAGGCCGCACACGTCAACCTTCATGGTGGGATCCTCCTTTCGTTGCGGTCGGTGGGGTCAGACGGGAACGGCGTTGCCGCGCTCGTGCGCGGGGCGGCCGGAGCGGACGGCCTGGTCGAGTTCGTCGAGGAAGTCCAGCGACCGCAGGCCCCAGGCGGCGGCGATGAGCGCCTCGGCCCGCGCCGCGCCGGCGACGGGGACGACGAGACCACGGACCTTCTCCTCCAGCGCGGCGTCGGAGAGCGGGTTGGCGGGCTCGCCGTAGGGGTGCTGGACCCGGTGGTTCAGCCGGGTCCCGTCCCGCAGCACGACCGTCACGTCCGCCGGCCGGCCGTCCGTCGGGTAGGCGGCGTCGGCGGCCTCGTCCAGCTCGACGACGACCTTGTCGGCCAGCGCCCGCACCCTGTTGTCGGACCGGGCCTCGTCGCTGAAGTCGGTGAGCGTGACGGCGCCGCGCACCAGCGCCGTCGCCACCGTGTAGGGGAGGCTGAGCTGTGCCTGGAGCACGGTGTCCAGCGTCTTCCCGGCATGCCCGGTGGCTATCTTGAACGTTCCGACGCGGACCTCCTCGACCTGCTCCGGGTCGATGGTGTGCGCCTTGCCGAGCGTGAGCACCGCGTCGATCGCGCCGTGCAGGTGGCGGCAGCAGGGGTACGGTTTGACGTAGGTGCCGAGGAGCACCCACCGCTCTCCGAGCCCGCCTCGGACCGTCTCGGCGTGCCAGTCGCGGCCCTCCGTGCCGGCGTACGCGGCGAAGTAGCCGTCCTTGCCCTCCAGCGCGGTGGTCGGACCGGTGAGTCCGGCCTGTGCCAGGTCGGCGGCGGCTATCCCGTCCCGGGCGGCCTTGCCCGGGTGGAGCCGTTTGACCTCGGCGGAGCCGCTGAGGAACTCGAAGAGGCCACTGGCGTGGGAGGCTGCGATGCCGAGCGCGTTGGCGGTGGTCTCGGCGTCCAGCTCCAGCAGGACACTCACCGCCGCGGCGGCTCCCAGCACGCCCGCGAGGGGGGTGTTGTGGAAGTGGTTGTGACGGGTCGCCGGGTGCCCGGCCGCCGCGATCCGGCAGGCCAGCTCCATCCCCACGGCCGCCGCGACCACGACGCGCTCCACGCCGATCCCGCGCTCCTGCGCCACGGCGAAGACGGCCGGCAGCACGACCGACGTGGGGTGCATGCTGCCCGGGGTGTACCCCTCGTCGGCCTCGATGCCGTGCCCGTTGGTCCCGTTGACCAGCGCCGCCCCCAGCGCGGACATCCGACCATGGCCGATCGCGGTGGCCGCCTCGCCGGGATACATCCGCCCCGCGTGTTCGGCGACCGCGGCCGAGACCGGTCCGACCGAACTGGCGACGACACCGGCCAGGTGATCGAGGGTCATCCGCCGCACGTGCCGGTCGAGTTCCGCGGGCAGCGCGCCGCGCCGCTGCCCGGCGACCCATTCCGCGACATCCCGGGTGAGCCGTTCCTGTTTGGACATGCCAGTCTCCCGACTTCCGAAGCTCTCGACGCTGAGAGAGGGGCGCGGCTGGACGCCTGTGGCGTGACCTGCGCCACTTCCACGCTCCCGCGGTGACGGAGATTACATAGTCTATAGAGTACTGTCTAGAGGATCGGCGGCTGAGATCGCACCCCAGGAGTGGCCGAACACTGCCGAGCCGAGAGCGGCCAGGGGGCGGCAGGCCCTTCAGCGCACCGACTCTCTTCTCTGCACGCTGTACATTATTGAGTCCTGCATCCAGAGCGCCGGCAGCGCTCGGCCCCGAGCCCGAGGAGAGCGATGAACCAGGACAGCAGCGGTTCCGCCCCGCCCGTGAGCAGGACCGCCTACGTCGCGGACCGCATCCGTGACGACGTCGCGAAGGGTGTCATCCGCCCCGGCGAACTCATCAAGCAGACCGAGCTGGCCAAGCGTTACGGCGTCAGCCCGACGCCCGTGCGCGAAGCCCTGCGCATGCTTGAGGCCGACGGCGTGATCATCTACTCCCCGCACAAGGGCGCCTCCGTCCGCCAGCTCTCCCCCGACGCGGCCCGCGACCTCTACCGCCTGCGCGCGGCGGCCGAACAGACCGCGGCCGTCATGGCCGTCGAGCGCATGACCCCAGCCGGCCTCGAACTCCTGAAGGAACAGCACACCCGGCTCACCGAGGCCCAGCAGAGCGGCCGGGCGACAGCCGCGGAACTCTCCGTCCTCAACCGGGAATTCCACTTCACCCTCTACCGGCAGTCCTCCCCCCTCGTCGCCGAGTACATCGAAACCCTCTGGGTCCGTTTCACCCCGGCAGCCACGATCTGGACCGCCGAACACTCCGCCGCCCTCCAGCACGACCACGACCTCATCCTCCAGGCCGTCCTCCAGGGTGACGCGGAGAAGGCGGGCGCCCTGACGGCGGCCCACATCCAGCGGGCCGCAGCGATCCGTGAACATGAACCGGATCTGCGGGCTGCGGGGAGCGAGAAGCGATAGGAGGCCGCCGTCGGGATGGTTTGCGGTGGGGCTTCGTATCACCGCCGTCCGCACAGACCCTCTCGCTCGCCTGTCACCAGCTCCGGAGGCACCTCGGCACGCGGGCCTTGCCCGTAGCCGCCACCACTCGTGGGGCAGGGGTATAGCTCCCCCGGATCGGCCGAGGTGCGCTGCCCTCCCAGCGCCGGCGCATGCCGGCGTACTTCTCGGGCCCTCACCCGGGCGACGCGGCCAGTGGCGTAGCCGAGCGGGCGAGGCGAGCTCCGACGCTCAGCCTCGGCACCCGGGCGCGGCTCAGGGGTGCCGGTCAACTTGGTGCTCCAGCCGCAACGAGGTGCCAGAATCGACTAGGACTGTTCCCGGGGGGATGCCGAATCGGCGGTGCATGGCCTGAACCCGTGTGGCGGACTCAGCCACACGGCGGCGGTCGATCCGCCTCGTCTCCACCGCATCGACGAGCGCCCGTACCACGTCGGCGCGACGGTGCACGCCCGCCACCCGCTGCGGGTACGGATGGTGGCCCCGGGAGATCTCGGAGTCCAGCATCACCACGTCCACCCCGGCCGCGACCGCGGCGTGCGCGAGGCCCTCGAGAGGTTTATGAACCGCCGGGATCGACAGGTTCTCGCTCACCACCACCCCGCCGAACCCGAGGTCGTCGCGCAGCACACGGATCACGCGCGCAGAGGCAAGAGCGGGCCGGGCCTCGATGGCTTTGACCGTGTGGCTGCCGACCATCACGCAGGCCGCCCCGGCGCGGACCGCCGCAGCGAACGGCAGCAGGACCCCGTCGGGCAGCGCATCGACGACCGCAGCCGTGTGATGCGGGTCGGCGGCCACGCCGCCCAGGCCCGGGAAGTGCTTGGCGGTCGCCGCGACCCCCGCCTCCTGAAGGCCGCGCACGAACGCACCGGCCAGGAGGGACACCTGCCCGGGGTCCGAGCCGACGGCGCGCGTGCCCATCGCCGACTGTGAAGGCCAGGCGGCCAGATCACATACCGGCGCCAGGTTCCACGTCACGCCGACCGCCCTGAGCTGACGGCCGATCACCGCACCTGCGTGTTCAGCCAAGTCCTCGGCTCCCGCCGCGCCGAGGGCCATGTTTCCCGGCAACTGGGCGAGACCCGGCCAGTCGAACGCGTGGAGCCGGCCGCCTTCCTGATTGACGCTCACCAGCCACGGCAGGGACGATGCCGTCGGCTCGCGGCCTGGGCCGCCGCCCGCATCCCGGCCGGACCGGTCACCGTGTCCTTCCCGATCCGCCCGAACCCGAGCCCGTCTCCTCCCACAACCGGTCCTCAACCTCGCCCGGCACCAGACACTCCCGTCCGGGCCACACCAGCAACTCGACCTGCTCCCGCAAGCCCGTGACCACGTCTCAGGCTCCTGGGTTTCGGCAGCGGGCCGTCCCGCGTTCTGCCGAACCGAGGGCGGGGCGGGCGGCCGGATCAGCCCGACCGTGCAGAGGATCTCCTCGGCCGTCTCCTGCGGGGTGCGCACCCCGGTGTCGAAGACCAGCAGACACGGATGACGTCGGCTCAGATAGGTGAGCAGCACGGCGTCGAATCGGTCGGCGAACGCCCCGTCCACGACGCCGCGCCGGTCACCGCTGTCCATCCGCTCACGAGCATCCAGGCGGGCACGGCGTACAGCGGAAGACGCGTGCAGGAACACCGCGACGCCCACATCGCCAGCACCGCTGGCAGGTACGGGCCGCCGGCCAGTCCCACGGCCCTCGTGCGGTCCGCGTTGCCCTCCTGGACGAGGACGGCGCCGGGTGGTGCTCCGCGAGCATCCCGCGGTGGCGCACGGCCGCGACGCCGTGATGGGAAAGCGTGTCGATCAGAGTGCTGACCAGCTCGGTCTTGTCGGACAGGTCAAGACCGTCAACGAGGATACGCACAAGATCTCCTTCACCCAGTGTCTGAGGAGAAGTCACAGGAAGCAGCGACCGAGGTCGCCAGATGCCTGCTCAGGCGTGTGCGTGGACGAGTAACCGGCAAGACCGCGGCCTCCGTAGGGCAGCCTCCGGGGGAAGGGCGGGGACCGCGCTTGTCGCCTGACACCATTGGGCCTCCGGCGGGCAGGATGAGGCGACGATGAGGAGCACTCACTCACGACAACGTCGAACTCCCGGGAAGGAACCGCGACTTGGACAGCGCGGACCGCAAGCCGCCCAGTACCTTCGCCGCTGAACTCACGCGCT
>DATCQX010000594.1:0-11128 GCA_036569285.1 Streptomyces sp.
TCCGGCGCCGACGACAGACTGAACTCCTCGGCGCCGTGGTGCTCGACCTGCCACCAGCAGCCGTACCCCAACGCGTCGGCCAACTCCGCCTGCTCCAGCGCCTGATTCATCCGCAGGTGCTGGTGGCCGGGGGTCCAGGGCCTGGGGTCCTGGATCTCGCTGAAGATGTCGAGCTTCATGGGCGGAGAGGTCCCTTCGATGGTGCTCCGGCCGGTTCTGTTCCGGTTGTCGCCATCGTACGAACCCCCACTGACAATCGGACGCCGGGCCTCCACCGCACGGAGGGCGGTGAACTGCCGTCGGCGTTCGGACGGTTGTGGGACGGCGCTCTCTGGACGACGCCCACGCGCGCGTGCGTCGGCACCCTCGACGCCCCCTCCTGCGCGAGGCACGAAGCCCCGCGCAGGAGAGAAGCCCCGGCCTCCGCGCCTACCCTTGCCCCTCCTCACCCGGCCGAGGCAGGAACCCCGTGTCCGTGTAGTACGCGAGATACCGCCGTATCAACCCCTCGTCGATCACAGGGCAGTCGAGACCGGACCCGCTCAGATCCCGCTCCGCGTTGCCCCTGTGGAAGCGCGGCGGCGTGTGGCCCGGCGGCAGGGCCACCGGGCCGTCGCCGTACAGGAGGGCGATGCCCGGTACGGCGCTGGTGTCGGGGGAGACGGCGGCCGCGGCGGTGAGGGCCGCGAGCCACTCCCGCTCGGGCAGGGCCGCGATCCGGTGCCCGGCCAGCCGTGCCTGGCGCAGCACGTCCTCGGGCCGGGTGGGCTCGGGATTGCTCAGGTTGTAGCTGACGACGGGCCCGTCCGGCACCGGCAGCCGGGACAGGTGGACGATGGCCGCGGCCATGTGGTCGACCGGCACCAGGTCCTCGGGCTCCAGGCACCCCTCGGCGTCGGGCGCCGCGCCCAGCTCCACGCACGCCTTGACGAACTTCCAGAAGGAGTCGTCCGTTCCCGCGGCCCCGGTGACCGTGTGACCGCTGATCCGGGCGGGCCGGTGGATCGTGGCGGGGACGCCCCGGCGCTTCGCCTCCCTCATCAGCTCCTCCGCCACCCACTTGGTCTGGATGTACCCGTTGGGCAGCACCAGTTCGGCGGGGACACGGCTGTCCTCCAGAAGCTCCGGGGGGTTGTCCCCGGTACCCACCAGGACGCTGCCGGTGGAGATGTAGTTGATCGGTATCCCGCCGCCCAGCGCGGCGAAGCGGACGATGTCCTGCGTGGCCAGCACGTTGGCCGCCCTCATCCGCCCGTACGGGTCCACGTGATGCACGCGCGCCCCGTTGTGGAAGATGACGTCTACCCGCGCCGCCAGCGCCGCGAACTCGCTCTCGGCGAGCCCCAGGAGCGGCTGTTCCAGGTCACCCGCGACGGCGTTGATCCGCTTGTGCAGATCCTCGTCCCACAGGCCGTACCGGGTGAGGCTGCGCTCGACACGTGTCATGGCGTTCTCGGCCCCCGCTGCCCGGACCACGCAGGTCACGGTGGCGTCGGGGAAGACACGCAGGAGCTCCGCGAGAAGGAACGCCCCGAGGAAGCCCGTCGCTCCCGTCAGCAGTACTTCCTGCGGATCGTGCGGACGCGGAGTCAGCTCGGGGTTCACCACGATCGCCGGGTCCAGACGGGCTTCGGCCGCCAGGTCGACGTCGTCCGCCGCGTCCCCCTCGATCGCCCGGGCGAGGGAGGCCACGGTCCGGGAGGTGAAGACGGTACGGACCGGCACGTCCACGCCGAGCTCGCCGTGGATGCGCGCGACGAGCTTGGTGGCGAGCAGGGAGTGGCCGCCCAGGGTGAAGAAGTCGTCGTCGATCCCCGTCGCCTCGATGCCGAGCAGGTCGGCGTACAGGGCGCACAGGGTGCGTTCGAGCGGCGTGCGGGGCGGCCGTGAGCCGGTCGTCGACGTGGTCGGCGCGGGCAGCGCCTTCCGGTCGATCTTGCCGTTGCTGGTGACCGGCATGTCCGGGAGCACGACAAACGCCGACGGCACCATGTAGGCGGGCAGTCGGGTCGTCAGATGATCGCGCACATCGGCGACGTCCAGACCGGTACCTGTCAGGTAGCCGACGAGACGTTTGTCGCCGGGCCGGTCCTCGCGTACGGCGACGACGGCCTGCGCGGCGCCGGGATACGAGGCCAGCGCGCTCTCCACCTCGCCCAGTTCGATGCGGAAGCCGCGGATCTTCACCTGGTCGTCGGCGCGTCCGGCGAAGACCAGCTCGCCCGCGCTGTTCCAGCGGGCCAGGTCGCCCGTGCGGTACATCCGTTCACCCGGCGCGCCGAAGGGACACGCCACGAACCGTTCCGCCGTCAGGTCCGGTCGGCCGACATAGCCACGGGCCAGCCCCGCGCCCGCGATGTACAGCTCACCGACCACCCCCGGCGGCACCGGCTGGAGCCACTTGTCCAGCACGTACACACGGGTGTTGGTGACGGGAGTGCCGATCGGCGGGACGGCGTCGTCCGCGCGCAGCGGTGCGGACATCGTCGCGGACACGGTGCTCTCGGTCGGGCCGTAGGCGTTGATCATGCGGCGGTCGCCGCACCACCGGGCAACCACCTCCGGCGGGCATGCGTCTCCCCCTACGACGAGTGTGCGCAGCGTGGGCAGCGACCCCTCCGGGAGGACCGCCAGTGCCGCCGGGGGGATCAGCGCGGTGGTCACCCCGTACCGGGCGACGGTGTCGACCAGCGGCTGTCCGACGGCGAGGTCCTCGGCGCGGGCCAGGACCAGGGTCGCCCCGGCCAGCAGAGAGCCGCACAGGTCCAGGACGGACGCGTCGAAGCTGGGCGACGCGAACTGGAGGATCCGGCTTCCCGGGCCGGTCCCCCAGACCCGCACCTGGTGTGCCACCAGGCTGGCCAGTCCGGCGTGGCTGACCGCGACACCCTTGGGCCTGCCGGTCGACCCCGAGGTGTAGATCAGATAAGCCGCGTTGGCGAGAGACAGGGGCCGTACCCGGTCGGCCGCGGTGAACGGCGTCCCGGGTGCCGTGTCGGAGGCGTCCAGTACCAGCCGGGGCACCGCCACCGGAGGCAGGCTCTGCTCCAGGCCCGCCACCGTGATCAGCAGGGCGGGCGCGCTGTCGGCCAGGATGTACTCGATGCGCTGCCGGGGGTAGGCGGGGTCGACCGGTACGTACACCGCGCCCGTCTTGGCCACCGCCAGCACCGCGACGATCCACTCCACGGAGCGCGGCATGGACACGGCAACGATGTCTTCGGCGCCGATCGAGCGGTCCGCGAGGACATGAGCGAGCCGGTCGGCGCGGGCGTCCAGCTCGGCGTACGTCAACTCGACGCCGTCCGCGATCACCGCGATCGCGCCAGGGTCCCGCGCCACCTGGAGCGCGAACAGGCCGGGCAGGGTCGCCGTCGGCACCTCGGCGGCGGTGGCGTTCCACTCCACCAGCACACGCGCGCGTGTCTCGGCCGACAGGAGGTCGAACTGTCCGACGCGGGTGTCCGGTTCACCTGCCGCCGTTTCGAGCACCCGCAGGAGCCACGCGGTCAGGGCCTCGACGGTGGATCGCTCGAGCAGGTCGCGGTCGTACTCGATCGCACCCGTGATCCCGGCCGGACGGCCGTCGGCGGACCGGCTCTCGGAGAGGTTCACCGTCAGGTCGAACTTCGCCGCGCTCAGCGGCAGGAGCCGGGTCCGGCAGTCGAGTCCGGGCAGGTCGATCGAGGGTATCGCCGCGTTCAGCACGAGCATCACCTGGAACAGCGGATGCTGCGACGCGGACCGGTCGGGCGCCAACTCCTCGACGACCCGCTCGAACGGGACGTCCTGATGGGCGAAGGCGTCGAGGTCGGTGTCCTTCACCCGCGCGAGCAGGTCCCGGAACGTCGGATTGCCGGAGAGGTCGGCGCGCAGCACCAGGGTGTTGACGAAGAACCCGACCAGGCCGGAGAGCGCCTCGTCGGCGCGTCCCGCGACCGGGCTGCCCACCGGGATGTCCTCACCGGCGCCGACGCGGTGCAGCAGCACCGCCAGAGCGGCGTGCAGCACCATGAAGAGCGTGGTCCCGGTCTCGCGGGCCACCCGCTCCAGCCGCTCGTGCAGCGCGGCGTCGATGACCAGCGGCACGTCGCCGCCCCGGTACGCCGCGACCGTGGGCCGGGGACGGTCGTAGGGCAGAGCCAGCTCGGGCGGTGCGCCGTCCAGCGCCTGCCGCCAGTACGACAACTGACGGGAGAGCGGGCTGTCGCCGTCGTCGGCCGACCCCAGAAGCTCCCGGTGCCACCGCGCGTAGTCGGCGTACTGGACGGGCAGCGGCTCGAAGGCCGGGGCGCGGCCGTCCCGGCGAGCCGCGTAGGCCGTGGCCAGGTCCCGCAGCAGGGGCCCCGTCGACCAGCCGTCGGCGGCTATGTGGTGGAGGGTCAGCAGCAGGACGTGTTCGTCGGGACGGGTGCGTATCAGCCGCAGCGACAGCGGGGATCGCGTCAGGTCGAAGACGTGGCCGGCGGCCCGGGCGTACGCGTCCGCCGCCTCCCGCTCGTCGGCCTGCTCGACGTCCAGCTCCACGGGGACGGCCGACAGGACCCGCTGCCTCGGTTCCCCTGCCACCTGGACATAAACCGTGCGCAGCACCTCGTGCCGCTCGATCAGGTCGGTCAGCGCGGCCCGCAGCGCCGGGAGGTCCGGATTCCCGGTGAGCGTGAGCGCGAACGGCAGGTTGTAGGTGGCGTTGTCGCCGCCCATCTGGTGGACGATCCACAGCCGCTGCTGGGCGAAGGACAGCGGTACGTCACCGTCACGGGGCGTCGGCCGCAGCACCGGGCGTTCGGAAACTCGGGCCGACTCCAGGAACGCGGCGAGGCGCACCGGCGTCGGCAGGGCGAAGACGTCCCGCACCGACACGTCCACCACGAGCGTGGACCTGATCCGGGCGGCGAGCCTGGTGGCGAGCAGGGAGTGGCCGCCGAACGCGAAGAAGTCGTCGTCTATGCCGATGCCTTCGGCGCCGAGGAGGTCGGCGTACAGGGCGCACAGGGTGCGTTCGAGCCGGGTGCGGGGTGGCCGTGAGCCGGTCGTCTGCGTGGCCGGGGCGGGCAGCGCCTTCCGGTCGATCTTGCCGTTGCCGGTGATCGGCATTTCCGGAAGTACGACGATCGCGGACGGCACCATGTAGGCGGGCAGTCGGGTCGTCAGATGATCGCGTACATCGGCGACGTCCAAGCCGGTGCCTGTCAGGTAGCCGACGAGGCGTTTGTCGCCGGGCCGGTCCTCGCGTACGGCGACGACGGCCTGCGCGGCGCCGGGGAAGGCAGCCAGGGCGTTCTCGATCTCGCCCAGTTCGATGCGGAAGCCGCGGATCTTGACCTGGTCGTCGGCGCGTCCGGCGAAGACCAGTTCGCCCGCGCTGTTCCAGCGGGCCAGGTCGCCCGTGCGGTACATGCGCTCGCCGGGTGCGCCGAACGGGCACGCCACGAACCGTTCCGCCGTCAGGTCCGGCCGGCCGACATAGCCGCGGGCCAGCCCCGCGCCCGCGATGTACAGCTCACCGACCTCGCCCGCAGGCACCGGCTGGAGTGAGCCGTCGAGGACATAGGCCCGCGCGTTGTCGAGGGGGAGGCCGACGGGGACTGTCGAGCCCACCTCCGAGGCCGCGCGCAGGGTGTGCGCCGTGGCGGCGACGGTCACTTCGGTGGGCCCGTACAGGTTGCGGACGGCGATCCCCGGGTTGGCCTCCAGGATCCGGCGGACCGCCCGGGGCGGCGCGACGTCGCCGCCGGTGCCCAGTTCCCGCACCGTGCGCAGCGATTCGGGCCGTTCGGCGGCGACCAGGTCGAAGAGGGCGGCGGTGAGGAACAGGCCGGTGACGTCGTGCGCGGAGAGCAGCGCGGCCAGGTCGTGCGTGTCGACGGGGCCGGGCGGCGCCACCACCACGGTGCCGCCGTGAAGGAGCGGTGCCCACAGCTCGTAGGTGGCGGCGTCGAAGGAGTGCGGGGAGTGCAGGAGCACCCGGTGGGCGCCGTGACCACGCCAGGAGCGGTCGGTGGCGAAGGACGTCACACCGCGGTGCGTGACGGCCACGCCCTTCGGCGTCCCGGTGGAGCCGGAGGTGTACATCACGTAGCAGAGGTGGTCACCGGACAGGGCCACTGCCGGGTCGGTGCTCGGCTGACCGGTTAACGCCTTTTCGTCCACGAGCAGTTCGACCGCGTCGTGCGCGAACTCGACCCCGGACGACGCCGGGTCGCGCACCAGGACGCCGGCCCCGGCCCGCGCGGTGATCCACTCCAGCCGGGAGGCGGGGAAGTCGGCGCGCAGCGGCAGATAGCCGCCGCCCGCCTTCAGGACGGCCAGGATCGTGACGACCAGATCGGTGCCGCGCTCCATCAGCAGCGCGACCGGAGCGTCCGGCCGGACCCCCAGCGCCACCAGCCGGTGCGCCAACCGGTTGGCCCTGGCGTCGAGTTCGGCGTAGGTGAGCGTGGCACCCGCGCCGGTCACCGCGACCGCGTCCGGTGTGCGGGCGGCCTGCGCGGCGAACAGGCCGGGCACGGTCGCCGCCGGGTCGCAGGTCCTCGTCGCATCGTGCGTCACGACGTGCTCCCGGCGGTGGCGTCGGCAAGGCTCCGGGGACGTATGTCGGCCCAGGTGGCGTTGATGTGGTCGATGCACGCCTGCCGCGTGTCCTCGCCCTTCACGATCGTCCAGCCGGCCGGGGTCTGCGCGAACACGGGCCACAGCGAATGCTGTCCCTCGCCGTTGGCGAGGACCACGAACGCGCCGCCTTCGTCGTCGAATGGGTTGGTCATGTCGGTTCCGTTCAAGAGGTGGGGTGGCCATGCCTGTGCGGAGCAAGGCGGCCTTGGGAGCGGCGCGTTCGGACAGCGAAAAGCCATCCGCGCGGGGTGGTGGGAGGTGTGAGGGGTGAAGGTGGGGGGAAGCGCCGCGGGCGCGGATGACTACAGACCCTCGCCGTGGGCGGGGTACGTCCGTGTCGCGATCGACTGCTCATCCGTCGTCGCTGCGGACACCACCGCGGCCGGCTCCTGGGCGTCGATCATGTTACCCAGTCTTTACCGAGGACTTGGCCGTGATCGTCCGCACAGAGGTGCGGGTGCCGGGCCGAGCCCGTTTCGGGAGCGCCTACCCTGGACCCATGACCAGCAGCAGCGACCGGAGTCCGGCAGTGGACGTTCAGGGATCCAAGAGTTATGAAATCCGGACCTACGGGTGCCAGATGAACGTCCACGACTCCGAACGCCTGGCCGGTCTGCTGGAGGGCGCGGGCTACGTGCGCGCGCCCGAGGGCTCCGACGGCGACGCCGACGTGGTGGTCTTCAACACGTGCGCGGTCCGTGAGAACGCCGACAACCGCCTCTACGGCAACCTCGGCCGCCTCGCGCCGAGGAAGGCGTCGCGTCCGGGCATGCAGATCGCGGTCGGCGGCTGCCTCGCGCAGAAGGACCGCGACACGATCGTCAAGAAGGCGCCCTGGGTGGACGTCGTCTTCGGCACGCACAACATCGGCAAGCTCCCGGTGCTCCTCGAACGCGCGCGCGTGCAGGAGGAGGCCCAGGTCGAGATCGCCGAGTCCCTGGAGGCGTTCCCCTCCACGCTGCCCACGCGCCGCGAGAGCGCCTACGCGGCGTGGGTGTCGATCTCCGTCGGCTGCAACAACACCTGCACGTTCTGCATCGTCCCGGCCCTGCGCGGCAAGGAGAAGGACCGCCGCCCCGGCGACATCCTGGCCGAGATCGAGGCCCTGGTCGGCGAGGGCGTCTCCGAGATCACCCTGCTCGGCCAGAACGTCAACGCGTACGGCAGCGACATCGGCGACCGCGAGGCGTTCAGCAAGCTTCTGCGGGCCTGCGGCAAGATCGAGGGCCTGGAGCGCGTCCGCTTCACCTCGCCGCACCCCCGGGACTTCACGGACGACGTCATCGCCGCCATGGCCGAGACGCCCAACGTGATGCCGCAGCTCCACATGCCGATGCAGTCCGGCTCGGACACCGTCCTCAAGGCGATGCGCCGCTCCTACCGCCAGGAGCGCTACCTCGGGATCATCGAGAAGGTCCGCGCGGCCATCCCGCACGCGGCGATCTCCACGGACATCATCGTCGGCTTCCCGGGCGAGACCGAGGAGGACTTCGAGCAGACCCTCCACGCCGTCCGTGAGGCCCGCTTCGCCCAGGCGTTCACGTTCCAGTACTCCAAGCGCCCCGGGACGCCCGCCGCGACCATGGAGGGCCAGATCCCCAAGGAGGTCGTCCAGGCGCGCTACGAGCGCCTCGTCGCCCTCCAGGAGGAGATCTCCTGGGACGAGAACAAGAAGCAGGTCGGCCGCACCCTGGAACTCATGGTCGCCGAGGGCGAGGGCCGCAAGGACGACGCCACCCGGCGCCTGTCCGGCCGCGCCCCCGACAACCGCCTCGTCCACTTCACCAAGCCCGACCAGGACGTCCGCCCCGGCGACATCGTCACCGTCGAGATCACCTACGCCGCCCCGCACCACCTCCTCGCCGAGGGCCCCGTCCTCGACGTCCGCCGCACGCGCGCGGGCGACGCCTGGGAGAAGCGCACCGCCGAGAAGGCCGCCGCCCCGGCCGGCGTCATGCTCGGCCTGCCCAAGGTCGGCGTTCCCGCGCCGCTGCCGGTCGCGACGGGTGGCGGGTGCAGCGTCGACTGACGACGCCGGAGGGGCTCGCGGCGCGGGAGCCGGCGCTCCCGCGTGTGCCCCGGTGTGCTCGGCCGTACCGGCGGAGCGACGCGCTTCCGGTGCTCACCGGCGGCCAGTTCGAGACGTTTCTGACGGGGGCCTTGCCGGGGGGACCGGGTGAGGACTGTGCGGAGGGTGAGGGAGAGGGCGTCGGGACGGTACCGGTTCGTCGGTTCGTGCGCGTAGCGACGTTACGGGTCCGTTCCGGCGCGGTGCGTCGGGCCGGTACCGCGTCGTCGTGACGATCGCGTGTGGTCGGTACGGTTGCGTCCTTCCGGCGGCGTCGCGACGGTACGGTTCCGTTCCGACGTGCCCGTGCCGACGCGCCGGTAACGTTCAGACGCCCGCGTCGCGTCGATCCGGTCCCGTCCCGGCGTCGCCGCCCGGCCGGACCCCATCCGTATCCGACCGACCCGTATGTGACGTGTGACCGCTTCCCGGGGATACGCTGCCGATCATGCTTGTCGCCGCCGCCGTCTGTCCCTGTCCGCCGCTCCTGGTGCCCGAGATCGCCGCGGGCGCAGCACCCGAGCTGGACGCCGCCAGAGCCGCCTGCGCGGACGCGCTGGGCGTGCTCGCCGCCTCCCGGCCGGACCGGCTGGTGGTGGTGGGCCCGGCGGCGGAACACGGGTGCGGCCCGTACCCCGAGGGGACGCCGGGCTCCTTCCGGGGGTTCGGCGCCGACATCGTCGTCCGGCTGGGGCGCGGTGGTGGCGGTGCGGGAGAGGCCGCGGCCGGGCGGCTGCTGCCGCCCTCGCTCGCGGTGGGGGCCTGGCTGCTGGGGCGGGCCGGCTGGGGGGACATCCCGGTCGAGGGGCTCGGGGTCGGGGAGCCGTTCGGCGCCGAGCGGTGCGTGCGGACCGGGCGGGAGGTCGCCGGGAGGGCCGGACGGGTCGCGCTGCTCGTGATGGGTGACGCCAGTGCCTGCCGGACGCTCAAGGCGCCGGGCTACCTCGACGAGCGGGCGGCGCCCTTCGACGCGGAGATCGGGCAGGCGCTCGGCAAGGCCGACGTCGTGGCGCTGGAGACCATGGACGTCGAGCTGGCCCGCCAGCTGATGGCGTCCGGGCGGGCGCCCTGGCAGGTGCTGGCGGGGGCGGGGAAGGACGCCGGGCTGAGCGGTGAGCTGCTGTACGAGGACGCGCCCTACGGGGTGGGGTACGTGGTGGCGACCTGGTCGTAGGGCGCCGACCTGCGGGGGCGGGGCGCGGCCTGGTTCCAGGGCGCCGGGAACGGGCCGACGGACGGGCCCGGGAGACCGTCCGCCGATGGCTGTCCCGGGCGCCGGTCAGGACGCCGGGGGCGGGGAGCTGGGCGGGGTCGTGCCGTCGTCCTTGTGGGCGAGTTTGTCCACCGCGCCCTTCGCCCTGTCGGTGCCGGAGTGGATCTTGTCGCTGTACTTGCCCTTGGTCCGCTCGTCGACCGCCTTGGCGGCCTTGTCGATGCCGTCCTGGATCTTGCCGCCGTGCTGCTGGGCGAGGTCGGAGACCTTTTCCTTGGCCGGACCGAGCTTGGCCTTCAAGTTGTCCATGAGACCCATCGGGTCACCTTCCCTCGTCGTACGTCACCTGCGACCGTTCGAACTTCGCAAAACGCCCATATCCACTTCACACGGTACTCGCGTGCCTCCGATCCCGTCACCTCACCGGTTCGAGCGCGGCCCGCGAGGTTTGCGAGACTGGTGCCGTGAGCAGCGCACCCCCCGCCCCCCGAGTCATCGCCGTCGTCGGACCGACCGCGGCCGGAAAATCCGATCTGGGCGTCTTCCTGGCCCAGCGGCTGGGCGGTGAGGTCGTCAACGCCGACTCCATGCAGCTCTACCGGGGAATGGACATTGGTACCGCCAAGCTAACGATCGAGGAGCGTGCGGAAGTTCCCCACCACCTCCTGGACATCTGGGACATCACCGAGACCGCCTCGGTCGCCGAGTACCAGCGCCTCGCCCGCGCGCGGATCGACGCCCTGCTCGCCGAGGGTCGCTGGCCGATTCTCGTCGGCGGCTCCGGCCTGTACGTCCGCGGCGCGGTCGACAACCTGGAGTTCCCGGGCACCGACCCCGAGATCCGTGCCCGTCTGGAGGAGGAGCTGGCCCTGCACGGCCCCGGCGCCCTGCACGCGCGCCTGGCGGTCGCCGACCCCGACGCCGCGCGGGCGATCCTCCCCGGCAACGGTCGCCGGATCGTCCGGGCGCTCGAAGTGATCGAGATCACCGGCAAGCCCTTCACGGCCAACCTGCCGGGCCACGACTCGGTGTACGACACGATCCAGATCGGCGTCGACGTCGCGCGCCCTGAACTCGACGAGCGCATCGCCCGCAGGGTCGACCGCATGTGGGAGGCGGGACTCGTCGACGAGGTGCGCGCACTGGAGGCGCAGGGGTTGCGCGACGGGCTCACGGCCTCGCGCGCGCTGGGCTACCAGCAGATCCTCTCCGCGCTCGCCGGGGAGTGCACC
>DATCQX010000595.1:0-4649 GCA_036569285.1 Streptomyces sp.
GGCCTAGATCTCAAGGGCCTCTGGTCCGGCTCGGTCATGCCGAGAACACGGACGGCCGGATCGGTTCGGGGAGCCGCTGTGCGAGGTGCTTGGCCACGTGGAGAACGGTGCGGTCGGCGAGGTAGGGGCCGATGATCTGGAGGGCGAGCGGGAGGCCGTCGGTGGTCTTGCCGGCGGGCAGGACGAGGGACGGCAGTCCCACCGGGCCGGCCAGGTTGAGCCAGCTGGTCTGGTCGAAGAACGGGCGCTTCTCGCCGTCGACCGTGATGTACCGCTGCGGCAGGGGAGTGCCGCTCTGGTCGGGGACGGCGGCGGTCGGCGTGGCGGGGGTGATCAGGACGTCGTGGTCCGTGAAGTAGGCGTCCCAGGCGCCGCGCAGCTTCTGCCGTGCTTCGTCGGCCACGCACCAGTCGCGGTGACGCATGGTGCGGGAACGCAGGAAGAACCCGCTGGGGTCGTCGGCGGGGATCTTGTCGGCAGCCTCCACGTCGGCCGCGAACGCGTCGTCGGAGGCGGTGGCCGAGGCGGTCGCGTACATGAGGCGCTGGAACAGCTTGTCGCTCTCGGCGAAGTCGACGGGCCTGGTGGAGTCGTCGACAGTGGCACCAAGCCCCCTGACCAGCTCGGTGACCTCGGCGAGGAGTGCGCGACTGTCGCCGTCGACGCGGCAGTACGCGTCGTCCGCCCAGATACCGACCCGGTAGTCGCCCAGCTTGGCCTTGGCCGGGGCCGGCAGGTCGATCTTCCATGCGCCGCGGTCGGCGGGGGCGGGCGCGGCGATGACGTCCAGGAGGAGACCGAGGTCGTCGACGGTGCGGGCGATCGGGCCGAGCGTGACCATGTCGCTGCTGGTGGCCCAGCCGGGCAGACGGGGGATGTGGCCGCGCGTGGGCACGATCGGGCTGGCCCCGCGCGAGGTCCGCAGCGCGTAGACACCGCAGTACGCGGCCGGCAGGCGCAGCGAGCCGGCGAGGTCGGAGCCGACCTCCAGGCTGGTGAAGCCCGCGGCGACCGCGGCGGCCGGACCGCCGGAGGAGCCGCCGGCGGTCTTCTCGGAGTCGAAGGGGTTCAGGGTCTTGCCGAAGATCGGGTTCGACGTCTGGATGTCCTGGCACATGGTCGGGACGTTGGTGTGGCCGATGATGACGGCGCCGGCGGCACGCAGGAGGGCGACCGCGTCGGCGTCGCGGTCGGGGACATGGTCCGAGAGACCGGGCGACCCGCAGGTGGTGCGCATCCCCTCGACCTCAAGGGCGTCCTTCACCGTCATCGGCAGGCCGTGGAGCGGGCCGAGCACCTTGCCGGTCTCGGCGAGATGCCGGTCGGCCTTGTCGGCGGCGGCGCGGGCGCCCTCCTTGTCGAGCGTGATGACGGCGTTCACCCCGGGGTTCGCCCGCTCGATGTGTTCCAGGTGCTGTTCCAGCAGGGCACGGCTCGTGATCCTGCCCTTGCGAAGGGCGGCGAGCTGGTGGCCGGCGGACGCGAGGCGCAGCGGGGGAGTCCTGCGGGGGCTTGAGCCGGGGCGGGGCCGCGCACTGGCGGAGGTGCTCTGGGTGGCGCCGGCGGCCAGGGCCGTCGTGGTGGCGAGCACGGTGCGGCGGAGGATCACGGATGGGCTCCTGAAGCGGTGCTGGGGAGATCGGTGGTGGGCGTCCCTGGACGGGGCGCGGTGAAGAAGCCGGCGACGCGTTCGAGGTGGAGCTGTTCGTCCTCGGCTGTCGGCAGGGGCAGGTGGGCGTCCACGTACTCGACCGGCGCCTCGACGGGGTCGTCCGCGTGGAAGCGGGTGAGCGCCGCGTGGATCTGGTCGGCGGTGACGGCGGCGACCAGGTCACGGCCGGTCAGCCCGTCGGCCGCGCGCCGTGCTTCGGACTCGGTGCGCACGGCGGGGTCGAGGTAGCGGCGCAGCAGCTTCTGGCCGTGGCGGATCTCCGTACGGCGTCGCAGAAGGGGGAAGTGCGCGCTGCGGCCGTGAAGGATGGCTTCGCGCTGCCGGTCCGGTCGCAGCAGGGTGATTCCGGGGTGAGCCTCGGCCAGCGCGGCCCACAGATGGTGCAGGCGCCGGTAGGCGAGGTGCGCGGACGCCCAGTTCCTGCCGTCCTCGACGCGGCGGACGAGCGTCGGGAGGAAGTAGCCGATCTGAGTGAGGGTGGCCCCCACATCGCCGCAGATCCACGCGTAGGGATCGAGGCTCCGCACGCTGAACCCGAAGAACGCGCCGAAGATCGCGCTGATGCGGATGGCGCTGTAGCCGAGGGTGATGGTCGCGCCGACGGCGACGAGACGCAGGCCGACGGCGATCGATCGCTTGCTGGTCGCGCGGGCGTGCTTCCAGCAGGAGCGCGCGAGGTAGATCTCGGCGGCGGTGTACGCGCTCATGTACAGCCACAGGTACGCCTGGAAGAACGGCTCGTGCGCGTAGTAGAGCGAGAAGTCGAAGGGCCGCTCGACGGTGGGGTTCAGCAGCGTGAAGAGCAGGGCCATGCCCGCGATGACGCAGGCGGCGGCGATGAGCCACTGGCGGCCACGGCGCCGGGCGGCGGCGGGGGGCTCGGACCAGTGGGCGAGGACGGTGGCCTGCAGGGCGAAGACCAGGATGACGCAGCTCTGGGCGAGCGGCACGGCGATGTTGGTCACGCCGAGGACGCCGTCGATGCGCACCCACACCCAGGTGAGCGCGATGAAGAAGCTGAGCGCGGAGAACGCGAAGGTGAAGGCGAGGGCGACCAGGGCGGGGTCGCGTCGGCGCTTGCCCAGGTCACGGAGCAGCAGCAGAAACCCTGTGCCGGCGATCGCGAGACACAGGGGGTGGAGTATGTCTTTCACGGTGATCTGTTCCGGTCAGCGCAGCAGCGTGCGGGCGATGGGGTCGTCGTCCTGAGAACCGCGGGCGGCGGCCTCGCGGGATATGCGCACGTGTTCCTGTAGGAGGGAGCCGATCATCTCCGCTTCGAACTCGTCGGGTTCGTCGTACCGGGTCCGGCCGAGGACCAGCTGAGCGGTGGCAGGGTCGATGTCCGTGATGAGGCCGCCGAGGCCGGCGACGTCCAAGGACTCTTTCTTGTGGCGGTGCTTGAGCATGTGGGCGAACTCGTGCCCGGCGACTGTCTCGGTGTACGCCGCGCTGACCCCTTCGTCGTAGAAGAGGTAGTCCGTGTCGACGGTGGCGAGCCAGAGACCGCACGGCGTCGAGGGGTCCAAAGAGGCCGGGTCCGAGAGGTCCGGCGTGAACGGCATCAGCCGTATTTCCCGGTTGAGCTTCCGTTCGATGAACGGGCGCAACTCCAGGACGCTGTTGACGGCGGGAAGCTCAAGTTCCTCGACGAACGCTCTGCTGCGCCGCTCGACTTCTTCGGTTCGGTCGACGGGTCGGCGCGCACGACGGCTGTGCCACATGCGTGTTCCTCTCGAGAGCCCCGTGGAGTTGAGCGTAGTGGCTGGTCAGGAAAGGTCGTCTTCGAGGGAGGGGGGCAGGCCCTCCTTCTCCCGCACGGAATCGATCTTCCGCATGACCTCGTTGAGGCTGTGCGGGGACAGTCCGATGGCACGGAGCGCGATCTGTTTCACGCCCGCCTGGCTGAGTTTGCGCAGCAGCTCGAACTGTTCGGCGACCTTGCGGGTCACCTCGTCCTCGACGAAGAAGCCGGCCTCCACGCCGAAGAACCGGCCGAACAGCGGGACGAGCTTGACGGTGGGTGTCTTGCTGCCCTTGCGGAGCTGGCCGATGTACGCGCCGGTGATGCTCTCCTGGCCGTACGAGGAGATCGTCCGTGCCACGTGGGCGTTGCTGAACTCGTCCGCGCCCGGGGCCCGGACCCTGTCGAAGAGGTAGTTCAGACGGTCGGCGAAGGACGCGCCAGGACCGGGTACGGGAACCGGGGGCGCCGGCAAGGGCGTCTCACGGTCCGCTGTCTCGCCTGAACGGGGCACGATGCGCTGCTCTCTCTCGACGTGGCTAAACTATAGTTGACGCTGTGGTCGCCTGGAAGCTACCTTCACCTTCGCAAGCCGCGGGATTCTTCCTGGGCCACAGGGGAGCCCAGGAAGATGACCGTCGGGGGTGCACTCGTGACGAGTGAGTCGCCGGATCAGCCAGGCTAACCGGCCCTGGCGGCCGGGTAGCAGGGGGCCTTGCTCGTGATCCTGGACTTTGCGTCGGCTTCTGATTGGTGTGGGTACGCTGAGTCAAGCGGGATTGGGCCCGCGGCACAGTGTCCGGGAGGTGCTTCATGGCGGCCGAGATGGTAGCTCCGGCGTGGATGCATGAGCAGATCACGGCGGAGGAGTACGACTCCTGGTCCGAGGAGCAGTGTGCTGGTGTAGAAATCGTGGACGGGATGGTGGTCGTGAGTCCGAGCGCGTCCAAGCGGCACAACCGGCTAGCCCGGATTCTGGCGAATGCCCTGGACGCGGCCTCGGGCCCGGAGTGGAACGCCGACACCGACTTTGACGTCCGGCTTCAAGATGTTCCGCTCACCAATCGCCGCCCCGACGTCGTCCTGTACCGCGCGGACACGATCGACATCACCCCCACTCGCCCCGAGCACGTGCTGCTGGTCGTGGAGGTGGTGTCGCCGGGGTCGGAGACCACTGACCGGATCGTGAAGGTCGACCAGTACGCCAAGGCGGGCATCGGCTTCTACTGGCGG
>DATCQX010000596.1:0-2425 GCA_036569285.1 Streptomyces sp.
CCTGATCGCCGCCCTCGCCACGGCGGGCATGATGCTCTCCCAGGCGTCCTACCGGGGCGCGGGCCTCGCCGCCCCGCTGTCGACGCTGACGGTCGTCAACCCGGTGGTCGCGGCGGCCGTCGGCATCACGATGTTCGGCGAGACCTTCCGCTACGGCGCCACCGGCACCGCCCTCGCCCTGGGCTGCGGCGTCGTCGCGGCCGGCGGCCTGATCCTGCTGACGACCGAACGGCTGGCCCGGGAACACCCGCAGGCCGAGGGAACCCGTAGCGACCCCCGGCCCGGCACCCAGCCGGACGACGCACAGCCCGGCCCCCACGCCGCCGACCGGCACCCGGCGGGAACCCGCACCGAGACGCCGGCGCGGCACGAGGAACCAGCGCCGACGGCCCTCGTGCCGGAGGCCCCCGCGCCGGCGCTCGCCATGGACGGCCTGATCAACGCGCTCCCGGATCAGCCGGCCCCGGCCGCCCGCGAGACCCGCGAGGTGACGGCGGAGAAGCGTCCCGCCCACCTACCGGACGGGACGCGTCAGGCGGACGAGCCGCACCTCGCGGACGGAACGTACCGCCTCTACTACGACGGCCTCTTCCTGGCGGCGCGGACCGCCGACTGCCACCGCACGAAGGTCAGATCCTGACCCCGCCGGCCCGCAGATAGGCCAGCGGGTCGACGTCGGACCCGAACTCGGGCCCCGTCCGCACCTCGAAGTGCAGATGCGGGCCGGTGCTGTTCCCGGTCGACCCGGACCGGCCGATGCGCTGACCCGCACCGACCGACTGCCCGTCCCGTACGGAGATCGCCGAGAGGTGGGCGTACTGGGTGTAGCGGCCGTCGGAGTGCCGGATGACGACCTGGTAGCCGAAGGAGCCGCCCCACCCGGCGCTGACGACCTCGCCCGCGCCGGCCGCCTTCACGGACGTCCCGGTGGGGACGGGGAAGTCGACGCCCGTGTGGTAGCCCTTCGACCAGTGGGAGCCGGTGGCGTGGTACTGCGTGCCGGTCCCGGCGTTGACGGGGGCGACGCGCGTGGCGTGCCCCTCGTCGGTCCTGGGCTTCGCGACCGTCCTGGGCTTGCTGACGGTCCTCGGCTTGCTCTTGGGTGCCTTGGGCGCGGCGGTCTTGCCGTTCAGGCTGAGCCGCTGGCCCGGCAGGATCAGGTCCGGGTCGGAGCCGATCGTCCCGCGGTTGGCCGCGTACAGCCCCCGCCAGCCGCCTCTGACGTCCCGCTCGTCGGCTATCTCGGAGAGCGTGTCGCCATGGACGACGGTGTACATCTCGGTGCGCCCGGCACGGGACTGCGGGGTGGCCTGCGCGCGGACGTCCGGCGCCTTCGCCTTCTTGCCGCTCTTCTCCTGATGCTGGACGGCCTTCTTCTGGACCGTCTTCTTCTGGGTGACCGGTTCGATGTCCGGCGCGTCCCCGCCCCGGGTGAGTCCGGCACGGACCGAACAGACCGGCCAGGCGCCGGGCCCCTGTCCGTCGAGGACCTTCTCGGCCACGGCGATCTGCTGGTCCTTGGTGGCCAGATCCGCTCGCCCCGCGTACCGGAGGCCGCCGTACGCCTTCCAGGTGGACTGGGTGAACTGGAGGCCGCCGTAGTAGCCGTTCCCGGTGTTGATGTCCCAGTCGTTCGTCGACTCGCAGGCCGCGACCTTGTTCCAGGTGTGCACGTCGGCGGCGTGCGCGGTGCCCGCGGCGATGAGGGGGAGCGCCATCCCGGCGCCGCCGGCGGTGACGGTGAGTGAGGCGCGGTTGATCCGATTCGGCTGGTACCGGCGGTGCCGGCCGCGTACGGCCATAAAGGTCTCCCCCTGAGCGGGCGGACAGGCGTCAGGCGGGCCAAAGGTAAGGGTGGGGAACCGGCCAGGACAAGACCGCGAATCAGCCGCTGTCCTACCCCGAACGGTTCCCCTCATGTCGGCTCGTTTCAGCCGAAGACGCCCTGCCCCGGCGCGAGGAGACCCTTCGGGTCGTACCTCCTCTTGGCCGCGGCGAGCTGCGGCCATCGCTCCCCGTAGTGGGCCCGCCAGTCCTGCGGCCGAAACGGCACGGATCCCACCGGGTACTGCGTCCCGCCGGCCGCCTCGGTCCGCTCGTAGGCGGCGCGGTTGGCCGCGAGGAGGCGCTCGACGGTGGCCGTGCCGTCCGCCGGGACGGCCGCGAGGATCGCGAACAGGTACGGAACCGGGTCGTCCGGCACGCGCAGCAGCGGGGCGTGCAGCCGGGCCCGGTCGAGGGGGTAGAGCAGGATCAGCCCCGCGCCGACGTCGGCGGCGGTGACCCCCGCGAGGATCTCCCGGGTCACCTCGGCGGTCCGCTCGCCCGGGATCAGCAGGTTCAGCCAGGGGTGCGCGTACGCCCAGATCCCGGACTTCTTCAGCTCCTCGGCGACCGGTCCGACCCGGTTCAGGAAGTCGAAGTA
>DATCQX010000597.1:0-5217 GCA_036569285.1 Streptomyces sp.
GACCGGCCACGCGGCGCAGGGCCGCGCGCTCGGAGCGGTCGAACTGGTCGCCGTCCCGCTCCTCGTCGATCGTGTGGCTCCAGGCGACGTCCTCTTCCATCAGGGCATCGGCCCGAAGACCGTCGGCATAGGAGTGCGCGGGGCGCTGGGTGTCCTGGGAAGGGGAAGAAGAGGAGGTCATTGGATCCTTACGTCGTCGAAGATGCCGCTAGGGCGCCTGTCACCCTGCTCAACGCACGAGCCCCGCGGAAGATTCCCGCGCCTCGGCCTCGTACCACGCCGGCCCGAAAATGTTCGCACGGCCCGGCCCGCCGCGTCATCGGCTTATCCGGGCGGGACGGGGCTGTGGGCGCCCTTCGCGGGCGGTGGGTGCCCTTCAGGTGCTCTCCCCAGGCCTTCAGGTGCTCTCCCTAGGCCTTCAGGTGCTTTCCTCAGGCCTTCAGACGGTTCTCTTCAGGCCGTGGCCGCCACTGGCGTACGCGCGCCTCAGGGGCGGCGTCCGTGGCGCGCCACCGGCCGCTCCTGCGCCGGCTTCGCCTTCGTGGACGTCGTCGACTTCGTGGGCGTCTTGGACTTCCAGTCCGGGTGCCCCGGCATCGGCGGGGTCTTCGTGCCGTAGAGCCAGGCGTCGAAGAAGGCGCCGAGGTCGCGGCCGGAGACGCGTTCCGCGAGGCGGGTGAAGTCGGCGGTGCTCGCGACACCGTCGCGGTTCTCGGTCACCCAGGCGCGCTCCAGGCGTTCGAAGGCGGGGCGGCCGACGGTCTCGCGGAGGGCGAAGAGGGCGAGGGCGGCGCCGTCGTAGACGACGGGCCGGAAGATGCTGATCTTCTGGCCGGACTCGGGGCCCTTGGGGAGGGCGGGCGGGCCGCCGGCCGCGCGCCAGCGGTCGGACTCCCCGTAGGCGGCCTTCATCCGGGCCTCCAGCGTGCGGCCCGCCTTCTCCTCGGCGTACAGGGCCTCGTACCAGGTGGCGTGCCCTTCGTTGAGCCACAGGTCGGACCAGGAGCGCGGGGAGACGCTGTCGCCGAACCACTGGTGCGCCAGTTCGTGCACCATGATCGACTCGACGTACCAGGCGGGGTACCCAGGCTCGGTGAACAGGTCCTTCTCGAACAGCGACAGGGTCTGAGTCTCCAGCTCGAACCCGGTGGAGGCGCCCGCCATCAGCAGCCCGTACGTCTCGAACGGGTAGGGCCCGACCTTCGACTCCATCCAGGAGATCTGATCCGGCGTCTTCGCCAGCCAGGGCTCCAGGGCCTCCCGGTCCGCCGTCGGGACGACGTCCCGGACAGGCAGTCCGTGCGGCCCCTCGCGGCGCAGGACGCTGGAGCGGCCGATGGAGACCTGGGTCAGCTCGGTCGCCATGGGGTGCTGGGTGCGGTACGTCCATGTCGTGGTCCCGCGCGCGCGGTCGACGCCCGCGGGCAGGCCGTTGGCGACGGCCGTGTAGCCGTCGGGGGCGGTCACCCTGATGGTGAACATCGCCTTGTCGGAAGGGTGGTCGTTGCAGGGGAACACCATGTGCCCGGCGTCCGCCTGGTTCGCCATGGCCAGCCCGTCCGCCGTCCGCACCCAGCCGCCCTCGCCGTCCTTCGGGGGCGTCGGGTCGCTGGTGTGCCGGACAGTGATCCGCATCCAGCTGTCCTCGGGGACGGCGTCCTCCGGGGTGACGACGAGGTCCTCGCCCGCGCGCGCGTAGGTCGCCGGTTCGCCGTCGACCTCGACCGACTCGACGTCGCCGTGCGCGAAGTCCAGGTTGACGTGTTCCAGGCGCTGGGTCGTCCGCGCGAGGATCGTCGTCACCGCGCTCAGCGGCTTGTCGTTGCTCCCCGGGTACGTGAAGTCCAGGTCGTACGCGGCGACGTCGTACCCCGGGTTGCCGAGGTTCGGGAACAGCCGGTCCCCGACGCCGAGTTCCTCGGGGGGCGCGCTCGCGGCGACGAGGCAGAGGGAGAGCGCGGAGGCGACGAAGGCGGCCTGGGCGAGACGACGGGGGCGGGGGCGGGACACCGGTCGGCGGGAGGCGCGGAGTGCGGCGGGGGCGGGATCGGTCGTCCCGGAGGCTTCGGCTCGGAGAGCGGCGGCTTCGGTTCGACGGACTTCGGTCCGGGAGGCTTCGGTGCGGTGGCTGCGCAGCATGCCCCACCGCTACCAGCGCGCCCTTCCCCCACGGCGCCGACTCGCTCCCGCCCCACCCGAACGGGTTGCCCGGGAGGGGCCGAGTTGCCGGAAAGAGGCGCCCCACGCGCGGGGGGCCGCACAACCGGACAGCGCCTACGCGCGCGTGCCCCACCGGAGCCCGGCCTCACATCGCATGCCCACCCCCCTCAATTCACCCCCGCATGATGCTGCGCCCGGCTCACGTCATACACCCCAGGAACGTTTCTCATCGCCCGCATGAGGCTGAGCAGCTCCCCCGCATCGGCGAGTTCGAGGGTGTAGGTGTGGCGGACGCGCCCTTGGGAGGGCGGTTCGACGGTGGCCGAGACGATCTCGGCGCCCTCCAGGGCGATCGCCTCGGTGAGGTCGGCCAGGAGATGCGGGCGGCCGAACGATTCGGCGAGGAGGGTGACCCGGCACGCGGTGGAGTCACCCCAGTGGACGTCGGCCTCGGGCCGCCCGGCACCGCGCATGCGCGCGACGGCGGAGCACTCGACGCGGTGGACGGTGACGACTCCCCCGCGTACGGCGAACCCGGTGACCTCGTCGGCGGGCACGGGCGTACAGCACCCGGCGAGCCGCACGCTGGCCCCGGGCCGCCCGGCGACGGAGATCGTGCTCCCCGCGCGCGCGGCGGTCGACGGATGCGGCAGCGGCGCGTCGGCGCCACGTCGGCCGGAGCGCCCCCGGACGGCGGTCCCGGCCTCGGGCCCGGCGTCCTCCTCGGCGGCCTCCTCCCGAGCGGCGCCGCGCCCCTCCGCGGGGTGCGTGGACAGCCAGCGCTGGATGGCGATCCGGGCGGCGGGGGTGTGGGCGTGCTCCAGCCACTCCCTGGAGGGCTCGGAGGCGGGGTCCTGGCCCATCAGGAGCTGGACGGTGTCCCCGTCCCGCAGAACGGTGCTGAGGGTCGCCAGACGGCCGTTCACGCGGGCCCCGATGCAGGCGTGCGCGTCCTCGCCGTACTGCGCGTAGGCGGCGTCGACGCACGTGGCCCCGTCGGGCAGGCCGAGCGTGCCGCCGTCGGGGCGGAAGACGGTGATCTCGCGGTCCTGGGCGAGGTCCTCGCGCAGGGTCGACCAGAAGGTGTCCGGGTCGGGGGCGGCCTCCTGCCAGTCGAGGAGCCGGGAGAGCCAGCCGGGCCGGGTCGGGTCGACGCGCTCGTCACCGGCCGTCTGCTCCTCCGCCGGGACCGCGTAGGGGTTGCCGAGGGCGACGACGCCGGCCTCGGCGACCTTGTGCATCTGGTGCGTGCGGATCAGCACCTCGGCGACCTGGCCGTCCTCACGCGCGACGGCTGTGTGCAGCGACTGGTAGAGGTTGAACTTCGGGACGGCGATGAAGTCCTTGAACTCCGAGACGACGGGCGTCATGCAGGTGTGCAGCTCGCCCAGGACGGCGTAGCAGTCGGCGTCCTCGTTGACGAGCACCAGGAGCCGTCCGAAGTCGGAGCCCCGCATGGTGCCGCGTTTGCGGGAGACGCGGTGCACCGAGACGAAGTGCCGTGGCCTGATGAGGATCTCGGCCTGGATGTCGGCCTCCCGCAGCACCGCGCGCATGCTCTCGGCCATCTCGGCGAGCGGGTCGTCCGCGCGGGAGGCGTTGCTGACGATCAGTTCGCGCGTGCCCGCGTACTCGTCGGGGTGGAGGATCGCGAAGACGAGGTCCTCCAGCTCGGTCTTGAGGGCCTGGACGCCGAGGCGTTCGGCGAGCGGGATGAGGACGTCCCGGGTGACCTTGGCGATGCGTGCCTGTTTCTCGGGGCGCATCACTCCGAGGGTGCGCATGTTGTGCAGCCGGTCGGCGAGTTTGATCGACATGACGCGGACGTCGCTGCCGGTGGCGACCAGCATCTTGCGGAACGTCTCGGGCTCGGCGGCGGCGCCGTAGTCGACCTTCTCCAGTTTCGTGACGCCGTCGACGAGGTAGCGGACCTCCTCGCCGAACTGCTCGCGCACCTGGTCGAGCGTCACATCGGTGTCCTCGACGGTGTCGTGGAGGAGGGACGCCGTCAATGTCGTGGTCTCCGCGCCGAGTTCGGCGAGGATCAGCGTCACCGCGAGGGGGTGGGTGATGTACGGCTCGCCGCTCTTGCGCATCTGGCCGCGGTGCGAGGACTCGGCGAGCACGTACGCGCGGCGCAGCGGTTCGAGGTCGGCCTCGGGGTGGTGGGCGCGATGGGCCTCGACGACGTGGCCGATCGCGTCGGGCAGGCGGCCTCTGGCGGCCGGACCCAGGAAGGCGGCACGACCCAGCCTGCGCAGGTCGATTCGGGGGCGGCTGCGCCGTCGGGGGACGGCGGGCACCACCGGGCCTGGGGTCGCGGGATTCGTCGCCTCCGCACTCATGGGCACCTCCGGCTGCGTGGACCGGCGGACGAGTGCCCCAGGGCGGACACGGCTCGGGGACTGGTTTCGGTCTCCCGTCCGGGCCGGTGCTTGATGCTACCGAGCCCATCATGTGCGGCTGACCGCCTCTCGCCGAGCGTGAAGCGGATCACCCATTCGAGCGACACTCCGGTGGTTGACTGTTTCGCGCCACTGTGGCTGGGGTGAGTCGCGTTTTCCAGCCTCCGGACGCGCGGCAGGGGCGGTCCCGTACGGTGGCGGGCCGCCCCTGCCTGCGAAGTGAAGTCGCTACGCGCGCCCGCGAGCGGCGTCTTCCAGCCACCCGGATTCGATCGTTCCTTCGGCCACGATCACGGCGGGACCAGTCATCTCGATCTCACCGTCGGTCCGTTCGGTGATGACGAGGCGTCCGCCGGGCACGTCCACCGTGTACGTCACGGGTGTGCCGGTGACAGCGGGGTCGGCGCCGTCCCTGCGTGCGGTGGCGACGGCGACGGCGCACGCGCCCGTGCCGCACGAGCGGGTCTCGCCGGAGCCGCGTTCGTGGACCCTCAGGGCGACGTGCCCGGGGCCCCGGTCGACGACGAACTCGACGTTGACGCCCTGCGGGTAGGCGGAGGCGGGGCTGACGGGCGGGGCGGTGAACAGGTCGCCCGCGTGCGCCAGGTCGTCGACGAAGGCGACGGCGTGCGGGTTGCCCATGTTGACGTTG
>DATCQX010000598.1:0-21649 GCA_036569285.1 Streptomyces sp.
TGCCGTGGCTGCTGCCGCTGATCGTGTCGGCGTCGACCTGGTCGTGGATGCTGAACAGCGACTCCGGGATCGTCAACGCGGCGCTGAAGGCCGTCGGGCTCGGGTCGGTCAACTGGCTGACGTCGCCGTCCTGGTCGCTGGCCTCGGTGATCCTCGCGAACATCTGGATCGGCGTGCCCTTCAACCTCGTCGTGCTCCACAGCGGGCTGCAGTCCATCCCGGCGAGCCTGTACGAGGCGGCCTCGCTGGACGGGGCGAACGCCTGGCAGCGGTTCTGGTCGATCACCTTTCCGCTGCTGCGGCCGGTGTCCGCGATCACACTGCTGCTCGGGCTGATCTACACCCTCAAGGTGTTCGACATCATCTGGATCATGACCAAGGGCGGTCCGGCGGACTCCTCGACGACGTTCGCGACCTGGTCCTACCGGCTCGGGTTCGGCAACCTGCTGCCCGCGTTCGGGCCGGGGGCGGCCGTCGGGAACCTGCTGGTGGCCGCCGCGCTGGTCTTCGGGTTCGTGTATCTCAGGGTGCAGCGGAAGCAGGCGATGGCATGATTCAGGCTTTTTTCAGGAACGGCTGGAAGACAGGGGCCGGGCTGCTGCTCACCGGGATCATGCTCTTCCCCGTCTACTGGATGGTCAACGTCTCGTTCACACGGGACCAGGACATGCGCAAGACCCCGCCCGACCTGTTCCCCGCGCACGGCACCCTCGCCGGGTACCGCAAGGTGTTCGACGACCAACTCCCTTACCTGGGAACGAGTCTGGTGATCGGGCTGGGGACGGTCGTCCTCACCGTCGCGCTGTCCGCGCCCGCCGGGTACGCGCTGGCGAAGCTCCGGCCGCGCGGCGGGGGTGTGCTGAGCTTCGTGCTGCTGGCCGCGCAGATGATCCCCGGGATCATCATGGCGATGGGGTTCTACGCGATCTACCTCCAGCTCGGGGTGCTCCAGTCGGTGCCGGGGCTGATCGTCGCGGACTCCACCCTCGCCGTGCCGTTCGGGGTGCTCATCTTCACCGCGTTCATGTCCGGCATCCCCGGCGAACTGCTCCAGGCCGCGAAGACCGACGGCGCCGGGGCGCTGCGGACGTTCTGGTCGGTCGTCCTGCCGATGAGCCGCAACGCCGTCGTCACCGTGTCCCTGTTCGCGTTCCTGTGGTCCTGGTCCGACTTCGTCTTCGCCAGCACGTTGGTCAACGGCGGGGCGCACGAGCCGATCACGCTCGGGATCTACCACTACATCGGCAACAACAACCAGGAATGGAACGCGGTGATGGCCACCGCCGTCGTCGCCTCGCTGCCCGCCGCGGTGATCCTCGTGCTCGCCCAGCGCTATGTCGCCGCGGGCGTCACCGCGGGCGCGGTCAAGGACTGAACACCGTCATGCCCGATCCCGGTTCCAGAAACGAGTCTCCGCCCATGACCGCTGTCCCCTCCGGTCCCGCCTTCTCCGTCCACGACATCCCCTTCAGCCACTCCGGCTCGTGGTTCGACGTCTCGCCCGTCGTCGCGGAGAAGACGTACGCCGACGACCTCCACCTCGTCTCGCACCAGAACGGCATGCACGGCGTCCTGCGCCTCGTCCCCCTCGACCCGGCCACCGGGGCACGCGCCGAGACCCGGGTGGACGCGGTGCCCGGGCTGCTGACCTGGGCGGGCGGGGCCGGGCGCGTCGAACTCGCCTACGAGACGCCGGACACGCTGCGGCTGCGCGGGCACGGTCTGGACGGCGGGGTGTTCGCCGCCGCGCCGACGCTGACGCCGTTCAGCGGGACGTACTTCTTCCACGACCCGGCGGCCGGCGCCCACGTCTTCACGTCCTACGAGACCGGACGGCGCTACCGCGTCACCGCCTTGTCCGGCACCCTCGCCGACGTCACCGGCGCGCAGGCCCTCGGGAGCGCGGAGCGGGGCGTCACCGTCACCGGGGAGTGGGAGATCGCGATCGAGGAGATCGACACCGCCCGCCCGCCCTACGCGCCGTCCGGCACCTTCGAGGAGGTCGTGGAGCGGGCGCGGGGCGCGTTCGCCCGGTTCGCGGACGCGGTCGCGCCGTGGCGGTCGGACGGCACACCCGCCGCCGAACTCGCCGCGTACGTCCTGTGGTCGGCGACCGTGGCGCCCACCGGGCTCGTCACGCGGCCCGGCGTGCTGATGTCCAAGCACTGGATGGACAAGGTGTGGAGCTGGGACCACTGCTTCAACGCCCTCGCCCTGGCGCCCGGTTGCCCGGAGCTGGCGTGGGACCAGTTCGCGCTGCCCTTCGACCACCAGGACGCGAGCGGCGCCCTCCCGGACTCCGTCACCCACTCCGAGGTGCTGCGCAACTTCGTCAAACCCCCCATCCACGGCTGGGCGTTCGGGCTGCTGCGCCGCCGGCTGCCCGTGCCGCCCGACCGGGACGGCCTCGCCGAGACGTACGACCGCCTGGAGCGCTGGACGTCCTTCTGGCTCACCGCACGCCGGGCACCCGGCGCCCACCTGCCCCACTACCAGCACGGCAACGACAGCGGCTGGGACAACGCGACGGCCTTCGACCCCGAACGCGTCGTCGTCACCGCCGACCTCGCCGCGTTCCTGACCCTCCAGCTCCACGAACTGGCCCACCTGGCCGCCGCGTTGGACAAGCCGGACGACGCGGCCCGCTGGACGGCGCTCGCCGCCTCCACCCAGACGGCCCTCCTCGACGAACTGTGGACCGGCGACCGCTTCGTCACCCGCTCCGCCGCCACCGGCGAGAGCTGGACCAGCGACAGCCTCCTCGACCTCATGCCGATCGTCCTGGGCGAACACCTCCCCCCGGACATCGCCGGCACCCTCGCCGACCGCCTCAAATCCCACCTGACCCCCTACGGCCTCGCCACCGAACTCACCGACTCCCCCCACTACCTGTCCGACGGCTACTGGCGCGGCCCCATCTGGGCCCCCGCCACCATCCTCATCGAGGACGGCCTCCGCCGCGCCGGCCACCACCGCCTCGCCGACGACATCAACACCCGCTTCCGCACCCTCTGCGAAACCCACGGCTTCGCCGAGAACTTCGACGCACTCACCGGAACGGGGCTGCGGGACCGGGCGTACACGTGGACGGCTTCGGCCTATCTGGTACTGGCGGAGGCGTACGCGCGCCGTACGGCCGACTGACCGCGCCGGACGCCGGGACGTCCGGTGATCCGCTTGTCGCCGTCCCCCTCTTCCTGGTAGCTGGTGGGTGCCCGGCACGGCCTGAGAGGGGAAACGGTGGCTTTCCGGATTCACTTGACCCAAGAAGATCTGCGACGGGTCACGCTCGCGAACGGTCCCGCGCTCCTCACCGAGACCGTGATCAGCATGAAGATCCTCCACCAGCGCCGTCCGGGGCCGATGCTCGGGCCGTGGCAGCGGTGGGCGCGGCAGCGGATACCCGGCTCGGCGCACACGCTGCGTCTCCTGGTCTCCCAGAAGGGCGCGATACCCGACTTCCTCACCCCCGCCGCCGACCTGGACCTCGACGAGGGACTGGACGCGATGCTGCACACGCCGGGCACGGTCCTGCGCGCCGATCTGGAGAACTTCGCCCGCCTCACCGGCTCCCGCCTGTCCCCGTGGGTCGGCGAACTCGCCGCTGGATCTCCGCACGCCCTCGACACGGTGGCCCGAGCGGTACGGGACTGGCACGAAGCGGTGATCGCACCTGTGCGCAGGGAGTTGCACGGCCGGGCCGAGGAGGCCAGGTCGGCGGCGGCCCGCACCCTGCTGGCCCAGGGGCTGGACGCGATGCTCTCCGGGCTGCACCCCACGATCGTCTGGAAACCCCCGGTCCTGGAGATCGCCTCCTCCGCCTACGACCTCGACATCCCGATGAAAGGGCCCGGCCTGCGGCTGGTGCCGTCCGTGTTCGGCGGCCGGGAACCGGCGATCCAGTACGCCCCCGACGAGCCGATCGTCGTGTTCTACCCCGTCACGCACGACCCCTTGCGGACCCCTGGGCGGAAGCCCGGCCAGGACCCCCTGGGCGCCCTCGTCGGAGCCACCCGCGCCGCGGTGTTACGGGCCATCGTCGCGGGACACGGGACCACCCCCGCCGAACTCGTCCGCCGCGTGGGCATCTCCCCCGCCACGGTCTCCCACCACACGGCCTCCCTCCGCGAAGCGGGCCTCATCACCACCCAACGCACCGGCCCCCACGTCCACCACGTCCCCACCCCACTCGGCAGACACCTCACAGACGGCTGAACAGCACCTTTGGAACCCCCTCGAAGCGGCTGGGCCCCCGAAGCCACACCCCGCAAGATGAACACGTCCACCGGGGCCGGAGGAACACGGGGGAGAGCGACTCCTCCGCCCCGGTGGACACCCCACCTTCAACGAGGGTGACGTCGCACCACTGCGTGACCGGTTCGAGGCGGCGGGGGACGGCCCAGCGGCTGGCGCGTTCGACCTTGCTGAACGTCTGCTCGATGCGCAGGACGTCCACCACCCGGTCCCGCTCGGCGGTGCCCGCCGGGACCGGATCGCCGTGGGCCGCCTCGCGGTCGTCCGGATCCTCTCAGGCCGCCGCCTGGACCTCCTCGCTCTCCCGTACCTCCTTGATCTCCTGCGTGTCCTTGTTCTCCCGCCACCAGGACGCGCCCACCGCCAGCAGCGCCCCGCCCACCGCGTACGCGACGAGCACCCACAGCGCCCCCGAGGTCGCGTGGCCCGTGAAGTACACGGTGTTGCGGACGACCGTGGTCCCCGCGCCCGGTGGGAGGGCCTGGCCGATCGCGCTCCAGAAGGAGGGGAGGAGGGGCGCGGGATAGACCCCGCCGGAGCTCGGGTTGCCGAGGACGACGAAGAGGAGGATGACCACGCCGGTGCCGATGAGGCCGAGGAGGGTCTGGAGGCCGAGGGCGGTGGTCGCGGCGGCGAGGACGACGAGGGTGCCGATGGCGGTCAGCGCCCAGAAGTGGCCGCCGAGCGCGTCGAAGCCGGGACCGACGATCGCGGCCCCGGTGAGCCCCGACACCAGCGCGTACAGCACCAGCACGGCGAGCCGGATGAGTGTCCGGTGCCGGTTCGCGGGCCGGGAACCCGCGGCCATGCCCATGATGGTCGCGGTGAGATAGCCGCCGATGACCCAGCCGAGGACGAGGTAGAACGACGTCATCCCGCGCCCGTCACCGGAGTTGGGGGGCCGGATGTCCGTCACGGTGATCTGCCGCTTCTGCGCCGCCTCGATCTTCTGCGCGATCTGCGTCGCGGTCTGCGAGACGGACGGCCCGCCCGCCGACGCGACCAGCAGCGTGTCCTTCGTGCCGGTCGCGTCGAACAGGAACGCGGCGTCCGACTCGCGCGTGAGGACCTGTCGGCGGGCCGCGTCGGCGTCCGCCACGGCCTCGGCCTTCACGGGATCGCCGTCCAGCGCGTTGAGCTGGGCGACGATCTTCGCCGACACCTGCTGCGGGGCGGCGACCGCGACGGGGATGCGATGGGGAGTGGGGGAGTGGAACGCGCCGATGTACGACACGATGAAGGCGAGCTGGACCACCAGTCCGCCGAGGACGAGACCGAACGCGCGCAGCGTCACGGCGTCCTTGAACTCCGCAGCGAATCCAGAGGACTTGGCGGCGGACGGGGTGGGGGGAGTGCCCTCGGAGGGGCCGTTGTCCGGGTTCACCGGCGCATGATCGCACGAATCGATCAGACGCCGGGTCCCCGGCCGTCGGCGAGGTCAGCAGGAGTTGCTGTACTCGCCGGTGTACGGGTTGTAGTAGACGCAGACCGCCTTCTCGGCGGAGGCCGGGGCCGCGACGGCCACCGACACACCGGTCACGAGCGCTGCCGTGACGAGGACCGAACCGGTGGTGCGGCTGAGACGGCTCCTGAGCATGGGGGGGGAACTCCCTTCGGTCGGATGAACCGCCCGCCACGGCGTCAGCTATCGTGAAAGCCTGTCCGCGCGGGACCCACACAGGCTGAGGAGGCGGAACGTGAGCGAGCCCCCGACGACCCTCGCGGAGAAGATCGAGGCCCTCTTCCGCATCGTCCGCCGCCCCAACCGCGAGCAGTTCAGCCACGAGGAGGTCGCCCGCGCCTGCCGGGAGGCCACCGGGGAGACGTTCTCCGCGACCTACCTGTGGCAACTGCGCACGGGCCGCCGCGACAACCCGACGAAACGGCACCTCGAAGCGCTCGCCCAGTTCTTCGACGTCCCCGTCGCCTACTTCTTCGACGACGACCAGGGCGCCGCCATCGCCAAGGAACTGGAACTGCTCGGCGCGCTCAGGGACGCGAAGGTGCGCAGCGTCGCGCTGCGGGCGGTGAATCTCTCGCCGGAGGGCGTGAACACGATCAGCGACATGATCGACGTCCTCGCGCGCCGAGAGAACCGCGGCGAGAGCCGCACCGACGACTGACCGGGGGGCGACGACGTGCGCAGCGACAAGCGCCTGTGGCGACGGTGCCGGCGCCTGGTGGACGGCCTCGACCTGCCGAGACCGTTCGACACCGCCGAGTTCATCGCGCGGCTGGCCGAGGACCGCGACCGGCCCATCGAACTCGTCCCCGTGACCGCCCGCCCCCACCTGCCGTGCGGACTCCTCGTCACCACCGACCGGGCCGACCGCATCCTCTACCCCGCCGACACCACCCCGCTGCATCAGCGGCACATCCAACTCCACGAAGCGGCCCACCTGTTGTGCGGCCACCACGAGACGTCCGGCGCGGCGGCCTCCGCCGTCGAGGTCCTCCTCCCGCACCTCCCGCCCGCCCTCGTCCGCCGCGTCCTCGGCCGTACCGTCTACACCGAGCCGCAGGAGGAAGAGGCCGAACTCGTCGCCTCCCTCATCCTCAGCCGCGCCGCCCTCGCCGACCCCGAACAGACCCGCCTGCGCTCCCTGTTCGGCCCCGCCCGGTGAGCGACCTCACCGCCTGCCTCGCGGCCCTCCTCTTCCTCACGTTCGCCGCCCACCGCCTCCTCGCCACCCGCGGCGGCGGAACGGACCCCACCCAACGCGACACCGCCGGCTTCGCGTTGTGCGCGGGCACGGCCATGCTCCTCAACGCCCCCGTCGTCACCGCCCTGGTGGACCGGCCCACCGCCGAGATCCTCCTGCCTTACCAACTCAACGCCGCCGCGGCCGCGTTCCTCGCCCTCATCGCCCCCGGCCTCGGCCCCACGGCCCCCGAACCGGGCCGGCGCGGACGCCGGATCCGCGCCGCCGTCGTCCAACAGGCCCTCACCATCGGCCTGTTCCTCGCCGCCGGTGTCACCGTCACCGACACGGCCGTCACCGCCGCGCCCGGCCGGGGCTGGGTCCTCGCCGCCTACAACACGCTCTTCGCCGGGTACGTCTGCTGGTGCCTGCACACCATGGCCCGCGCCCTCCTGCACCGCGCCCGGGGCCTGCGCGCGGGCTCCCTGCGCACCGGCCTCGTCCTCGCGACCCTCGCCACGGCCACCGCCGCGCTGTGGGCGCTGTGGGCCCTCGACGACGTCGTCTCCGACCTCACCCGGGGCGGCCAGGCGGCCGGCGAGGACCTCGTCTCCACCACCCTCGGCATGATCACCGCCGCCCTCGCCACGGCGGGCGCCACCGCCACCCTGTGGGCCGCGCCGGTGCGCTGGTGGCGGGCCCGCCGGGCGTACCGCGCCCTCGACCCGCTGTGGTCCGCGCTCTACGCCGAACTCCCCGAGATCGCCCTCGCCCCGCACCACCGGCCACCCCTGCGCCAGGCCGAGTTCGCCCTCTACCGCAGGGTCATCGAGATCCGCGACGGCACCCTGGCGCTGCGCCCCTACCACCGCCCCGAGGCGCTGGTGCGGGCCGCCGGGGCGGTGTCCGGCCTCGACGACCGGGAGGCCGTCTTCGAGGCGGCGGTCCTCGCGGCGGCCCTGGAGACGAAACGGAGCGGACAGCCGCCGCTGGGGGCGCCGGGATACCCGTCCCCCACGGCCTCGCTGGAGACCGTCGGGGACGAGGCGGCGTGGCTGGCGCGGGTGAGCCGGGCGTTCACCGAGTCACCGGCGGTGCGGGAGGTACGGGAGGGGACGGCCGTCGGCTGATGACCGCTCACACCCGACAGAGCGTCAGAATCCCCCCGCCTGGGTATGACCAGGGACGGGATTCTGAACCGGAGGGGGACCGGATGGGGCGGGACGTGCACAGGCTGACGCTGACCGAGGCCATCGAGTCGCTGCGGACGGACCTGGAGGCGGCGCAGCGGCAAGGCGTGGGCAGAACACTCGGGTTCAGCGTCCAGGACATCAGCGTGGAACTGGACGTCGAGGCCGAACGCAGCGACAGCGCCGAGGGCGGCGTCTCCTGGTACGTCACCGCCAAGGCGGCCCGCTCGCGCACCCGGCGCACGGCGACCCGCCTCGTGGTGACGCTGAAACCCCGCGGCTCCCTGAACGTCACGGACCCCACCGGCCTGCCGCGCAGCACCCCGCAGCCAGGCACCGGCGACTCGGCACGGTGACCGCGTGAGCGGCGTCCACCCGGCGTCGGCACCGCAGGACGGCGAGCCCGCCTTCGGCTCCGCGACCACGCCGGACCGCCTCGTCGAGATCAGCGTCACCGACGCGGACGGCCGACAGGTCGGCCACGGCTCCGGCTGGCTCCTCGACGACGACCTGATCCTCACCGCGGCACACGTCCTGTGGCCCGCCGGGAACCCTTGCACCGGCCGCGACGGCGACCGTGAAGCCGACCCCGACCCGGGCGTCGTCGTGGAGGTCCGCCGAGGCAGCCTCCCCCCGTACGCGCGCTGGCACCGCTGCGACCTCGTGTGGAGCGGGCGCCCCGCACCCGCCGACCCCGACACGGGACCGGACGCCGCCCTCCTCGCCGTCACCGGCGCCGGCTGGCGCCCGCCCGACGACCGGACCCCGCCCCGGCTCGGCGGCGAGGGGACCGGCATCGTCGAGTTCGAGGTCTTCGGCTTCCCCGCGTTCTTCCACACCGACCGCACCGCCTACGACGTCCACCAGTGCGGCGGACGGCTGCGCCCCGCCAACCTGAACCGCTCCGACCTCCGCACGATCGAGGTCGCCGCCGAGGACGCCCCCGAGTCCCCGGACGGCTGGCAGGGCGAATCCGGCGCCGCCGTCCTGATCGAGGGACACCGCGCCCTGGTCGGCGTCGTCGTGGGCGCTGACCAGGGCAACGCCCGCCGCCTCACCGTCCTGCCCGTCGCCCGCCTCACCGAACACCCCGGATTCCGCCACCGGCTCCGCGACCACCGCTACGGCGCGCCCCACAACCGGCGCAAGGTCCTCGCGACGATCCTCCTGCGCCTCGAACACGCCGAACCCCTCGCGACCCCGGCGGCCCGCCGAGCCCTCCTCGACCACCTCCTGCCGGACGACCCCGACACCGCCCGCCTCGACCCGGCCTCCCTCCTGCCCGCCCTGGTCGACCACCTCGCCACCACCCCCGACGGCTGCGCCGCCCTCGCCGCCGCCTTCACCGCCGTCTGCGCCCCGCACGACGACACCACCGCCACCGAACTCACCCACCTCGCCGAGGAGTTGCACGCCCTCGACCTCACCGGCGTGCACACCTGGTGCGGACTGCGCGAAGCCCTCCAGAGACTCGTCCACGCCGACCTCGGCGGCGTCCCCGTCCCCGCCCTCTACGCCCGCGCCGCCACCGACCCCGCGCGCACCACCCCGCCCGCCCACTGCGACGACCCCTGGAAAGCGTTCGTCCACCTCGTCTGCACCCGCCGGGACACCCCCGAACTCCCGCCCGCCCTGCGCTTCCTGGAACTCCTCGCCAGCGCGGTGGGCGGCACGACGGCCGACACCGTCCGCGCCTGCAACCGGCATTGGGCGCTGCGCCTGGACATCGCCCGCCGCACCCCGGACACACCCGACGAGGACAGCGACGCCGCCGGATACGCCCGGCAGGTCGACGAGTTGCGTGCCCGGCTGATCAGCGCGCCCGTGCAGCGCGCCACCTCCGCCCGGCTCCTCGTCGAGCTGACCCCCGACCCGGACCGCGACCTCGACGACTGGACGGTGTCGTTCTACTTCCAGTGCCGCCCCCACCCCGACGCCTGGCAGCGGCTGCCCATGCCGTTCACCGAACGGTCCATCGCCCTGCGCCAGTTGTTCGACCTGGTCCAGAAGTCGTGCGGGACGCTGCACGACCTCCACGGGGTCCCCCTCGACCGGATCGAGGTCGAGTACATCCTCCCCCTGGACCTCATCGACCACCCCGACAAACTCATCGGCCACGGCGCGCTGCCCCCGGCGGCGGCCTCCTTCCCGCTCGTCGTGCACAGCCTGGACCGCCTGCAGCACAGCAGATGGCGAGCCGTGTGGCAGGACCTGTGGCAGCGCACCCGGCGCGGCTCGGGCCGGCTCGTGTGCCAGATCACCGCCCTGGACCAGTCCGACGCCGCCGAACCCGTCACCGGCGTCCTGCTCACCCAGAAACCCGGCTCCGACATCGGCCGCGACGAGGTCAGCACGGCCCTGCGGCACGGCGTCCCGCTCGTCATGTGGCGCCACGACCCCCGCGCAGAGCCCGACTTCACCGCCCTGTCCCGCCGCATCATGGCCGAAGGACGTCTCGACGTACGCCACTTCCACCAGGAGGATGTCGACGGCCCGGCAGCCGCGGAGTCCGTCTGGAACCGCCAGTTCGTCGTCATCTTCGACACCCCGGACAACCTGCCCGGCCTCGTCTACGGCGAGGCGTCATGACACCGCGTCGAGTCCGCCAGGGCAGAGGGGGACCCCATGGCCGCCAGTGATCCGGCGAGGCACACGCCGCGGAAGTCGTCCCCGGCGGTCTGGGAGAACGTCCCGCCGCGCAACCCCAACTTCATCGGCCGCGGTGAACTCCTCGCGGAACTCGCCCGGCGGCTCACCGACAGCCGCAGCCCCACCGCCGTCCTCCCCGAGGCGATGTACGGGCTCGGCGGCATCGGCAAGACCCAGCTGGCGATCGAATACGTGTACACCCATCAGACCGACTACGACCTCGTGTGCTGGATCTCCAGCGAACGCACCTCCGGCATCGTGGGCACCCTCTCCCACCTCGCCGGACGACTCGGCGTCGGAGAGGGCGGCGACGCCGCGGCGACCGTCGCCCAGGCCCTCGACGCGCTGCGCAGAGGCGACCCCTACACGCGGTGGCTGCTCGTCTTCGACAACGCGGAGAACGCCCAGAGCCTCGCCCCGTTCCTGCCCAACGCCCGGCACGGCGCCGTCCTCATCACCTCCCGCAACCCGCAGTGGGAGGACATCGCCGGATGCATCGAGGTGAACGTCTTCGAACGGGCCGAGAGCGTCGCCCTGCTCAACAAACGCGGGCCCGAACTGACCCCCGAGGACGCCGACCTCCTCGCCGAGGCCCTCGGCGACCTGCCCCTCGCGGTCGAACAGGCGGCGGCCTGGCGCGCCCAGACCGGCATGACCGTGCGCGAATACCTGCGCCTGTTCGACGAGAAACGCAGCGACCTCCTCTTCGAAGGCGCCCCGAACCTGTACCAGGAGTCCGTCGCCACCGCGTGGAACGTCTCCCTCGACCGCATCGAACAGACCAACCCCGAGGCCCTGCACCTCCTCCAGGTCTGCGCCTACTTCGCACCGGAACCCATCCCGCGCTCCCTGTTCTCCGGCGCCCACCGAGGCGTCATCACCCAGGAACTGGACGCCGCCCTCGCCGACCCCATGCGGCTGGGCCGCGCCATCCGCGAGATCAAACGGTTCTCCCTCGCCCGCATCGACCCCCGCAACAACTCCCTCCTCATGCACCGCCTCGTCCAGCTCGTCCTCCTCCAGCGCATGACCCCCCGCGAACAGGAGCAGATGCGGCTCGGCGCCCAGTCCCTGCTCGCCTCCGCCGACCCCCGCGACCCCGAGTCCAACGCCCAGTGGTACCGCTACTCCGAGCTGTACCCGCACGTCGTCGCCTCGGACGCCATCCACTCCGCCGACCCCTGGGTGCGCGACCTCGTCCACAACACCGCCAAGTACCTCCAGCGGTTCGGCGACCACGACAGCGCCCTGGAGTTCACCCGCGAGGCACACACCGCCGCCACCGAACTCTTCGGCGCCGACGACGAGAAGACCCTCCTGCTCGCCTTCTGGCTCGGCTGGATCCTCTTCAGCATGGGCCGCTACACCGAAGCCGCCGAGACCAACCGCACCACCCTCGACGGCTACGAACGCATCGCGCGGCCCGGACCCACCAGGGCGGCCGGCGCCGACGAGAACCACCTCGACGCGATCGGCGCCGTCGCCGCCGACCTGCGCGTCAAAGGGGAGTTCGCACAGGCCCTGGAGCTGAGCCGGCGCGTCTTCGACACCGCGACCCAGGCGTTCGGCGAGGACGACGCCTGCACCCTCAACGCCGCCCACAACCTCGGGGTCGCCCTCAGACTCGTCGGCAGGTTCCAGGAGGCGTACGACCTCGACCGCACCACCTGGGAACTGAAGCAGACCCTCCTCGGCGCCGAGCACGAACAGACCCTCCTGACGAGGGTCGGCCTCACCATCGACGAACGCGAACTCGGCCTCTACCAGCACGCCCGTAATCGCCAGGAAGAGGTCGTCAGCCAGTACCTGCGCCACCTCAGCGAGGACAACGCCGCCGTCCTGCACGCCCGCCGCGTCCTCGCCGTCGCCCGCCGCAAGGCCGGTGACCACGAGGCCGCACTCGAACTCTCCGAACAGGTCCTCACCGTCATGGAGGAACGCTTCGGACAGACCCACCCCGACACCATCGCCGCCACGCTCGGCCTCTCCGTCGACCTCCGCTACACCGGCCACCTCGAACGGGCCCGCGCACTCGCCGAGGCCTCCTACGACCACTACCGGCGCATCTTCGGCGACCGCCACCCGCACACGGTCTCCGCGCAGGCGAACCTCGCGATCACCTCCCGCATGGACGACCTGTGCGACATGGCCCACGAACTCGACCGCACCGCCCACGCGACCCTCGTCGAGATCCTCGGCGAACGCCACCCCCTGACGATGGTCGTCGCGACGAACCTGGCCAGCGACCTGGCCGCCCTCGGCCACCACACGGACGCCCTCACCCTCGGCGCCCGCACCCACGCCCTCTCGGCGGAGGTCCTCGGCCGGGCCCACCCCTCCACCCTCAGCCTCGCCGCCAACCAGGCCCTCGACCTCGCTGAACTCGGCCGCGAGGAGGAGGCCGAACGCCTCCACGACCAGGTCCTGGAGGAGATGCGCGAACGCCTCGGCCCCGACCATCCGGCGACGACGGCGCTGGGGGAGCGGGAACGGGCCAATTGCTTCATCGATCCGCTGCCGCTGTGAGGGGGCGGCGGGTTTCCGAACGCCGCTCAGCCCCCGAACGCCTCCGCCAGCCGCACCGGATCCCCGTCGCCCCCGAGCCGCGCGTGAACCGCCGACACGAACTCCGGACGGCTCAGCAGGACGCCCGCGGCCGGATGCCCCTGCCCCCGCAGCGCGAGCCCGAGCCCTGCCCAGGCATCGGGGTCGGGGCCGCGCAGGACACGTTCCGTGAAGCGGGCGCGGGCCGCGCGGTGGTCGCCCGTGACGAGGGCGAGGTCCTCCGGCAGGGCCCCCTCGACGGAGTCCAGGGCCTCAGGGACGTCGTCCGCGAGGAGCCTGCGGAGCAGGACCGCCCGCGTGTCCAGGCCCCGGGGAAGAGGGGACGGGACGACCGTGCCCGCGTCGGACGGGAGGACGAGGCGGGTGCCGGGGGCCGTCGAACAGGCGCGGGCGGCCTCGGCCACCGCGGCGGCGGACGGGCGGACGTGGTGGGCCCGCCAGGACGCGCGGTGGTCGGCGGCGGCCAGGGCCGCGGCATCGGCTGCGCGCGGGTCCACCGGCTCGTCCCGCCCGGCGGTGAGACGGCCGGTCAGCTCGCGCAGCAGGTCCCGGCCGACAGGCGTGAGACGCCGGGCGTCGCGGACGCCGTCCAGAGCCGTGAGGGTCTGCGCGCGCCACAGGGCGTACTCGAACCCGGCGACCAGGCCGGGGCGGCGGGCCCAGAACGCGGTCACGCCCGTAAAGGCGTACACGCCCTGGAGGAGACCGCCGAGGGGGCGGGGATCGTCGCGCCAGGGGGCGTAGAAACGTTCGGTGCCGCCGTCGTCGTACAGCGTGAACAGGTGCATGAACGCGCTGAGTTTGTGGTGCTGGAACTCGTGGACCAGCGTGCAGGCCAGCTGTTCGGGGTCGTCGGGCTCGGAGGCGACGACCGCGCCGAACGCGTCACCGGAGGAGGCGCTGTGCGGGCGGTACGGCTCCGAGCGGGGGCGGGGGACGACCGTCCGCAGGCCGGTGGCCATCGCGCGGGCGCTGTCCGGGTCGTCGGCGGCCAGGATGCGCCACGCCTCGGTGAACAGGTCCGCCCAGCGGCCGGCGGAGTCCAGCGGGCCGGGCGCGAGGCGACCGCGCAGCCCCCGGTACGGGTCGAGGTCGTCCAGCGTGACGACACAGCCGTCCGCCCGCAGCTCCCGCAGCCCGTGCCAGCCTTCCCCGCCCACCCGCACGGGCCCGACCCGCACCACGCCCGCCTCGGCCACCACGCGGACGACGGAGTCCGCGACCCGCGCCCCGCCGATGCCCGGCAGCACCGCCCACCCGTCCAGCGCGGTGATCCGGTTCTCGAAGTCGAGCCCGGCGAGCACGGCGGCGGACGCGGCCACGGCGTGCAGATGGGAGGTGTCCGCCCACAGCGGCGCCTCGCTCGTGACGGACCCGCGCACCCGGCGCAGCGCGTGCGCCGCCCACGTCCCGACCGCCGGGTACAGCAGCAGTGACTCCACCTCGTCCGGCGCCGTCCGCCACGCCCGCCACAGCAGCTCCCAGCCGTGGCCGAGGGTGGGATACGGCTCGCACGGCAGCCGCTCGGTGGCCTCTGCGAGCGCCCGCAGCAAGAGGAGCCGCCAACTGCGCTCACCCGCGAGGAGCGGGGCGACCGAGTCGGCGCCGCCCGCGCCGCGCAGCAGGGCCCGGTAGTCCGTCCGGTCCAGCCGGTGCTGTGGGGTGTCCACGCGCGATTCCCGTTCCAGGTACGTCACTTCAGGAGGAGGAGTCGTCCTCGTCGCGCTGCGGGTTGTAGCCGCCCATACTGCTCGCGGGATCGTCGATCCGCCGCAGCAGGCGCCGCATCGAGGCCGTCATGACCGGCGTGTCCAGAGCGAGGATCTCATCCGGACCGACTCGCCGGAGATCTACCAGCTCCGCCTCGACACTGTTCTGCTCGCTCACACCGCACCCATCGTGCCGCCACAGTAGGCTGAGCCGGCCCGCCTGGGGTCGGGCAGCCCGGTGGGACTGCCGGGCAAGGATAGCTTGTTGCGTGAGTGAGAGTTGAGGATTGCCGAGCGGCGATCCGACGCCCCCGGTGAGGCGGCGGCACGGCGGGGATCTTGACGGCCGCAAGGGGCGGACCTACGTTCGCCGGAGCCTTCCGGCAACTCCCTCGGCGCAGAATCGGAGCACGTCATGGCACTCCCCGACGCGGTCTGGCCCGCCCGCCCCATGCCGGACACCGACGAGAGCGCGGTGACGGCCCTGCTCGCCGCGCGGTACGGCGTCCGGGGTGAACTGCGGGATCTGGGGAGCCAGCAGGACCGTAATGTGCGGGTCGGGGACCGGGTGCTGAAGATCACGAACCCGGCGACGGCGGTCGGGGCGTTGCGGGCTCAGTGCGCGGTGGTCGAGCGGCTCGCGGAGGCGTTGCCCGGTGTGCGGTTGCCCAGGGTGTACGCCGGGGGCGACGGGGACGTCATCCAGTGGCTCGACCTGGGGGAGACGAGGCTCGCTTGCCGGCTGCTGGAGTACGTGCCCGGGGAGCCGATCATGGACAGCCGGTATCTCGCTCCGCCGGTCGTCGCCAGGCTGGGCGAACTGGCCGGGCGAGTCGTCTCCGCGCTGGCCGACTCGGAGCCCGTCGAGGCGGAGGCGGGGCGGCTGTGGGACCTCTCGTACGCGCCCACGGTGATCGAGGCGCTGGCCCCGAAGATGGCCGACCAGGCGTGCGCGGCAAGGGTGTCGGAGGCCGCGCGTGCCGCGTGGGCACTGGTCGAGCCGCACGCGGACGGCCTGCCGGTGCAGGTGATCCACGGCGACCTCACGGACAACAACGTCGTCTGCGACACGGACGCGGACGGCCGTCCCCTGCCGGCCGGGGTCATCGACTTCGGTGACCTGGGCCCGGGTTGGGCCGTCGCCGAACTCGCCGTCACCTGCACCTCGGTGCTCCACCATCACGGGGCCGGACCGGCGTCGGTGCTCCCCGCCGTCGAGGCGTTCCACGCCGTACGGCCCTTGTCCGACGCGGAGTTGACGGTCCTGTGGCCGCTGATCGTGCTGCGGGCCGGAGTGCTGGTGGTGAGCGGACAGCACGACGCCGCGCTCGACCCGGACAACGCGTACGCGTCCGCCGGGCTCGACCGGGAGCGGGAGATGTTCGAGACGGCGGTGTCGGTACCGGCGGAGGTGATGACCGAGGTGATCAGGGACCGCCTGGGCCGCCCCGCGAACCGTGCCGACGTCACCGGCCACCCCCTCCTCACCGGAACCCCGCACGTCCTCGACCTGTCCGTGCACAGCGACGCCCTCCACTCCGGCCGCTGGAACGACCCCGGCATCGAACAGACCCTGGCGTCCGAGCACCCGATCGCCCGCACCCGGCACGCCGAGTACCGGCTGACCCGCACCGGCGGGGACACCTGCGCCCTCGGAATCGACGTCCACCTGACGGGCGCGGCGGAGATCCAGGCGCCTTGGCCGGGCACGGTCACCGTCACGCCCGACGGCCTCGCGCTCACCGGCGACGCCCCCACCCTCTACCTGGACGGAGTCCTGGGCGCGATTCCCGGCCCCGTCGAGGCGGGGCAGCCCCTCGGCGCCGCCCTCCGCACCCTCCACGTCCAGCTCTGCACCCTCCCGGGCACCCGCCCACCCCGCTTCGCCCCCGCCGAACTCGCCGCCGGGTGGCTGGAGTTGTGCCCGGACCCGGCGCCGCTCCTGGGCGCCGCCGATACCGGCGAGCCGGAAACCGACCTTCTCGCCCGCCGTAACCACGCCTTCGCCACCGTCCAGGAGCACTACTACACCACCCCGCCCCGCATCGAACGCGGCTGGCGCCACCACCTCTTCGACACCGAGGCCCGCCCCTACCTCGACATGCTCAACAACGTCACGATCCTGGGCCACGGCCACCCCGCCCTCGCGGACGCCGTCCACCGGCAGTGGCGCAAGCTCAACACCAACTCGCGCTTCCACTACGCCTCGGTCGTCGAACTCTCCGAACGGCTCACGGAGTTGCTCCCGGAGGGACTCGACACCGTCTTCCTCGTCAACAGCGGCTCCGAGGCCGTCGACCTCGCCCTGCGCCTCGCCCGGGCGGTGACCGGCCGGCAGGACACCGTCGCCGTCGAAGAGGCGTACCACGGCTGGACGTTCGCGAGCGACGCGGTCTCCACGTCGATCGCGGACAACCCGAACGCCCTGACGTCCCGCCCGAGTTGGGTGCACACGGTCGCCGCCCCAACTCCTACCGGGGACGGCACCGGGGCGAGGACGCGCACCGGTACGCCCCGGAGGCCGCCGCGCGCATCGCCGCCCTGCGCCCCGGCGCGTTCATCTGCGAACCCTTCTACGGGAACGCGGGCGGCATGCCCCTGCCCGACGGCTATCTCCGGCAGGTCTACGCGGCGGTCCGCGAACACGGCGGGCTGTGCATCGCGGACGAGGTCCAGGTCGGCTACGGCAGACTCGGCACCCACTTCTGGGGGTTCGAACAGCAGGGCGTCGTCCCGGATGTCGTCACCGTCGCCAAGGCGATGGGCAACGGGCATCCGCTGGGCGCGGTGATCACACGCCGGGACATCGCGGACGCCTACCGCACGCAGGGCTACTTCTTCTCCTCGGCGGGCGGCAGCCCGGTGAGTTCGGTGGTCGGACTGGCCGTGCTGGACGCGCTGCGCGACGAGGGGCTCCAGGCCAACGCCCTTGAGGTGGGCGGGTACCTGAAGGCGCGGCTGGTCGAACTCGCCGACCGGCACGCCCTGATCGGCGCCGTCCACGGCTCGGGGCTCTACCTCGGCGTGGAGTTCGTGCGCGACCGGACGACCCTGGAGCCGGCCACGGAGGAGACCGCCGCGATCTGCGAGCGGCTGCGGGAACTCGGCGTGATCATGCAGCCGACGTCCGACCGGCAGTGCGTACTGAAGATCAAGCCCCCGCTCTGTCTGACCCGCCAGGACGCGGACGTGTTCGTGGCGGCGCTGGACGACACCCTGACACACGGCTGGTGACCCTGTGTCAGACCAGCAGCACCGCCCCCGCCACCGTCGCCCCCACCAGCACGGCCAGCAGGGCGACGGCGAACGGCGTCTCCCAGCTCTCCGAGCGGTACGCGGCGGCCGGGTCCAGCGTGAAGTGGGCCGGGTCGCCGGGGAGATGGTGGACCAGGACCTCACGGCCGTACGACGTGGCGGGAGCCGGGATGCCGGACGTGCAGTGGGCCGTGACCGTCGTGCCGTCGGACGTCGTGAAACGGACGACCGGCGTGATGGTCGTCGTCGTGCCGCCCTCGGAGTCGGACCCGACGTCCTTCAGGACGGCGATCACCGTGCCCGGGACGGCGACCATCGCCGCGAGGCGCTCCCTGCGGAGCCTGCTCGCCCGCACGTTCCCCGGAAGGTAGGCGATCCCGAAGACGGCCCACAGCCCGCAGAACCCCACCAGCGCCCAGGGCCACGCCCGTTCGACCGCGAGGTACACCACGACCCCGGCGTACATCAGGAACACCGCGAAGTTCGGCCACCCGAGCCCGCGCCCCGGGCCGACGGGACCGGTGCTGAACCGGTAGGCGTGCGGTCGCCCCCGCGGATGGCCGACCTCGATCTCCCGCCCCACCCACGCCTCGGTGATCACGTCCCCGCGCTCGCCCTCGTTCGTCACGACGGCCCGCTCCCCGGTCTCCGGGTCGAGATAGGAGACGACCACGGAGATCCCGTCCCGCTTCGACCCGCCGTGCAGCGGCTCCCGCACCCGCTCGATGCGCCCGGCCGCCCGCACCGTGCGCTGCGCGCCGCTCGTCCCCGACAGCGACCTGCCGTATCCGGCCAGCGCGAGCACGCCCAGCACCGAGCACCACACCGCCAGGTACAGCCCCACGCGCTCCCCCTCAACTCCCGCCGCGCCGCACGACGTTGCCCTGCCCGTCCGCTTCGAGCGCACCGGCGCCCCCGCTCGCGGTCACCGAGACCCGGAGCGTGAGCGACCCCTTCGTGCCGGTCGCGGTGAGCTGCCAGCTCCGCCGGTCGCCGAGGTTCTCGCCCGCCTCCTTGACCAGCGCCGGAACACGCTCGAAGGGCAGCGCCCGGGGGTCGAACCCGGTGCCCTGCGCGTTGCTGGGCGCGAAGACGACCGTCAGCAGCCGTTCCCGCACGACGACGCTGAGCGCCTCCCCCTTGGTTCCTCCTGGCGTCAACGACTCGACGGAGCGCCGCAGTTCACCGGCGTCCAGCATCGACTGGCCCGGCCCGAGGTCCACCGTCCCGGTCGACGACGTCACGACCGTCGTGTCCGACTGCGTCCGGGACTCCGTGGTGGAGGCGGACGGCGGCTGCGGGGGACCGTCGTCGAACAGGTCGCCCCGGAACGCGAGGACGACGCCCGCCGCCGCGAGCAGGAGCGCCAGCAGCGTGGCGAAACCCGTCAGGCAGCCCGTGGACGGGACGATCTCCAGGACCGTCCCCGACACCGAGTCCAGCCGGGCCGCAGCCGCCCGCTCCTCCCACTCCGGCGTCGGCCGCTTGACGATCCGCGCCTTCCACGGCTCGTCCGGCGGGTACGCGACGACGACCACCGTGCCCGCCCGGTAGCCCGGCAGCTCGGCGAGGTTGATGTCCTGCCGGAACCGGACCCGGTACCCGGGAGCGTCGTCCGGGACGACACTCAGCTCGAACTTCACCGGCACATCGCTGTGTTCACCGCCGACCGCCTCCAGGCTCTCGACCCTCGCGAGCGCCGTGCGAGGCACGACGGCCGCCTCCCGCGCGCGGCGCGGCGCCCCCGCGAGGAGGAGCAGCAGGCCGTACACCACGGGCACGGTCAGCGCCCCGACGACCAGCGGCACCCTCTCGACGACGATCCCGACGACGAACGCCGCCGCCGACCCGCCGGTCACCGCGCCGGTCAACACCCCCTGGAACAGGCCGACCAGAGGGGTGCGCTGGGGCGGTGCGGTGCCCGCGGTGATCGTCATGGCCTGATGATGAGGGGTGCGGGTGACGTCCGACAGACCTTCCGGAGAAGGAATCAGGAGCCGAGGACGACGGGCAGTTCCTGGTGGCCGTTGCTGATCAGGGAGGCGAGCGGGCGGAGTTCGGACGCGGGGACGGCGAGGCGGACGTCCGGGAAGCGCGCGAAGAGCTGCGCGAGGGCCTCGGTGACCTCCAGGCGGGCCAGCGGGGCGCCCAGACAGTAGTGGACGCCGTGGCCGAAAGCGAGGTGCTCCTTGTCGGCGCGGGTGAGATCGAAGACGTCCGCGTCGGCGCCGTGCAGGTCCGGGTGGCGGTTCGCCGCGCCGTACGACGCGAGGATCGCCTCGCCCTTCGCGATCGTCACACCGCCGGGGACGGCGATGTCGGCCAGGGCGTAGCGCAACGGCAGGTGGGTGACGGCGGGTTCGAGACGGAGCGTCTCCTCCACGACGTCCTTCCAGCCGCACCGGCCCGAGCGGACCAGCTCCAGCTGGTCGGGGTGGGTCAGGAGGAGGGTGATCGCCTGGTCGATGACGTTCACCGTCGTCTCGTAACCGGCGCTCAGCATCAGCACCATCGTCCCGAGCAGCTCCTCCTCCGTGAATCCCGTGCCCTCCTCGTCCCGGACCGCGATGAACTGCGAGGTCAGGTCATCGCCGGGCGCCTTCCGCTTCGTCCGGATCAGCTCCGCCAGCTTCTCGTACAGCAGCGCGGTGTTGGCCTGTGCCTGCTCGGGGGTGAGCGTCGTGTCGAAGACCCCGTCGACGACCTCGCGGAAACCGTCCGCCTGCCCCGCCGGGACGCCCAGCAGGTGGCTGATCACCGCGATCGGCAGCGGATACGCGAGCCGCTCCCGCAGATCGACGACGCCCTCCCCGCCCGGCAGCGCCCCGACCAGCTCCGCGACCATCCCCGCCACCGTCGGCGCCAGCGCCTTCATCCGGCGCGCCGTGAACGACGGCGCCACCATCTGCCGCAGCCTCCGATGATCACCCCCGTACGCCGTGAACATGTTCTCCACCGCCACCCACAGGGCGAGCGGCCACCGAGGCACCACCTCCGCGAACGAGGGCCAGTGCGCCCGCGCGTCCTTCGACACGTCCGGACTGGTCAACAGCTCCTTGAGCACCCCCGGCTCGGCCACGGCCCACACCTCCACCCCGAGCACGTCCACCCGGCTGACGGGCCCCCTCTCCCGTAACACCCGATGCTCCACCTCACGCCCGGCCCCCGTCGGATCCAGCACATACGCGTCCACGAAACCCTCCTTTGAACCTCACGACGCCGTCTCACTCATACGACCGGACACACACGCAGACCGTGACACCATCACGACGTGCAGCCCTACTTCGACTCCGTACCCCTTCTCGGAGACTCCCGCGCCTCCTTCCTGGGCAAGTGGGCCGACCGGATCTGGCTCAACGTCCCCGGACCCTTCTACGGCGCCGGC
>DATCQX010000599.1:0-12392 GCA_036569285.1 Streptomyces sp.
CCGCCCCGCCCCCACCCTGTCGACCTCCTACCGCGACACCAGCCCCCTGCCCCCGCACGGCGACACCCCGCCCGTCCCCCAGCCGGGCATCCCGCCCATGTCGCAGCGCGCGGTCGACGCCTCCCGGCTCATGCTGACCGCCGGACTGGCCACCGTCCCCCCGGGCCTGGTCGCGATCGGCATCCTGGTCGCCTCCCGGCAGGCCGACCCCACCGTCATCGGCATGATCTGCGCCGCCCCCGCCGCCGTCGCCGTGCCCGTCCTCGCTCTCGCCCGTCTCTTCACCCGCGCCCGCGAGGCCACCCCGGACGTCCCGGACACGCACCACCACCACTACGACGGCCCCGTCTACCAGGACCAGCGCACCACCCACACCCGGACCGCCGGTCTGTGGGCCAAGACCGACAACCACGGCTAGGAGACCCCACCCATGCTCCGACTCCGCCTCACCGTCATCGGCTGCCCCCGCCGGGCCCTCGCCCTGACCGACACCCCCCGCCCCCACTGCCCCAACTGCGGCGGAGCGGGCGGTATCGCCCACGACTACGGCGACCACAACGGCGAGTACGCCGGCACCGACTACGAGCCCTGCGACTGCTGGACCGCATGGGCCCTGCCCTTGCTGCCCCTGCCGCGCTGGTTGCGCCGCCGCCCGCGCGGCGGCTACAGCGCCGAACCCCCTTTCTAGCAACGCCAAGAGCGGCCCCCCATCTCGCCAAAGTCGCGGGGCCGCTCTTGTCCACCACCGCACCAACTGAACAGTGGAGGCATCCAGCATGACTCAACCCGTAAGCATTCCGCGAGAGGCCCTGCGTGTGGCAGCCACCGGACTGCCCGTGCTCCCCTTGCGCGCGGGCAAGGTCCCCTTCGGCAACTGCCGCGCCTGCAAGGACAACGCGTGCGGCGGCCGGCCGAACATGAAAACCGCCGGTCCCTGCCAGTGCGCGGCACCATGCCACGCGTGGGCCGCGGCAACGACCGACCCGCACACCCTCGCCTCGCCGGCGTGGGCGCTGTCGTGGCGTGAAGCGGCGGCGCTCGCTTACCACCCCGGCGGCGCCGGTCTGACGGTCGTCGACCTCGACGACGAGGCGGCCGTCGCATGGGCGCGCGCCACCCTGCCCGCGACGCGGACCGTACCGACGACTCGGGGCGAACACTGGATCTACCGGGGCGTCATGCCGTCCTCGAATGGCATCCGGCCCGGTGTCGACGTCAAGTCCCTTATGTCATACGCCCGTTGGCTCGGAACCGGCACCGGCCTCACGGCCCCTCTCCCGGCCTCTGTCCGCGCGCTGGCAGTAAAGGAACTGTCCCCAGCCCGCAGGGCGCCACAGAGCCTCTCCGTGCCTCTGAGGGGCCACGGGGGTGAATGCCCGCACCGCACACCCGCCTATCTGGAACGCGGCATCACCATGGCGGAGCAGCGGATCACCCAGGCGCGCAGCGCGGTGCACGCGACCGTGTACCGCACGTTCCTCGCGGTGCTGTCGACGCACGGCCGGTGCGACTGCCTCACCGAGGCCCACGTCGACCGGCTGTTCACTGCCGCGCAGGCCAAGGGCGAGTCGCCCCGGCACTGCACGGACGCGTGGACCAACGCCCTCACCCGACTGGGGATGTGACCCGTGGCGGACGACGACAAGAACCCCGCGCGTGAGGTCATCACCGACTACGCGCAGTCCCACTTCCGGTACTTCCGCACCCCGGACGGCACCGTGTATGCCCAGCGCAACGGCCACCCCGTGGCCCGCCCGATCCGCTCCCAGGGAACGGCCGGCAGTCACCGGCAGGAACTCATGGTCGGGCTCTTCAAGGACGGGGTCGGCGTGTTCAACGGGACCGCACTGAAGGAAGCGCTGGACTTGATCGAGGCGCTCGCGATGACGGACGACGTGCAGCCTGTGCACATCCGCGTCGCCCCCGGGTTCGACGGGGCCACCTGGCTCGATCTCGGGCGCGACGACGGGCAGTCCGTGCGCATCCACCCCACCGGGTGGGAGATCACCGTTCCCGATCCGAGGGAGGTGTGCTGGCGGCGCACCCAACTCACCGGCGAACTCCCCCTCCCCGCGCGGGACACCGACGGCAAGGGCATCGACCTCCTGATGGGCCTGTGCAACTTCGCCAACGCCGCGACCGAGTGCCTGGCCATCGCGTGGCTGATCGGCTGTCTCGCGCCGTCCATCCCGGTCCCCGCTCCGTTTCTCACCGGCCCCCAGGGTGCCGGGAAGTCGACGGGCGGGCGGATGCTCGTACGGATCATCGAGGGCATGAGCGGCGACCTGCGCCGCGCCCCGAAGGATGAGGAGAATCTGATCACGGCCGTCGCCGCCGGGTGGGTCACCGCGCTGGACAACCTCTCCCACATGACCCCGGAACTCTCCGACGCCATGTGCTGCATCGTCACCGGGGCGGAGAACGTCAAGCGCGCCCTGTTCACCGACGGAGACGTCTTCCGCGTCGGCTACCGCCGCCCCCTCCTCATGACCGGCATCGACGTCGGAGTCATCCGCCCCGACCTCGCCGAACGCCTCCTCCCCCTGCGCCTGGAACGCCCCCGCGTCCGGCGCACCGAGACCGAACTGTGGACCGACTACGCGGAAGCGCTGCCGGTCGTCCTCGGATCGCTGCTCGACCTCACGGTCAAGGTCCGCGCGGTCGACGCGGAGACCCCGACCGACCTGCGCATGGCCGACTTCGCCCACCTCTGCGCACAACTCGACGCCGCCACCGGCCTCGGAGCGCTCCCCGCCTACCGGGCCAGTCTCGACGACCTCAACGACGACGTCATCGAGGGCGACTTGCTCGCGCAGACGGTCCTCGCGCACGCCGCGAGCATCGAACCGGGCAGTGAGCAGCGGATGACGTCCACAGAGTGGCTGCACTGCCTCTCCCTCCAGTACACCGGCGACGACTTCCGCCCCCTCCCGAAGGGGTGGCCCACCACTGGCAAAGTCCTCTCCGACCGCCTCAAACGGCTTCAGCCGACCCTCGCCGCGAGGGGTGTCGTCATCGACTCCGGCCGCACCAAAGAGGGCCGCTACATCGAAATGGCCCGCACAGCGGCACCCTCCCCGCACGAACAACAGCCCGCGTTCTGACCGCGACCGGCCGGTGCCGGACAAGCAAGAAGAGCACCACCGGCCTGGCGTGCTCTTCTTGCTGTTCGGCGCTCGCGCCGCCGAAGACGCGCCGCCGCGCGGCTCCTTCTTCACGTCCTGAGCCGCGCCGCACCACCACAGACACCCCCTCCTTTTTCCTAAGTAGGGAGGCCCTGCGTCACCTGCGTCACCCACACCCCGGAAACGGCCGGTGACCTGCGCGGACGCGGGTGACGCAGACGGCCTCGGCTGCGTCACCCCTGCGTCACCCGCGTCATCGGTGACGAACGGCCTGCGTCACCGATGACGCACACCCAACGCGCTGCGTCACCCAAAACCCGCAGGTCAGAGCCTCGAATGACGCAGATGACGCGGGTGACGCAGAAATCCCCACCTCGGACACACACGCCCCGAACCCCATCGCCGCGCTGAGGAGTCCCATGTCCCGCCCCAAGCTCCTAAAGCTCCCCGAGGTCCTCGACGAGATCGGCATGAGCCGCCCCGCCTTCTACCGCATGCGGGCCCGCGGCAAGGCCCCCAGGCTCATCAAGTTGCCGAACGGCCAGATCCGTTGCCGACGCGACGACCTCGACGACTGGCTGAACGACTGCCAGCAAGCCGCCTGAAGCACCAACCGCACAGAACTTGAAGGGGCCACCGGCAGGTGGCCCCTTCGCAATGAGGGGAAAGCTTGAACACCTACAACGTGCGTATCTGGGGCATCCGCAAGCGGAACAGTAAATCGGCCCCATACCAACTGCGTTGGATTGTCGACGGCGAAGAGTTCCAAGCCCCGTTCACCACCAAAACACTCGCGGACGCACGCCGTTCCCAACTCATCACCGCCACAAAGAACGGTGAGCCTTTCGACGTCGCGACTGGCGTGCCCATCTCGGAGTTGCGCGCGGCACAGTCGCCCACATGGTACGAGCACGCATGCGCTTACGCTCTGATGAAATGGCCCCGTTCCGCCGCCAAGCACCGGGCCAGCATCGCCGAATCACTCGCGGTCGTCGTACCGATTCTGGTCACATCGCGGCGCGGCGCTCCCAACCCCGTGGTTCTGAGGGAAGCCCTCTACCAGTGGGCGTTCCGCGCAGTACGGAACGAACAAGGCGAGTTGCTCCCCCGGCACAAGGCGCAAGAGCCGCCCGCGAAGATCCGGACCGCGCTGGACTGGCTTGCGAAGAACTCCCGCAGGGTGAGCGACCTGGAGAACCCTGACCTCCTCAGGCCCGCCCTGGACGCCCTGTCGCGTCTCATGGACGGCACCGAGGCAGCGGAGAACACCACACGCCGCAAGGTCATGGTGCTGAGCAACCTCCTGCGGTACACCGTCGACGAGAAGGGGTTGCTACCGTTCAACCCGCTCAAGCGAGTTGACTGGAAATCCCCTGCCGTAGACGGAGAAATCGACTTCAGGTATGTTCCCGATCCGAAACTCGCACGGTCCCTCATCTCAGCCGTACGAGATCAGGGCCCGCGCGGCGAACACTTGGAAGCCTTCTTCGGCTGCATCTACTACGCGGCGAACCGCCCCTCGGAAGCTGCGGCTTTGAAGGAAACAGACTTCGTACTGCCCCCGGATAAACCGGAGTTCGAACAGGCATGGGGCGAAGTCCTGGTGGAGGAAAGCCGCCCTGAGGTGGGTAGCGGCTGGACGGACAACGGAACCCCGTACGAAAAGCGGGGGTTGAAGCACCGGACACGGAAGGCGTACCGCTCCGTCCCCATCCCACCGACGCTCGTAAAGATGGTGCGCAACCACATCGCCACGTACGGAACGGCACCGGACGGCCGCATCTTCCGAGCCGTACGAGGTGGCCGCGTCCCCTCCACCGAGTACTGCGCCGTATGGGCGGACGCACGCGCCGCAGTGCTCTCGGAGAAGGAGTTGGAGACCCCCCTCGCCGAAGTGCCGGGCAAGCTCCGCAGCGCCGGCGTCTCCCTCTGGATCAAGGCGGGCGTCGACCCGGTGGAAGTCGCCCGGCGCGCAGGACACAGCGTCGCCGTCCTCTTCCGCTTCTACGCCCGCATCCTCCGGGGCCAACAGGCCGTGGCCAACCAGAAGATTGACGCGGCCCTCGCAGAGGAGAAGGCCGTCTGACCAGGGGCTGAGCCGCCCGCCGCTTGGCCGCAGGTTGGCCGCGCACGCTGGACTACGCCGGGAAACCGGCGACCCAGGGTGAGACAAGGTGAGCACAGAAGGGGTGCCCCACATCGGGACACCCCTTCTGACCAGCTCATACGTTCACCTGGCGGTGGGTGTGGGATTTGAACCCACGGTGACATCGCTGCCACGACGGTTTTCAAGACCGTTCCCTTAGGCCGCTCGGGCAACCCACCTCGCTCCGTTCCCACCTGGGGTGGAGCGGGTACAGCGTACCGGGCGTGAGGGGGCCGCGGGGCGGGTGGGCGGGTGCGGGTGCGTTGTGGCCGTTCGCGTGGTTCCCCGCGCCCCTGGTCAACTCCCAACCGCCGACCACACCAACACACGTAAGAGGCGCCCCCCCCTGGAGAACGCCCCTTACACAAACCACTCAGAGATCAGCTGTCCCCTGTCCGAGACCCCAACGTCAACTCCACCGTCCGACTCTTCCCACCCCGCTCATAAGCGATCGTCACCTTGTCCCCAGGCTTATGCGTCCAGATCTCCCCGATAAGCGTCGGCCCGGAGTCGATGACGGAGTCGTCCAGCTTGGTGATGACGTCGCCGGACTTGAGGCCGGCCGCTGCGGCGGGCCCGCCCGGTTCGACGGCGGCGGAGCCGTTCGCGCCGGTGTCGCTGATCTTCGCGCCGCCGGTGCCCTCTTCGAGGGAGACAGAGGCGCCGATCTTGGCGTAGACGGGCTTGCCGGTCTTGATGAGCTGCTGGGCGACGTACTTGGCCTGGTTGATCGGGATGGCGAAGCCGAGGCCGATGGAGCCGGACTGCCCGCCGCCGATGCTGCCGCTGCCGGTGGACTGGATCGCGGAGTTGATGCCGATCACGTTGCCCGCGGCGTCCAGGAGGGGGCCGCCGGAGTTGCCGGGGTTGATCGACGCGTCCGTCTGGAGCGCGGACATGTACGAGTTGCTGCTGCCGCTGCCGTCCGAGGACGCGACGGGACGGTTCTTCGCGCTGATGATGCCCGTCGTCACCGTGTTGGACAGCCCGAAGGGCGCGCCGATGGCGATCGTGGAGTCGCCGACGGCCACCTTGTCGGAGTCGCCGAGGGTGAGCGGCTTGAGGTCCGAGGGGGCGTTCTTCAGCTTGATGACGGCGACGTCGTACCCCTGCGCGTGCCCGACGACCTCGGCGGCGTACTTCTTGCCGTTGGGGAAGGTCGCCGTCACCTTGCCGCCCTCGACCGCCTCCGCGACGACGTGGTTGTTGGTGATGATGTGGCCCTGCGTGTCGAAGACGAAGCCGGTGCCGGTGCCGCCGTCGCCGCTGCTGGACTCGGCCTGGATGGTGACCGTGCTCGGCAGGGCGCGCGCGGCGACGTTCGCGACGGTGCCCGCCGGACGGGCGACGGAGCCGTTGTCCGAGGCGGAGACGGTCGTCGAGCCGCTGTCGTCGTTGTCCTTGGCCATCGTGTAGCCGAGGGCGCCGCCGAGGCCTCCGGCGACGAGGGCCGCCGCGAGGACGGCCGCGACGAGCCCGCCGCGCCCCTTGCGCTTGGGCGCCGGCTCCTGCGCGTAGGCCGCGCCCCAGACACCGGTGGCCCCGACACCGCCGACGCCTGCACCGCCGTCCGCGTACGACGGGACGGGCGGCGGCGGGGGCGGCCAGGCGGCGTCCACGGGGGAGGTGGAGCCGTACGGGTTCTGGGGGTGGCCCTGCGGGGCCGTCTCCGGGACGGCGGGGTGGTCGGCGGACGGCGCGGGAGAGTCCACCGGCACGGGAGGTGCGGACGGGGCCGGGGGTACCTCGGTGCCCTCGTTCTCGGTGCTCACAGCTCTTCTCCTCGGTCCACGGCTGTCGTCGTGTGTGCGGCCTACAACGCCTCAAGCTTTTCCCACAGGCCGTCAGAGCACCATAAGCGGTGGCTGCACCTCAGCGACCTGCTCTTTTGACTGATATAAGATGATATGGCGGATATACCGGGTGACCGTCCCCCAACATCTCAGAGTGTTCTCAGGTGACACCATGTCGCGGTGACCCACGCGCGCCAGCACCCCATCAAGGTCGTCGCCCACCGCGGCGCATCCGAAGAGGCCCCCGAGCACACCCTCGCCGCGTACCGCAAGGCCATCGAGGACGGCGCGGACGCCCTCGAATGCGACGTACGGCTGACGGCGGACGGGCACCTCGTCTGCGTGCACGACCGGCGCGTCAACCGGACGTCCAACGGGCGCGGGGCCGTGTCCGCGCTGGAACTCGCCGAACTGAACGCCCTCGACTTCGGCTCCTGGAAGACCCGGCGTGCCGCACGCGCGCGCGTGGGCGACGAGGAGGAGCCGGACTGGGAGTTCCGTCCCGAGGACCGCGAGCACACGTCCGTGCTGACGCTGGAGCGGCTCCTCGAACTCGTCGCGGACGCCGGGCGGCCGGTGGAGCTGGCGATCGAGACGAAGCATCCGACACGTTGGGCCGGACAGGTGGAGGAGCGGCTGCTGGAGCTGCTGAAGCGGTTCGGCCTCGACGCGCCGGCCGTTCCCGCCGAGTCCGCCGTCCGGATCATGAGTTTCTCCGCGCGGTCGCTGCACCGGGTGCGGGCGGCCGCGCCGACGCTGCCGACGGTGTACCTGATGCAGTTCGTGTCGCCCCGGCTGCGGGACGGGCGGCTGCCGGCCGGGGTGGGCATCGCGGGGCCTTCCCTGCGGATCCTGCGCAGCCATCCCGCGTACGTGGAGCGGCTGAAGCGGGCGGGGCATCAGGTCCACGTGTGGACGGTCAACGAGGCGGACGACGTCGACCTGTGTGTGGAGCTCGGGGTCGACGCGATCATCACGAACCGCCCCCGAGCCGTGTTGCAGCAGCTCGGAGCCGTCTGACGCCTACAGGGAGTGCACCGGCGCGTTCTCTGCGTGGCGAACCTCAGGAATGCTTCAGGAATGTGACGGCGGAGGGACATCCACCGGTTTCCGGTGTGGACCAAGGGGGCATCCACTCGGTGGCGTGGGGGCTAAGGAGGTCTCGGGGGTGGCGTTGGTGGTGGCACAAGAGGTGCCCACGTCGTCGAGCATGGCCGTGTCCCATGGCCCTGCGGGCGTGGGTGAGGCGAGACACCGTATGCGCGATCAGTTGCGCGGCGGAGGGGTGTCCGAAGCGGTCATCGACGACGCCGTACTGATCCTTTCCGAACTGCTGAGCAACGCGTGCCGGCACGGGCGGCCGTTGAGGGACGCGCTCGCGGGGGACGGGGACGGCGACATCCGCGCCGCCTGGCGCGTCGACTCGCGCGGGCGCCTGCTGGTCGAGGTCACGGACGGCGGCGGGCCCACACGGCCTGCCCCTGCGAGTCCCTCCGCCTCCGCGCACGGCGGTCGCGGGCTCAGCATCATTTCCGCGCTCTCTCATGATTGGGGGGTTCGGGATGGGGCTCATGGGGAGGTGACCGTGTGGGTCGTCGTCCATAACGATGTGCATGATCCGGATGCTTGCGGTGAGTTCGCGAGGGGGGTGACGGTGCCGTCGGTGGTGGAGGTGGAGTAGGGCGGGGGCGGGTTGGGACGTGACCGGTGTTGGTGGAGTCGGTGCGCAGCTATGGCGGCGCAGCCGCCCACGCACCCAAACCGCCCGAGCCGGTGAGCCCGGCGTAGCCGACCGGTGCAGGCGATGGATTCGTCCCCGGCGCCCCCCGACCGGCTAGGCTCCCCGCGTATCGGATCAGCCGGATCGGGAGACAGTCGATGGCCAAGAAGCGACCCCAGACCAAGGCGAAGGGGCCTCAGGTGAGCGGCGGGGAGATTCCGGTCGTGGGGGCGCGGGAGGCGTGTCCCTGTAACAGTGGGCGGCGTTACAAGGCGTGCCACGGACGGGCGGCGGCGCAGGCGGTCACCGAGTTGGTGCGGCGGCCGTTCGAGGGGCTGGCGGGTGAGTGCGACTGGGTCGCGCTGCGGGAACTCGTGCCTGCCGCGACCGCCACGCTCACGCTCAAGGGCGGGCTGCCGGACGGGGTGCCCTCGGTGACGCTCGCGACCGTGCTGCCGATGGCGTGGCCGGCGTTGCGGCGGGACGACGGGTCGGTGCTGCTGGGTCTCCAGAACGACACGGCGTCCGGGGACATCAGCCGGGACCTCGCGGACAACCTGGCGCGGGCCCTCGAGGCGGCGCCCGGTACCCCCGTGCAGGGCCGCCGCGCGCCCGCGGACGGGCCCCGGCTCCAGGATCTGCTGGATCCCGAAGGCGGGTTCGAGCCAGTTGTGCACACCGGATTCGACTTCTGGGTTCCGGACACGGAGAACGCGACGGCGGACGTCACGGCGTCCCTGGAGCGCGCGAACGAGGCCGTGATCCCGACGGTGAAACTGACGGGCGTGGACGCCGCGTACTGGTGCGAGACGCCGGAGAAGAACCACCTCCGCTGGGTCATGCCGCACCCGGAGGAGCGTCTTCTGGACGCCCTCGCGCGGCTCCACGCGGCGGGTACCTCCAGCCTCGGTGAGGGCACCCGCCTGGTCGGTTCCTTCCGGGCCCACGGCCTGACCGTCCCGGTCTGGGACCTGCCGAGCGAGGTCCGCGCGGAGGACGTCGAGAAGCCCGCCGCCGAGTTCGCGGAGCGCCTCGCGGCGGCCCTCGCGACGGACGCCCCGCTGACCCCGGACGAGCGTCGCGCGCGCGGCGGTCTGACGAACCGCCAGGTCACGCTGAGCTGACGCGGCGCCCCCCCGAGCGGGTGACTCCGCTCACAACTCCCGCTCCCCGTAAGGCGGGTCGGCGCCGAAAACAGCCGCTCAGCGGTTGTCCGGAAAGCCGATGAAAACAGGAGATCGAATTTGCTTGGAGCCGATCTCTTGTTACGGTTTCAGTAGCCCGGTTGCTGGTGCATCCCCCGTCGCCAGCAACCGGGTCTTTCTCTTCTCGCGCCACTTCACGTTTCGGCGCGATGCGTCAACTCCCCGTCTCCGGTGCGGAGTTGCTCCCCGAGCGCAGCAGCAGCGGCCCGTCGCCGCCGTGCGCGAACTCCGTCACCGCCGTGTACGCGTCGAGGCTCCCCCGGGTCCGCGAGCGAGGCGTCTCGCAGCTCGTGGGCTCGTCCTCGGCGCCGGCGGCGCAGCGCAGCTGGACGGTCCGCCCGTCGGGCCCCAGGAGGCTCAGGACGGCCTCCAGGGGGCGTCCGGTGGCGTTGCGGTAGTAGGTCCGCGCCCAGGTCTCCTCACCCTGCGTCAGGACACACGTCTGCGCCTCCACGCCGTCCGGGGAGGCGAGTTCGGGGCCGCAGCGGGCGGCGGTGGCCAGGCCCAGGCCGAGGAGGCGGGCAGGGGTGGGGGTGAGGGAGGCGCCGGGCGCCTTCTGATCGTCGTACTTTCCGGGGACGACCGCCCGTACCGCGTCGTCGACAAGCCCCGTCCCCTCCTCGCCCGTCTGGCCCGCCGACGCGATGGTCAGGGGGAGCGCGACGGCGCACAGGGCGGTGGCGCCGAGGGCGAGGAGGCGAAGGTTCATAGGCGGAAGATAACGAGCACGCGCACGCGTGCCGTCCCGTCCGCGCCGGGTGGCCCTACAACTCGGGGGCGCTCACACCCGTACGAGTGAGGACGTCGACGACGGTGTCGACCACGGCCTCGACGTCGGGCACCCAGGGGGAGGCCGAGCCGGGCAGGGGTGCGCGCTCCCAGCGGATGTCGCCGTGGCCGGCGAGGCTGGGCGGGAGGGCGAGGTAGCCGCCCTCGCCGTGGAAGCGCAGGGAGCCTGGGACGTAGTCCTTGGCGTACAGCAGTTCGCCGAGCTGTTCCATGGAGTACGGCTTGACGAGGATCGCCCAGCGGGCGGGGGCCGCGACGACCGGGCCGAGGCGCATGCCCTTGGCGTCGAGTTCGGTGAGGGCCTGGGCCGCCGCGCGGGCGGGGAGGCTGACCGCGCAGGGGGCCTTGCCGCCGGTCGCCAGGACGATCGGCGAGGCCGGGCGCTGCGTCCACCACCAGCGGACCATGCGGCCGTCGGTGGTCGCGGCGAGGAGGCCGGGGTCGAAGGGGTGCGCTCCGGGCATCGTGCAGCCCGGGTCGGGGCAGGTGCACCTCGACCGCCCCTCGGGGTCGGCCGGCGCACCGGGGAGTACGGGCCACTGCCACTGCGTCGCGCAGGTCAGGGCCGCGTCGATCAACTCAGGCATCCCGTCGCCGCGTTGGGACAGAAGCCTGCGTCGCCTTCCGAGGATCTCGCGCATGAGCGCTCGTTCCTTTCCGTTGCACCGCTGGCAACACCGTGGGCCACATCACACCATGTGTCGATCACTTCACTGTGCATACCTGTTGGCGCATCACACCCTTGCACCGAGCAAGAGGAACCCCGAACCGCGTCGCGCAAAAGCCTGGGCGTGGCGTGGGGTGGCGAAGTCTGGCGTTTTGCCGTCCCGCGTATTTCTCTCCGCCTCCGCCACGGAAGGATGGGGCTCGGTCGTCGATGGTTAAGACGCCCGGGTGGGTCACCAGGTTCCGGGTGGCTCTCCACCACCCCTGAATCCCTACCGAGTACGTACCCATCACGGCCGCTGTGACGCTCTGTGGAGCAAGGCCAGTCGACCTCAATCGCCTGGAACCCGAGGCAGTTTTAAGCCAACTTTGCATTTCTGTCCACGACTCACTCTCCGCTCATGGACAACTGGAATCCGGATAGGACAATGCTGGACATCCCGACACGAGTGCGTGTAGATGTGGAGACAGTGCCGGCGGTGTCTGATGAGCCGAATGACATGGGGGTTTGCGATGCTTTTGAGCAATACGCACCGGTTCGAGAGCCGGACGCCATGAACGCCCCGCACCCTTCGAAAGTGGCCGGAATCGATTCCACGGTTCCCGCACCCGCCCACACCGTGTCCCCCCTCTCAGCGGGCTCGCCCACAGCGGCCGTCCCCCTGCCCTCCCCGGCCCCCACCTGCACGTCCGCCCCTGACGCCGCGCTCCACGACCGGCTGGCCGGCTGGATCTCGGACCTCACGACCCTCCACGAACTCACCGAACGCCTCGCCCACACGGACGCGCTCCCCGAGGCCCTCGACGAACTCCTCCGGGCGAGCGCGGCCCTGCTCGGCGCCCGCCGCGCGCTGGTCGCCCTGACCCCTCCCGACGGCCCCGCCACCACCACGGCCCTCGGCCTGGACCGGCCGGACCTGGGCCACCTGGAGACGGTCCCCCGCCACG
>DATCQX010000600.1:0-8942 GCA_036569285.1 Streptomyces sp.
ACCTCAAGAAAGCATTGAGGAGAAAGATCCAGGAGGGTACCTGGCCGGCCGGAAGCAGGGTGCCAAGCCAAGAATCCATAGCCGGAAGATTCGGCACCCCCCTGACTGCCGTACAGTCCGCCCTCCGCTCGCTCGAAAAACAGGGCCAACTCGTCAGGCGCAAGAGGTCCCTCTTCGTCCCCGACTCACCTTCCTCCCTGCCGCCCGGCAAGGGCGCACCTCCCCGCCGTACCGGCACAGAGCAGCGATGAGCCGAGGACTCCTCGACCCAGGCGTTGAGCAGTTCGACCGGCTGCGCACCGGCCTCCGGAGGGACCACCACGGCGGCGCAGCGGTCGATGCCGAGCTGCGGAGCGGCAATGCTCATGCCCTTGCCGAACGTGTGCAGCTCCCGTACACGGCTGATGGCGTCGAAGCGTTCCCGGACGACGTCCTCGGCTTCGCCGGCTTCCGCGGGGAGGGTGAACGGGCGGGCGGGACGGGCGAGTACGGGGGCACCTTCCTGGACGATGCCCGCGTTCGTCATGGCCTGTCTCGCGGAGAAGGTACCCACAGGCAGGTACTCCTTCATACCGGTTGTAGTTCTGAGCCGCTGTCCGGAACGGCCAGGTGCAGGCGAGGGTCTGGCCGTCGGCTACGCGGCGGTTCCGTCGGTGTGGATCGGTGCGGGCAGGGTGCGCAGGCGTTCGGTGAGTTCGGCCGCCGAAGGGACGGTGGCGTCGAGGAGGTGCCCGAGGCGGGTGAGGCGGTTGCGGGTGGTGGCGCGCAGTCGCGCCGGTGGGATGAGGTCGAGGACGCCCAGGGCGCGGGTGGCTGCCTGTTCGGGGGTGTCGCGGGCTTCGGCGAGGGCGAGGACGAGGGTGGCGGCTGCCCAGCCGGGGGTCTGGGGCGGGGCGGCGGCGATGGATTCGTGGGCGACGGCGGCGGCGCGGTCGAAGCGTTCGAGGGTGAGGTGGGCTTCGGCGACGTGCAGGCGGTGTTCGGCGCGGTCGTATCCGAAGCGGCCGGGCAGTTCGACTGCGGTGCGCATGATCTCGTCGCTCTCGGCGACGACGTCGTCGGCCTCGGCGGCGCGCTTGAGTGCGGCGAGGGTGGGCAGGAGGGCCCAGCCCAGGAGTTGGGCGCGGCGCAGGCCTTGGGGTGCGTGTTGGAGGCCGTAGGCGGCGTGTTCACGGGCGTGGTCCCAGTCCTGGCGGGCGGCGGCGACCATGGCCAGCGCGCCGCTGGCCCAGCCTGTGAGGGCGGGTGTCCGGGTGGATTCGCCGAGGGCTGCGGCCAGGGTGAGGTGGGCTCGGGCGCCGGGGCGGTCGTCGAGGTGGTGGGCGAGGTTGCCGAGCAGAGCCGACAGCCAGCCGACCTGACGTCGCAGTTCCAGCGCGGTCGACGGGTCTGCCGTGGGCACGGCGGTGGAGAGGAGGTTGCGCGTGGCGCGGACCTCTTCCATCAGGAGTGCCGGAGGGTGCTTGCTGTAGTTGAGGGCGTAGTGCTCCACGGCGGCCTCGGCCAGGGAGACCAGGGCCGGGGAGCCGTCCGGCGCGTCCAGGACGGCCCACTGGACGGTTTCACGGATGGCGGGCAGCCCGCTGGCGGTCGTCATGGAATCCTTTCGGCCGGTCGTCGTCTCCTTGCTGTGGTGCCGACCGTAGTGGAGCGGGGGCGCGGACGCGCAGGTGCTGCACCACAGACAGCGTGTTGCCAGGCCGAGTTGGTCGGGCCGGGCCCCGTAGGCGCGGGAGATCATCAGCCGGTACTCCTCGCCTGGCTCCTCCTGCCCGTGGTCGTAACGGCACAGCATCGCCGGCGTCAGCCCCGGCGGCATCAGGCCGTCTTCCCGGTAGACGGCGGCCACCTCGCGGATCGCCTGAGGCCTCGACCACCCCAACGCCAGACGCCACGCCTCCAGAGCGGTGAGTTCGGGCAGCGCCGACCGCAGTGTGTCGATGGTCCGCTCCTGGGAGTGGCCCTCACGCTGACACTGGGCGCGAAGGCGCGACGCCTCCCGCTGGATCTCCGTACGCCGCCCTCGGGACACCGCCCCCATCGCCCGCCCCCTCTGTCGCTTCGCCGCGCACGTGGGCCGCCCAGGCCGCGCGGACACCGGACGGGCATTGCGCGATGCGGTCTATGTTCCTTCACCTCAACGGCAATGACGGTACGTCAGCCATGGATACACCGTGGGAGATGGCGCCCGATGTGCGGCAGCAGATGGAGCCGACGCCCAGCCATCACGCCGACGAACGTCCCTTTCTCCCCGTGCCTCACAGGCGTCTGACGCCTGTTCACCGAGTTCTGGAGAACCTTCATGCACAGTATCCTCATCACCGGCGGTGCCGGTTTTATCGGACGTCACCTCGCACGTCTGCTCCAGGAGCAGGGCCATCAGGTCACCGCTCTCGACAACGTGCAGGACGAGAACGCCGTCTACGGCTGCCGCGAACTCGGTGAGTGGGGCATCGCCACGGTCAGGGGCGGCGTCGGCGACCTGGAATTGATGCGGCATCTGCTCGACAGTCACCAGTCGGTCGCCCACTTCGCGGCTCCGACCGTAGGAGTCGAGCAGATGCTGCGCACTCCTGTGGACGGTCACGTAATTCCCCAAGGGCTGTGGTCACCTAATTCCCCAGGTCCTGGCCATGTGAGGGGCTAGGTTGGTGAGCGTGAAGACGCGGGGGCGGATGTATCGGTATGTGGGTCCGGTTGAGTTGAAGGAGCTCGTCCGGGCGGGTGGTGAGGGCCGGAGCATGCGCTCGTCGGTGGACTTCGGTGAGTGGGCCTCGGCGCTGACCCCGGATGAGTTGGCCGAGCCGTTCACGTTCGTCGTCGATGCCGGCGGGGTGCTGCGACTGGCTCCGCGCCGCAGCGAGCACGTGGTGTGCGCTGGCGGCGAAGAGGTCCTGAGTGCCGGTGAGATGAGCTTCCGTGAGGAGTCCGGGCGGTGGGCGGTCGAGGAGGTCAGCAACCAGTCGACCGGCTACTGCCCGGACGTCACCTCATGGTCGGTCGTGGCCGAAACCCTGGACCGGATCGGGATCGCGCGTCCGCCCGGCTTCACGCACGAGGTGGTCTTCCGCCGCTGCCGCTCCTGCCGGGAGCTCAACATTGTGCGGGAGGAGGACTTCGTCTGCGTCTTCTGCGGCGAGGATCTGCCTCGGGAGTGGAACGTTGCCGAGCTGGATTGCTAGGTGGTCGGAGGCTTGTCGACGGGGTTCTTGGGCCGCTTGTTCGGCCGGTAGCTGGGGCCGTTCATGATGACCTGATGGCTGGTGTTGATCAGCCGATCCAGCAGGGACTCAGCGACGACGGGGTTGGGGAACAGCGGATACCAGTCGCTGGGCGCCCGGTTGCTGGTGAGGATCAGCGACCGTCCCTGGCGCTCAGAGACGAGTTCGTAGAGGTCGTCGGCCTGCGCCGCGGTCAGCTGGCGCATAGCGAAGTCGTCGAGGATCAGGACATCGGGGCGGATCAGCTCGCGCATGCGCTTGTCCCAGGTGCGGTCCGCATGGCCGCCGGCGAGCTCGGCCAGGATCCGGCTGGTCTTCGCGAAGCGGACGTGGGCGCCCTGGCGGACGGCGAGGTGGCCGAGGGCCTGGGCGACGTGTGTCTTGCCGACGCCCACGGGGCCGAACAAGATCACCGACTCGCCGGCATGGAGCCAGCGCAGGGCGGCCAGGTCGCGGATCTGGGCCGCTGGCAGCTTCGGGGAAGCGGTGAAGTCGAACTCCTCAAGGGTGACTTGCTGCTCGAACTTCGCCTTCTGCAGGCGCCGTTGGAAGGCGACCGTCTCGCGGCGGGTGATCTCGTCCTGGCAGAGGACCTGCAGGAAGTCCAGGTGGCCGAGTTCACCGCCGTGGGCCTGGATCAGCCGAGCGTCCAGGGTCTCCAGCATCCCGGACAGCCGGAGCGCCTTCAGCGACTCGCGCAGGGCGGTGTCCATAACGCTCATCGAGCGGCCTCCTCGGCGTCGTCGGCGTTAGCGTGGCCCGGGGTGCCCTCGGGCTCGCCGGAGATCTGGGAGGGGATGCTCGCGGCGAACAGGCCCTCGGGGCCGTGGAGGAAGGCCGCGGCCCCGGCGTCGCCGGTCTCCGGCTCGGGGTCGGTCTCGGTGCCCGCGATCAGGATGCCCTTGATGGTGCGGTAGGAGGGGTCGCCGACCGCGATGGCCTTGGTGCAGGCCGCCTCCAGCCGCTGGTCGCCGTACTTCTTCCGCAGCCCGAGGATCCCCTGGGCCGCGCGGAGCCGGTAGAGCGCGTTGACCTCCAGCAGCTGGTCGATCACCTCCCGGCAGGCGTCGCCGACCTCGGAGGACTGGCTGCGGCACCAGATCGGCGTCTTCATCTGGAAGGCGATTTTCTCCGGCGGGTAGTCGCTTCTGTCCGTGCGCTTGCCCTGTTCGAGTGCGGCGTGGGTCTTGACCAGCTCGCCCTCGTGGAAGACCTGGACCATGGTGGCGGTGGAGCGGACGTCGACCTTGCGGCCGATCAGCCTCCATGGCACCGAATAGAGGGTGCGGCCGACCTTGATGTGGATGTCAGGGCCGACTGCGGCGGTGGACCAGCGGGCCAGCACGAACGGCTTGTCGGGCACCGGCAGCAGGGCCTTGGCCTCCACCGCCTCGAACACCGACAGCGCACTCGCGCCGCCCAGCGGGCGGCACTGTCTGCGGCCGGCGGTGCCGGCCGACCACGTCAGGGCCTCGGCCTGCATCTGCTCGACCGAGGTGAACTCCCGCCCGCTCCAGAACGAGTCGCGGACATACGGCATCGGCCGCTCGACCCGCGGTTTGTCCTTCGGCTTCGCCGCCCGGGCCGGGTCGACCAGGGTGCCGTAGTAGGTCGCGAGCTCGGCATACGACTTGTTGATCTTCGGGTCGTAGAGGTCCGGCCGGTCCACCGCCGTGCGCAGACTGTCCGGCACCAACCGCCGCGGGACACCGCCGAAGAACCGGAACGCTTCGACGTGGGACTGAGTCCAGGCGTTCTGGTCCATGCGAACCACCGGGCGGACGAACATGTGCCGCGAGCAGGGCAGCACCATCACGAACGCCCAGATCCGGTGCCGCTTGCCAGTCGACGGGTTGATCCACTGCCCCAGGAAGCCGTAGTCGATCTGAGCCTCCGAGCCCGGCTCGACGTCGTCCCGCAGCACCGTCACCTTCGACCGGGCCGACTCGTCCGGGAGGTTCTCGGTCACCCACCGGCGGAACGTCGACAACGACACCGCCAACTTCCCCTCATCTCTCAGGCGTTGATGGATCGTGGTCACTGTGGTCGTCTCCAGCAGCCCCTTGACCAGGTCGCGGTGCGGCTCGATCTCCGCCCACGTGACCTGGTTCAGCCAGCTCCGGGAACCAGCTCTTGATCAGCTTTCCCCAGTCCGCCTCGCTCATCGGCGGCCCACCCGGGGCCATCCCGGACGCCTCCGCCGGCGCCAGATACTTCCTGATGGTCTTGCGGTCCACCCCCAACGAGGCCGCGAGCTGGTTCTTCGACCGGCCCGCGTACCAGTGGACGTAGATCTCGACGATGTCGACCACGGTGAACGTTCTCCTTGCCATCCAGAGTGTCCGTCGACCTCTCGGCCTGTCGGTCGAGGGACGGTGACGACTCCGAGATGGTCAGGACCCTCAACCCGGCTCGGGGATGCCCAAGGGGAACCTGAACGATTCGGATGGAACGATCACTCACAGGCCAAGCCACCTGATCCGGGATATTCCGGGCTTCCACCGTGGTCAACTTCCCCTTGGGACTCGTGACCGCGACCCTGGCCAATTCCGTGACCACGAAGCCTCAGAAGTGGGGGAAATCGCTGACCGTTCACACGCAGCAACCTCATCGACGGATGCCTCGCCGAAACCGGCCTCACCTTGACGACCTCACGCCAACAAGGTCAGTAACCGCTACCGGGGCAAGAGGTGGCGGGCGCGCTTCGGCTGCCGGGTGTCTAATGAGACTGAAGGGTGATCCGGGCGGAGAGCAGAGCCATGAGCGACCGCAGGCAAAATCCCCGGCTCACGGAGACCGACGTCACGCCGGGGTGGGGAGCACCACAGTGGGGCGCTGAGGTTCCGGCTCGGGTGGCGTTCCCCGGCTACGGAAGGCCGATCGCGCCTGAGCTGAGGGAAGCGGAGCTGACGCGGTTCGTCGGCTTCATGGCAGCGAGGGGATGGACCGAAGTGCACCGCATGCCCGGCGCCGCTCTGCTGGCCCAGGTCCAGCACGCCGACAGTGCGACGCCTGTCGGTGTGGGTGCGACCGGTGTCGCGGCCGGTGCGGCTGTCGGTGGAGCTGGGATCCTGGGTGTGCTCGGCGGCATCGGCATGATTGTCTTCGGGGCGCTTCTGACGTTCACGATCATGGGTGCCATCATCGGCATTCCCATGATCATGGCCGGAGCGGCCGTCTTCACCGGGGGCACAGCGGCGGCCACCGCCGGAGGCGCGGTCGGCGCAGCCGGCATGGCAGTCGGAATCAGCGGCAGCGCCTCCGCCGGCCAGATGCTTCGCGTGCACGCCTGGACCGATGAGACTGGACGCATCTTCACCAAAGGAGGGTGAAGTCCTGCGGCCAGAGCGCCGCCGAGCGGGGCGAGCACGCCCGCCACCAGTTGGTGACCACCACGCACCGCAGGTGTCACCGCCGACAGGTGGGGTAATACAGGTTGGGCAAAGTTGGAAAGGGGTAAGGCGACAAGTGCGGCGACGCCGGCGTCTGCCTGTTCAAGCTCTTGGACGCCAAGATTGAAACGGACGCCCCCTCCTGCCGAAGGAAGCCCTCTTCGACACAGAACTCCCAACGCTTCCGCGACCCCTCTTGAAAGCAACCGTTCGCACAGAGCGGCGCCAGCAACCGATCATGTTCACGAGCAGCCACAGACGACTAATCAGCGTCCCACGCACAGCACCCTTGGCCAGCAGGGGCACACTGCGTGACCGGCTTACCGGCGAGCGACTCCAGGTATACGGCCGCACCAAGCTACTCAAGGTGGCCAACTCATGTCAGCCGTTCGATAATTTGCTGCCCTTACGGGGGATGCGCCGCTGACTCCCGCAACAATAACTTGCATAGACTCGTTGGGCCTGCTGTGACCCGAGAGGGAGTTCAGGATCATGTTGTGACGCAAGAACTGAACACCCTCTTGACCGCACTGTACGTGAAGATCGATGACGAGATCGGAGGGACCCGGTGGATGGGACGGCCGCCACTGCTGACCGACTCCGAACTCGTCTGCCTTGCCGTGGCGCAGGCCCTGCTCGGCCACCGCTCCGAGGCGCGCCGGCTGCGTTTCGCCCGCAAGCACCTGACCGGCATGTTCCCCTACCTGCCCCAGCAGTCGAGCTACAACAAGCGGCTGCGAGCGGCGCTGCCCCTGGTGAAGCGGATGATCCGGGAGCTGACTATGGACAGCGACCTCTGGTTCGACAACCACTGGATCGTCGACTCCACGCCGGTGCCGTGTGGAATACCCCTACCGACGGCCCAGCGTTCGGACCTCGCGGGGTGGGCCGGGTACAGCTGCTGCGCTTCACACTCGCGGTTCTTCTGGGGCCTGCGCCTCCGTCTGGTCTGCACCCCGACCGGCATACCCATCCTATGGGCGCTGGCCAGCCCGAAGACCGGCGAACGCGAAGTGCCGGTCGCGACGCTGGAGATCGACGCCGGTCTGGTCGCCGGACGCGCGGGCATCCTGCTCATCTCGGACAAGGGCTTCGTGGGCGAAGCGTTCGAGAAAGACCTCGCCGGGCAGGGCATCGAGCTGCTGCGGCCGTCCCGCAAGCGAGAGAAGGCCCGTTATGGCGAGCCGATACTCAAGAAGGTCCGCCAGCTCATCGAATCGGTCAACGACACCCTCAAAGGCCAGCTCGAACTGAAGCAACATGGAGGCCAGACCTTCGGAGGGCGGCTCTATCCGGGTCGCCCAGCGCACCCTCGCGGATGGCCGCGGCGATCTGGCACAGTCGCAAGACCGGAGTCCCGGTCACCCGATCCCTGATCGCGTACGACCACTGGTCACATCGGACTCATTCGTCGAGTGAATCAGGGAGCGCGCGAGGAACCGGGGCGCCCGCCACAACATGCGGACACCCCGGCCGAACTACATGAAGGAGCGGAGGTCAGTGCCTGTTGCGTTGCCGCCACCAAGTTGCAGCCTTGCGTACAACGCGAACCGTGCATCGCGTCAGCAGGACTGCTTCCGGCGCCAGGTCACCCGCAAGGAAGACGAAGTCGACGGGATCGATATCCCCTAGCGTCAACTTCACGACCCATTCCGACGCCGTCAGACCCAGCGGCAACGCGCGCTCCCTAACGGAATAAGCTCGGCCGCCCCTGCGGGGCGGTTCGGGATCGGCCGGAGGTTCCGGTCGGTGATCAGACATAGGGGTATCCCCGTGTCTAGATGGGCGGCACCCCTGAGGCCCAGCCGCCAAGCAGTTCTCAGGGGTGCCGACGCCCGCGATGCGGTCGCATCGTGATTAACGAGAAGGAAGGCCGGTGGTGTCCACCACGACCCAATGGTGTGGAGGTTGAAGTTTTACCCACCAATCACCCGTGAACTCCGATAGGGTGCGCAGGCAGTTCCCCAACGTGGCATGCACCGATCAATGATCCTTTTTCGGTCTGATGGTGCCGACCGCATGTTGGACGGAGCCGTAGAACGACGAAGCTCCTGGCGGATGGGTTCTCGACCAAGATTGCCCGTAGCCACCAGGAGCTTCGCGTGCTTGTCCGTCCGTCGTCGATCGACCTGTCCAGCTCGTACCCTGTGGTACCTCACCGGCCTCACCGGACGGCTTGCTGCAGGGAGAGTGCCATGAGGACGCGTCCGATGGTGACCGGCTTCGGGCTGCGCCGCCAGCCGAGCAGATGACATCGGATCCCGAGGGTTGCCGGCAGCGTGTTCGTGGCCCGCTCGGCGAACTCGGCGATCTCGTCCAGGCTCTTCGC
>DATCQX010000601.1:0-7359 GCA_036569285.1 Streptomyces sp.
CGCTGGTGTGCCTGGCTCAGTCCGGCCGAGGGTCTGACGCCGAGTTCGTCGCGCAGCCGGTCGCGCAGGGCGTGGAAGACGTCCAGTGCCTCGGCCTGGCGTCCGGACGTCGACAGGGCGAGGATCAGGCGGCTGTGCAGGGGCTCGTCCAGGCGGTGCTGGTCGGTCAGGACGCGCAGGGTGTCGAGGATCGGCTCGGGGTCCCCGAGCCGGAGGGTGAGGTCGGCCGCCTCCTTCGCGATCGTCAGGCGTTCGTCGTCGAGGTGCGTGAACAGGGGGTGGTCGCGCAGGTCGGCGCCGATCCCGGCCGCCGCGGGTCCCCGCCACAGCTGGAGGGCCTCGGCGTACCGTTCGACGGCCCGTCCGGTGTGCCCCTCGTCGCGGGCCCGCGTGTACAGCTCGCGGAAGCGCAGGAGGTCCAGGGAACGGGCGTCGACGGCCATGCGGTACCCGCCACCGCCGCCCAGCAGCCACTGCCCGGGCGCCATCCGGGGCAGGGCCGGTTCGATCATCCGGCGCACCGAGCCGATGTGGCGCCGGACGACGTTCACGGCGGTGGGAGGCGCGGTGCCGCCCCACAGGAGGCCGACCATCTCGTGCAGCGACACGGGCAGGCCGGCGCTCGCCAACAGGGCTGCCAGCAGGGCCTGTTGCTGTGGGGGGCCGGTGTGCAGTTCGGTGCCGTCGCGCCAGGCGCGCAGGGTGCCGAGGACGGCGAACCGCACCTCGGGGCCGCTTCCTCGAACCACGTCTCCCCCATCGCGCGCACCGCACCTCACGGTACCGGGTGAAACGCGAACAGCGTTACGAGGCCAGGAAGTTGAGGAGGATGCCGGTCAGCTCGGCGGGCTGCTCCTCCCAGATCCAGTGCCCCGAGTCCTCGATCACCTTGTCGCTGACGTCGGTCGCGTACCCGCGCATCTGGTCGGGGAGTGCCTCGGCCAGGCTGTAGCGGGCCCCGATGGCCAGCACCGGCATCGTGAGTTTCGTCCGGCCGTAGACCTCGTTGTCTTTGACGTCCTGCTGGATGGCCCGGAACCACTCGAAGCCGGCGCGCAGGTGGGCGTCGTCCTTGAGGTAGTGGCCGTAGAGGGCGGCGTCCTCGGGGGTGACGCCGTTCTTGTTGTGTTCGAGCATGTCCGTGAAGCGCTCGACCCACTGGGCTTCGCGGCCGTCCACGGTCTGTTCCGGCAGGCCGTTCCTCACGGAGAAGAAGCCGAAGTTCCAGAAGCCCGGACCTTGGGCGGTCACCGACGGGAAGTCGTAGAGGCTCTTGTCGGGGATCGGCGCCTCGCTCAGGACGAGTTTGCTGACGTCGCGGGGGTGCGCGGCGGCGTACGCGTAGGCGACCATCGTGCCGATGTCGTGCCCGACCAGCCGGATGTCCTTGTCCCGGCCCAGCCGGGTCAGGAGGCCGTGGATGTCGGCGGCGAGGGTCTTCTTGTCGTAGCCGCCGGCGGGGGCGTCGCTCTTGCCCGCGCCGCGCAGGTCCGGGGCTATGACCCGGTAGTGCTTGGCCAGTTCGGGGAGTTCGGCGCGCCATTCGTACCAGGTCTGGGGGTAGCCGTGGAGCAGGACGAGGGTCTTGCCCCGGCCGCCTTCGACGAAGTTGATGTGGACGTCACCGACTTTCAGTCTGCGTTCGGTGAAACCGGCGGGGAGGCGTTCGGCGGCGGGGCGGATCCTCGCCGCGTCGGCCGCGCCGGCCGTGTCGGCGACCGGCGCCGTGCGGGCCGGGTGGCCGAGGACGGACGCGGGGACGATCAGGGCGGCGACGGCCGTCGCGGACGCCAGGGCGGACAGCAGGGTTTTCCTCACGGGGCTTCCTCGGAGATAGGTGTCAGGAGTGGTTGCCGAAGGGCCCGAGTTCACCGGCGTCGATGCGCAGCGATTCGAGCATCGCGAAGGCGTTGTCGGGGGTGAAGACGTCCGCGGCGGCGAGGACACCGGTGTACTGGGCCACGACCGGAGCCGCCGCCCGCCGCGCCACCGCGTCGAGGTACGTCTTGAAGACGGCCCAGGAGTTCCCGGAGGGCCCGTACTTCTGGAAGAAGGGCGCCGGGTCCACCTCGGCCATCGCGGCCCGCGTCCCGGCTTCGAGGTCGGCGACGTACCGCCGTTGCAGTTCCCCGTCCGCACGGACCCCGAGGCGTCCGAGGTGCCCGCCGACGAGCGTCCGCCACGGGTACCGCATCGCCACGTCGTGCGCCTCGATCCAGGCGGGGATGTCCTGGGAGACCGCGAGCCCCTTGAACGGGACCCAGCCGGGGTACAGCACGTCCACGACCATGAGGGTGGCGTGGCGCGGGGCGTGGACGAAGATGTTGTCGGGCGAGTGGTTGGGGCCGTGGTGGGCGAGTTCGAGCACCTCGCCGCCCACCCGCAGGACGAGCCGGTCGTCGAAGGTCTCGGTGGGCAGAGGCCGGTTCGGGTCGGCGGCGATGCGCAGAAGGCGCCGGGTCTCGGTGTGGCCGACGCGGACCACGTCCCTGCCGAAGAGGGCGGAGGCGCCGATGTGGTCGGCGTGGGAGTGGGAGTAGACCAGGTGGGTCACCTTCCCCGGCCGTCCGTTCGCCCTGGTGACCTCCTCGATGGCCCGCAGCAGGTTGTGCCCGATCGTGGGCGGGGCGTCGACGAGGACGACGCCGTCGCGGGTCGTCAGGAACATGGCCTGGTAGAAGGAGTCGGTGACCCAGTACAGGTCGCCGCTGATCCGGCCGACGAAGTAGCCGTGCTCGTTGGGTGCGGGGCCGAGTGACGCCGGGGGGATCGGGGCGTAGTCGGGGAGGCCGTCGGGGTCGGTGGGGGCCGCGAGGGCGGGGGACGCCGGGGCGAGGACCGCGGCGGGGAGTGTCGCCGTGACCGCCAGTCGTTTGAGGAACAGGCGCCGGTCGTCCGGGGGTGCGGGCGTCATGGAGGCCTTCCGTGAGGCTGCGGTGCTCAATTGCCGGTGGCGCGGGCCGCGTCGACGATCAGGGCGGTGGTGGCGTCCGGGTGCGAGAGCATGACGACGTGCGAGGAGTTCTTCACCTCGACGGTGTGGGCTTTCGCGCGGGTCGCCATGAAGCGCTGGGCCTCGGCCGGGATGGCCCGGTCGGCGCCGGCCACCAGGTACCACGACGGCAGCGTCTTCCAGGCGGGCGGGCCGCTCGGCTCCCCCAGGGCGGCAAGGCTCACGGGCCGCTGTGTCGCGGCCATCAGCGCGGTCTCCCGGGCGGGCAGGTCGGCGGCGAACGCCGTACGGAACTTCCCGGCGTCGATGTAGGCGTCCGTCCCCGCGCCGCCGCCGGACGTCGGGAACGTCCGGGTGAGCAGGCTCGTCGGCAGCAGACTGCCCGGGAACCTGCCGGTCAGATCGAGCCCCGACTCGCCCTGATCCGGCGCGAATCCGGCGACGAAGACCATGGCCTTCACCTGGGGGTGCCCCACCGCCGCGTTCGAGATGACCTCCCCGCCGTAGGAGTGCCCGACCAGGACGACCGGTCCCGGAATGCTGGAGACGACGCTGGAGACGTACGCGGCGTCCCCGCTGAGGCCGCGCAGCGGATTCGCCGGGGCGATCACCGGGTACCCCGCGCGCTGGAGCTTCGCGACGACCTTGTTCCAGCTGGAGGAGTCGGCGAAGGCGCCGTGCACCAGGACGATGGTCGGCTTGACCGTGTGGCGGCTCTCAGCCGGGGACGACGCCGACGCGGCGGTGGCGGCCTGCGAACCGGCCACGACCAGGAGGGCCAGGGCGGCCAGGGTCGTGGGGGTTCCGCGCGGGCGTCTGCGGCGTGGGGACATGACGGATCTCCTTGGGGACGACGGTGAGAAGGCGCGGGGCGCTGCGGGCACCCGGGCCCGGCGTGGTCAGAGGGACTGCTTGTCGAGCCAGGCCAGCACGGCGTCGGCGACCTCGCGCCAGCCGCTGTCGATCGTCAGCGAGTGCGCCCGGTCCGGGAACCGGAGGAACTCGGTGACCGCCTCGGAGTGCCGGTACTGCTTGAGCGTCGCCCGTGTGACGGCGTCCGGCACGGTGTGGTCCCGGCCGCCCGAGATCAGCAGCAGCGGCCCGCGCGAGGCGTTGCCGGTGTCGACCTCGGCCGGGGAGTGAGGGTTGAAGTTCGCGGCGGCGGCCTCGAAGAGAGGCTTGGCGGGCGCCGGTACCGTCCACCGCTCGTAGAGCCGCAGCGACTCCTCTTCGGAGACGGCGTTCCCGAACGCGTAACGGAACTGTTCGCTCGTCAGCGAGACCGCCCGGTGCCTGTTGGCCGGGTTCTTGAACACCGGCAGCGTCGCCCGCAGCGCCGACAGCGGCAACGGCAGCACACCCTTGATCTGCGCGGCGTCGATCGCCACCGCGGCGGCGGCCAGATCCTGGCCGAGCAGCTTCTGCGCGATCATCCCCCCGAAGGAGTGCCCGACGAGAACCGGCCGGCTGCCGAGCCCCCGGATGATCCCCGCGTAATGCCCGACGACATCGTCGATCCCCTGCCCGGCGAGCCGCTCCGGATGCGCCCGGGCCTCCTCCACGGTATCCGCGTCACCGGGCCACCCCGGAGCCGTGGCGTCGTACCCCCGCTCCCCGAAAAGCTCGATCCACGGCTCCCAGGACGTGGCGTGAAGCCACAGACCATGAATGAACAGCACAGAAGTCGCGTTACTCACGGAAAACCTCTCTCAGCCGACACCCCGCCGCAGCTCAAGGTAGGTACGGCACCCGGGCATCCGCCCCACGCGAACACGTAGTCGTCGCGCATGAGCCGGCCCGCCGGTCGGTGACTGGGGGACGCCGCGGTCGGCCTGGACATGTATCGCCCGCCAGAGGGCCAGTTGGTGCTGCCCATGGCCGTCGGCGAACAGCGCCGCCTCACTGCCGGACCGTCAGCACCGCGACATCCCCTTGCCCGAGCAACTGCCGCACAGCAAGCTGCCCCACAACCATCGCGACGGCCAGGCACGCGCCGACAAGAGCGAGCTCCCACAGCGCCCTCCAGGACACCTGCGCCCGGCTCGCGCCGGCCGCCCGCAGCGCGGCGACCTCCCGTACCCGGCGGCTGTAGGACATCACGAGGGTGCTTGTGGCGGGCGAGCGGGCCGCCGCCGGGTCGAGGAGGACGCTCTGCACACCGCCCATGTCCACGGCGTCGCCGACCAGGGTGTGCCGGGGCCCCGAGCCGTCCTGGAGGGTCACCGTCGGCTCGGTGCCGGTGGCCCGCGGGGCCGCGGATCAGGTGGCGGCGAGGGCGGAGTCGGACACCCCGACCAGCGCCACGCAGTGCCAGGGCGACGAAGGTGCTCAGGTGCAGCGCCCGGTCGTGACGGACCGACTGCACCGACAGACGCCACATCACGCCTCCCAGCGGCTGAGTTCGGCGGTGATGCCGTCGACGGTGGGGCGGTCGGTCTTGCCGACGGTCCGGCCGTCCACGAGGAAGATCACCCGGTCCGCGCAGGCGGCGGCCACCGGGTCGTGGGTGACCATGACGACGGTGCGGCCCGCCCGGTCGACGGTCTGCCGCAGCAGGTCCATCACCTGACGGCCCGTCGCCCGGTCGAGGGAGCCGGTCGGCTCGTCGGCGAAGACGATCTCCGGTTCGGCGAGCAGCGTCCTCGCGATGGCGGCGCGCTGCTGCTGGCCCCCGGAGAGCTGGGCGGGCCGATGTGCCGCCTTGTCCTCCAGGCCGACCTGGCGCAGCGCCTCCATGACGGCCTGCCGCCGCACCCGGCCCCCGCCGAGGCGCAGCGGCAGCGCGACGTTCCCGTACACGGAGAGCATGGGCAGCAGGTTGAACTGCTGGAAGACGAAGCCGATCCGGCGGCGCCGGATCTCGGTCAGCTCACGGTCGTCGCCCGCGTCCATCTCCGTGGTGCCGAGGAAGACCTTGCCCCGGTCGGGCCGCTCCAGACCGGCGGCGCAGTGCAGGAGCGTGGTCTTGCCGGAACCCGAGGGCCCCATGACGGCGGTGAGGCAGCGTTCGGGGAAGCCGACGCTGACGTCGTGCAGCACCGGCACCTCTCCGGCGCCGCCCCGGTAGGCCAGGGAGACGTTGACCAGCTGGACGGCGGGGAGACGGACGTCGGCGGCCAGGGACATGGTGGTGTTCCTCGTCTGCGTGGGAAGCGGGACCCCCAGTTCAGCAGGGTGCGCGGCGCAGGTCAGTGGGCCTGTGAGGAGTCTTGGGGGGAGGGTTTTCCCTACCGCGGGGCGCCGGGGCGCGCGGATAGAGTGGCACGAAGATCCGGGAACGAGACGGGGGGAACGACGGTGGGGGACCTGCGCGTCGGCTTACGTACGCGAGGGACGGCCCCCGCACCGGGCCCGCGGGCCGAGGACGACCGTGCCCTGCCCGCGCCGTCCGTCTGGGAGGCGCTCAGGCGGCGCCCCCTGCGTTTCCTGGTCTCCGGCTGGCCCTGGCGCTGCTGGGCCTACCTCCTCAGCGGCACCCTGCTCGGCTTCGTCCTCCTCCTCGTGCTCGGCGTGCTGCTCGCGCTGGGGATCGGCCTGTCCGTCGTCGGCGTGGGCGTGCTGCTGCTGGCGGCCGTCGTGACCGTCGGTGTCCCCGTGGGGGCGCTGGAGCGGCGGCGACTGCGGTGGGTCGACCCGGCGCCGCTGCCCGATCCGCACGGTTCCCTGACGGGGGTGAGCGCACCGGCCTGGCTGCGCACCCGGCTGCGGGAACCGGCGACCTGGCGGGAGTTCGGGTACACGGCCCTGTTCACGACGGTGTTCACCGCCGTCGGCATCGGCTTCGGCGCGCTGCTCGGGCTGTCCCTGCTGCTCACCGGCGTCCCGGTCGTCGTCTGGGCGGTCTCCCCCGACACCGTGATGCTCGGCCCGGGGCGGACGGTCTCGAACCCGCTGGAGGCGCTGCCGGGGACGGCGGCCGGTCTGGTGGGGCTGACACTGTGCGCGTACGCGGGCGCGCTGCTCACCGGCGCGCAGGTGCGGGTCGCCCGGTTCCTGCTGTCGGCCCGTGACGAGGACCTCCGCAGCCGGGTGATCGAGCTGACCCGCTCCCGGGTCCGGCTCGTCGACGCCTTCGAGGCCGAGCGGCGCCGGATCGAACGGGACCTGCACGACGGGGCGCAGCAGCAACTCGTCGCGCTCACCATGACGTTGGGGCTCGCCGAGCTGGAGCTGCGCGACACCCCGTCGCCGGCCGCGGAACTCGTCTCGCGGGCCCGCGGCGAGGCCCGGCTCGCGCTCGACCAGCTGCGGGACCTCGTCCGGGGCATCCACCCGCAGGTGCTGACCGATCACGGCCTGGCCGCGGCCGTCGCGGAGGTCGCGCTGCGCAACCCGATCCCGGTGACGGTCGACATCGACCTGCCGGGGCGGCTGTCGGCCGCCCTGGAGTCGACGGCCTACTTCAG
>DATCQX010000602.1:0-6077 GCA_036569285.1 Streptomyces sp.
CGACCTCCGCGCGCCTGCGGTCCATCTGGACGGCGAAGCGGCGGCGTTCCTGGGAGCGCAGGTAGGCGATGTACGCGCTGAGCAGGACGGCGGGCACGCCGGGCGCCCACAGGAACGCGAGCCCGCCCACGGCGGCGACGACCGCGCCCATGGTGAAGGCGAGGAAGAGCAGAACGGTGGTGCGGCGTCGTCGCGCGAGGGCCTTCGAGCGCTGGGCGCGCTCGGTCGTCCGCGCGGTCGCGGGGTGCGCCGGGGGCGTGCGCCGGGCGCCGGGGACGCGCTGCTGCTGCGCGGGCGCGGAGTGGGCCTCCCGCGCGGGGGGCTGCTCCCGGTCCCGCGCGGAGTGCGCCTCGCGCGCGTGCGCGACGTCCGCCGACGACACGGAGGACGCCGGCCTGGCCTCGCGCCCCTTCACCTCACGACCGGCAGCATCACGCCCTGCGGCGTCGCGCCCGGGAACGTCACGCCCCGCGCCCTCACGGCCTGCCGTCTCACCCCGCCCCGGTCCCCGCTCCGGCGCCGCCGCATGCGCCTGCTGGCGCCCTGGCGGCACGGCGAAGGCCCGGACGTCCACCGGTTCGGTGGCGACGTCCAGGGCGTCGTCGTCGGGCTCCCCCGCCTCGGCGGTGCGGGCCCTCAGGTCCCGGGCGTACCGGCGCTCCATCCCTGCCCGGCCGGACAGCAACCGGATGGCAGTGCTGAAGCGTTCCGTCGGACGGGCCTCGTTCAGCTCGTCCTGCCTACGGAGCCACATCGGCACCAAGTAGGCGGCCCAGGCCCCGACAATGACTGCGTAGATGAGGCCGCTGCTGCTCACGCCTCACACCGTAGAGGGATTTCGTTGAGGCCATCCGCCAATTGGGCCGGTGTGTCGCACGATCTGGCTGATATTTCGAGCTTTTTTTGTGACCGATGCGATCAACGGACCACACAAGGGGGGAACGTCAGCGCATTCAGGTGGTCACCAATCGATCATATTCGAACGTTTATTCAATTTCCCGGTCCGGTGGGGTTGCCCGGCGCGCGATGCCGGTCGTACGAACGGCGCCAGCGGTTCAGCAGCCCTTCGGGTACCTCTTCGGAGGTGAGTGCGAACACGAGGTGGTCGCGCCAGGCACCGTCGATGTGCAGATAACGGGGGCGCAGTCCCTCCTCCCGGAATCCGAGTTTCTCCACCACCCGGCGGCTCGGACCGTTCTCGGGGCGAATACAGACCTCGATGCGGTGCAGTCCGACGGTGCGGAAACAGTGGTCGACGACGAGCGCGACGGAGGTCGGCATGACGCCGCGCCCGGCAACCGCCTCGTCCACCCAGTACCCGACGTGCCCGGAGCACATGGAGCCCCAGGTGATGCCGGCGACCGTCAACTGGCCGACCAGGCGCCCCTGGTACTCGATGACGAACGGCAGCATGCGCCCGGCGTTCGCCTCGGAGCGCAGGTGGCGGACCATCTGCCGGTAGGTGGGCCGGTGCGCGAGAGGGCCGTTCGGCGCGGGCGGCGGGATCGTCGCCTCCCAGGGGCGCAGCCAGTCGCGGTTGCGCCGGTTGACCTCGCGCCAGGCGTTCTGGTCGCGCACCTTTATGGGCCGCAGGACGATGTCGCCGTCCACCAGCCGGGTGGGCCAGGAGGGGCTGTTCAGCTCGCACCCCCAGGTCTGGGGTGGTCGCCGCCGCGCGTCTGGTCGACGGCGTGGACCAACAGGGGCTCCAGGACGGCCAGTCCGTCCTTCACGCCGCCGGTGGAGCCGGGGAGGTTGACGATGAGCGTCCCGCGCGCGAGGCCCGCGAGTCCCCGGGACAGCGCGGCGGTGGGGACCTTGTCGCGGCCGTACGCGCGGATGGCCTCGGCGATGCCGGGGACCTCGTGGTCGATGACCGCGCGGGTGGCCTCGGGGGTGCGGTCGGTGGGCGAGACGCCGGTGCCGCCGGTCGTCACGATGACGTCGTACCCGGCGTCGACGCCCGCGCGCAGCGCCGCCTCCACGGGATCGCCGTCAGGGACGACCTGGGGGCCGTCCACGGCGAATCCGAGGCCACGCAGGCCTTCGGCGACCAGCGGGCCGCCCTTGTCCTCGTAGACGCCCGCCGAGGCCCGGTTGGAGGCGGTCACGACCAGCGCGGAGTACGGCGCGAGCAGCGCGCCGCCGACGGACGCGTCGAGTGTCATGTCCTGCTCCAGTCGCCCGACTTGCCGCCCGTCTTCTCCTCCACGCGCACGTCCGTGATGACCGCTCCCTTGTCGACCGCCTTGACCATGTCGATCACGGTGAGCGCGGCGACGGAGACGGCGGTGAGGGCTTCCATCTCGACGCCTGTGCGGTCCGCCGTGCGGACGGTGGCGAGGATCTCCACCGCGTCGTCCGCGACCGACAGGTCCAGTGTCACACCGGACAGCGACAGCGGGTGGCACAGCGGGATCAGGTCCGGGGTGCGCTTGGCGCCCATGATCCCGGCGATCCGCGCGACGGCGAGGGCGTCGCCCTTGGGGACCCCCTCGCCGCGCAGCAGCTCGACCACGCGCGGGGAGACGAGGACGCGCCCGGAGGCCCGCGCGGTGCGGGCCGTCACGTCCTTGCCGGTCACGTCGACCATCCGGGCGGCGCCCGCCTCGTCGATGTGCGTCAGTCGGTCCTGCGTGCTCATGCTGTGTGGCGCTCCCGGTCGGGCCTGTTGTCCGCGACACGGTACTCCCCGACCGGCGCGGCGACGCAGCGGGACCGCCCCGCGGACCACCGCGCACGCGCGCCGGATCAGCCGAGCAGGACGACCTCGACCTCGCTGCCCGGTTCGACGCGCTCGACGTCCTCCGGGACGACGATCAGCGCGTCCGCGTGCGCCAGGGCGGCGACGAGGTGGGAGCCCGAGCCGCCGACGGGGCTGACGGTGCCGTCGGTGACGGTGGCGCGCAGGAACTGGCGGCGGCCCGCCGGGGACGTCAGGGGCTTGTCGGCGGTGAGCCTGGCGCGCGTGGTGGGCCGGTGGACGTCCGGGAGGCCCATCAGGGCGCGGATCGCGGGGCGGACGAACAGTTCGAAGGAGACGTACGACGAGACCGGGTTGCCCGGGAGGGCCAGCAGCGGGGTGTGGTCGGGGCCGACCGTGCCGAAGCCCTGGGGTTTGCCGGGCTGCATCGCGAGCGTGCGGAAGTCGACGCCGCTGCCCGCCTCGTCCTCGTCGCCGACGGACGACAGGGCCTCCTTGACGACGTCGTACGCGCCGACGCTGACCCCGCCGGTGGTCACCAGGAGGTCGGCGCGCACCAGTTGGTCCTCGATGGTGGAGCGGAGCGTCTCGGCGTCGTCGGCGACCGCGCCGACCCGGTAGGCGATCGCCCCGGCGTCGCGGGCGGCGGCGGTGAGGGCGAAGCTGTTGGAGTCGTAGATCTGGCCGTCGGCCAGTTCCTCGCCGGGCTGGACCAGTTCGGTGCCGGTGGAGACGACGACCACGCGCGGGCGCGGGCGCACGCGCACGGTGGAGCGGCCGATCGCGGCGAGGAGCGCGATCTGCGGCGGCCCGACGACCGTCCCGGCGCTCAGCGCGCGGTCTCCCGCGCGGACGTCGCTGCCCTGCGCGCGTACGTGCGCGCGCGCCTCCGCGGGCCGGTACACGAGCACCTGCCCGGACGCGCCCTCCGGCGCGAGGCTGTGCGCCCGCATGGAACCGACCGGCCCCGCACCGAGCCCGCCGTCGGTCCATTCGACGGGGACGACGGTCTCGGCGCCGGGCGGCAGAGGGGCGCCGGTCATGATGCGGGCGGCCTGTCCCGGGCCGACCTGGAGCAGTCCCGCCTGCCGCCCCGCCGCGACGTCCCCGACGACCTCCAGGGCGGCCGGGAACTCCTCGCCGGCGCCCGCGACGTCCGCGACCCGGACCGCGTACCCGTCCATGGAGCTGTTGTCGAACGGCGGGAGGGAGACCGCGACCGTGACGTCCTCGACCAGGACGCAGCCGAGGGCGTCCAGGAGTTGCAGCTCGATGGGTTCGAGGGGGCGGACGGTCGCGAGGACGTCCGCCAGGTGCTCGGCCACGGACCAGCGGCGGTCCTGGGCGGCGGGGCTGGGTGCGGCGGTGCTCAACTCGGCTGCAACTCCTCGGTGACGTAACGGTGGAGCCAGGTCCGGAAGTCCGGGCCCAGGTCTTCACGTTCGCACGCGAGTCTGACAATGGCACGCAGGTAGTCGCCGCGGTCCCCGGTGTCATAGCGGCGGCCCTTGAAGACGACGCCGTGCACGGGGCCTCCGGCCGTCTCGTCCTGGGCGAGCTGCTGGAGGGCGTCGGTGAGCTGGATCTCGCCGCCGCGGCCGGGGGCGGTGGTGCGCAGGATGCCGAAGACGGCCGGGTCGAGGACGTAGCGGCCGATGATCGCGTAGTTCGACGGGGCGTCCGCGGGGTCCGGCTTCTCGACGAGGCCGGTGACCTCGACGACGTCGGCGTCGGCGGTGGGCTCGACGGCCGCGCAGCCGTAGAGGTGGATCTGCTCGGGGGCGACCTCCATGAGGGCCACGACACTGCCGCCGTGCTGCTCCTGGACCTCGATCATCCGCTGGAGCAGGGGGTCGCGCGGGTCGATCAGGTCGTCGCCGAGGAGGACCGCGAACGGCTCGTTGCCGACGTGCGGGGCCGCGCACAGGACCGCGTGACCGAGTCCCTTGGGGTCGCCCTGGCGCACGTAGTGCATCGTCGCGAGGTCGCTGGACTCCTGGACCTTGGCGAGCCGGGCGGCGTCGCCCTTCTTCTGGAGCGCCGACTCCAGTTCGTAGTTGCGGTCGAAGTGGTCCTCCAGGGGCCGCTTGTTGCGGCCGGTGACCATGAGGACGTCGTCGAGTCCGGCGGCGACGGCCTCCTCGACCACGTACTGGATCGCGGGCTTGTCCACGACCGGCAGCATCTCTTTGGGAGTCGCCTTCGTCGCCGGCAGGAACCGGGTTCCGAGACCGGCCGCGGGGATGACAGCCTTGCTGATCCTGGGGTGGGACTGAGTCATGGCGGTCACCCTATCCGGTGCTCTTGTGCGGAATCTGTGACACCGGAGAACGGATGCTCATATGAGCGCATTCAAGACAGTGCGGAGTGGTGCATGAGCCTTTCGAGCGGCCCGGACGCGTCCGGAAAGCGGGAGCTGCGGCGGGAACTCCTCGCCGCGCGGGCCGAGTTGACCCCGGACGACCTGCGGGAATCGGCCGCCGCCCTCGCGGAACGCGCGCTGGAGCTGCCGGAGTTGGCGCACGCGCGCGTGGTGGCGGCGTACGTCTCCGTCGGGAGCGAGCCCGGCACGCGCGCGCTCCTGGACGCGCTGCGCGCGCGGGGCGTGCGCGTCCTGCTGCCCGCGCTGCTGCCGGACAACGATCTGGACTGGGGGGTGTACGGCGGCGAGGGCTCGTTGGCGAGTGTCCGGCACGGGGCGCGGATGGCTCTGCTGGAGCCTTCCGGGGAGCGGCTCGGCCCGGACGCCGTGGCGGGCGCCGATGTGGTCCTGCTGCCCGGTCTCGCGGTCGACGCGCGCGGGATGCGGCTGGGGCGCGGCGGGGGGTCGTACGACCGGGTGCTGGCCCGGCTGGAGCGGGCGGGGGCGACGGCTGCGCTGGTGGTGCTGCTGTACGACGGGGAGGTCGTCGAGCGGGTGCCTGCGGAGGGGCACGACCGGCCGGTGCACGCGGTGGTGACGCCGTCGAGGGTGCGTCGGTACGGGACAGTGCCGTCGTAACGCATGCGTACCGACGCACAGCGCGGGACACGTGACATGAGAAAGGGGCCCTCCGCGCGGAGGGCCCCTTTCGTCAATCGCGGGTGACGGTCACGGCTTCAGGGTCAGGGTGTCGCTCGTGCTGTCGTCGACGGACTTCGAGGTGAAGGACCAGTCGAGGAGTTCGCCGTTGGCCCACTTGCCGGTCTGGTCGGTGTAGTGGGCGCTGAAGGCGTGTCCGGAGGCGCCGGAGAGGTTGATCCACTTCGACTTGTCGAAGTCGGCGAGGTTGACGACCATCCGCATCGACGGGACCCAGACGACGCCGTAGCCGCCGGCCGCGTTCCAGCCGGTCGCGTTGACGGACGCCTCGCCGCCGCTGAGCTTCCAGGG
>DATCQX010000603.1:0-6210 GCA_036569285.1 Streptomyces sp.
AGCCTGGGTTGAGTCGCAGGGCCTTGGCGAGGTGCGCGCGGGCGTTGGCCTTGTCGCCGGTCGCGTTCTCGATCATGCCCTGGTGGTAGAGGAAGGACGCGTTGCGGTAACCGGTCGCGGTGGCCCGCTTAGCGTACGGAAGGGCCTCCGCGTCACGGCCGTTGACGTGCAGGGCCCAGGCGAGGGCGTCCGCCGTGTGGACGGTCTCCCGGCGCTGCCACTCCGCCTGCGCCGCGCGCAGTGCCGCCTGTTTGTCGCCGTGGTCGGCCGCCGCGAGGGCCGTGTCGAGGTCGGCGTTCACGCCGTTCGCGCGGGCCAGCGCCGTCCAGGCGTCGACCAGGGCGTACTGGTCGGCGGCCTTCGTCTTGTCGCCGTCCGCACCGCGCGCCTCGTAGAGTTCGCCGAGTTCGACCAGCGGGCCAGGGAGCGGGTAGCGGGCGACGACCGTCTCCAACCCCTTGACGGCCTCGGCCTGTTGGCCGCTCGCCGCTTGGGCCTTGGCGCGGCCCTCCAGCGCCGGGAGGTAGTTCTCGTCGGCGGCGAGGGCGCGGGCGTAGTCGGTGAGGGCGGTCGCGTAGTCGCCCTGGTTCCAGGCGAGTTGGCCGAGCTGGCTGGCGACGTACGCGATGTCGCCCTTCGCCGTCGAGCTCGCGAGGGCCTGCTCCAGGACGCGCCGGGCGGTCGCGACGTCGCCGCGCAGTTCCTGGACGTACGCGTAGCGGGTGAAGACCGGGACGCCGGGGCGGCGGGTGTCCGCCGTCTCCGCCGCCGTCAACGCATCGTCGTAGCGGCCGAGTTCGACCAGGGCGTCGATACGTGAGCAGAGGGCGCGCTCGTTGTACGGGTTGTCCTTGAGGACTTGGTCCGCGTACTTCAGCGCGCCGGGGAAGTCGTGCCGGGCGGCGGCGAGGGCCGCGCGTCCCGCGAGCGCCTGGCCGTTGCCGGCGGAGAGTTCGAGAGACTTCGCGAACGCCTTCTCCGCCTGCGGGTAGCGGGAGGGGTCGCCCTTCGTGCGGGCCTGCTCCACATAGGCGAGTCCGAGGGTGGCCCAGCTGCCGAAGTCCCTCGGCTGGGCGCGGAGATGGGCCTGTAGCGCGGTGATCGCACTGTCGATGTCCCCACTGTTGAGGAGACCGGGGGAGACGGCCGCCGCCGTCGCGACCGGGGCCGCGCTCCCGTCCTTCATCGCCCCGAACACGATCGCCCCACTGGTCAGTGCCACGGCCAACATCGCCGCGCAGGCACCGAGTTGGACAGACCGCCAGCGTCGGCCTGCGGCGCCTGCGCGGCGGACGGCGGCTACTCGGGGGTCGAGGTCGGGGGCGTCGAGGGTGTCCGGGGCCGAGGCTTCGGGGGCGGGGGATTCGGGGTGGGTTTCAGCGGCTGAAGTAGGGGAGGGGGTGCCGGAGTTGGGGTCAGGCGAAGTGGTCGAGGCGGAAGCGGAGTTGGGCTCAGCCGAAGCCGAAGCCGAAGCCGAAGCCGAAGCCGAAGCGGGGGCGGTTGGAGGCGCGGCGTCCGCGGAGTCTTCCGCCGGGCCCGTGTCGACGTCCGCCGATCCGGTCTCGTCCACCGAAACCGTCCCGTCCGCCGAGCCTGCCTTCTCCGCCGAGCCGGCCCTCTCCACCTGGCCGGTCTCCTCCGTGGAACCGTCCCCCCGAGCCCCGGTGTCGCCCCGCTCGCCCTCGCCTGCCGTCGTCCCCTCCGAGTTCTCCGGACCAGCGGCACACGCCGGATCCGAAGAAGCGACTGGCGCCGAGGAGTTGGCCCCCGTCAGGGCGGCCGTGGGTGTCGGTGCCGCTTCGTCCTGCGGTGAACTTCCCTCGGGCCGCCGCCCCTTCGGCTCGTCGGTGGACTCCGGGGTGTGCCCGGAGTCCGTCCGGTCCGGTTCGCCGCTGTCGGTGCGCGGGGCCATGCCCTCTCCTCGGTCGCTCTCGGTCTTCCTGCGGTCGGCGCGGCCCGGTCCGTGGGGGATGGAAGGACCCGGGCCGCGCCGGTCTGTGGGGCGGGCCGGGGAGTTGCAGGAGGCTCCCCGGCCGACCCGGTCACTGCGTGGGCGTCAGTACGTCCGCCGCCGGCCCCGGAACCACATGAGGCCGCCGCCGATGAGCAGAACCCCGGCCGCACCGGCCCCGGCCGAGGCCGCGATCAGGGTGTTGTTGTTCTCGGAACCCGAAGCGCCCGTCGGCTGAAGGGCGTCGCCGAGCTGGCTGCGGACGTCGTTGCCGCCGCTGACACCCTTGGCGACGGGACCGCGCGACCCCTCGGTCGGGAGCGCGACGTACGGGAAGGACTTCTCGAAGTTCTTGTCGTTCTTGTCGACCGCGTCGCCCAAGTCGTTCTTGGAGCCCACGAGTTCACCCTCGACGACCTGGAGCGCGGCGTCGATCACGTCGTCCGTGAGGCGACGGCCGTTCGGGAAGCCCGCGTTGTCCCCGTCGAGCACACCGAGCCGCTTCGGGCTCGCGGTGGGCTTGATCGAGGTGTTGAGCCGCAGCTGCTCCGAAGGCGTCACGTACGGCGGCTGGTTGAGGCCCTTGACGCCCTTGAGGAACACGTCGACGAGGTCGTTGCGCGGCTCCGCCGGGGCCTTGATCTTGTAGATCGCCTCGATGAGCTTGGGCAGTTCGGGGTTGGTGACGTTCTTCAGGAACTGCCCGTCGTCCTTGGGCTCGGACGCGTTGAACTTGTCCTTGTCCTTGATGGGGTTGACGACTTCGTTCACCAGCGGGTTGCCGAGCCGGGAGACCTGCTCGAAGTAGCCGCGGGCGTTCTTGCGCTGCGTCGTCGACCAGATGCCGACGATCGGCTGGTGCGACGCCTGGCGGATCATGTCGTTCGGCACCTGGAGGGCGATGGAGTTGACGTTGTAGCCCTTGAGGGTGTCGTTGCCGACCTCGGAGAGGTTCCCGCCGTACAGCAGGTCGAAGACGCGCAGGTCCAGGAAGAACGGGTCGTCCGCCTGGCCGGCGAAGGTCTTCGCGCCGTTGGAGAGCTTGTAGATCGCCTGGTCGCGCAGTTTCGCGTAGTTCGGCATGGACGCCTTGCCGACGTTCGACGGCGCCACCGGCACGTTGCTGGCGATCCTCGTCTTCTGCTGGACCTTGCCCTTCTTGAGCTTGATCAGCTCCAGGTTGTAGGTCTGCGTGACGTTCAGGTCGGGGTCGTCGAGGCTCTCGACCGCACCCGTGTTGTAGAGGAACGTCTTCTTGTTCTTGACGTGCGTCTTGAACGTGTAACGGAACGTCAGATCCTGGCGCGCGTCACCGTCGTTGTCGATGTTGAGGTCGTACTGCGCGTCCTCGGCGAACGGGAAGAAGTTCGGGCCGCCGGCCGGCTCCTCGAACGGGATCCAGTTCGCGATGAGGGTCGTGGTCGTCGGGTGGTCCGGGCTCACGAACGCGTACACGTCGGTGTTGTCGTACTGCGGGGTGCCGGAGATCAGCGGGGCTTCGCGGTGGCTGGATGCAGCGGCGACCCCCGGTTCCAGCAGGGCCACGGAGGCGGCGCTGAGGCCGCCTGCGGCCAGCGCGCCGCAGATGAGGGTCGCGATGCTCCTGCGCCCTGCGGCGCTCCGGAAGTTAGGTGTCGTCATGCCGTCCGTCCTGAGGTCCCAACTTGCTTGACGGACGGGTATACGGAGCGGAGGGCCTGTTCGGATTGGTCGATCGGAAAAAAATTTATTTTGGGTTCGAACCCGCGTTTCCGGCCCGCGCGTCCGTACTTCCACCGGAGGTGTGTGCGCGTGCGAGTGCCTGGTGTGACGGGACGGCCCGGCTGCGGCCACGGCCGGGGAGAGGGGAACCGCATGGAGGCGGACGAGCTGCTGGTGCTCGTGGCGCGAGGGGACCAGCGGGCCTTCGAGCAGTTGTACGGTCTGGTCTCCGGTCCGGTGTTCGGTCTCGTACGGCGCGTGCTGCGCGATCCGTCGCAGTCGGAGGAGGTGGCTCAGGAAGTGCTGCTGGAGTGCTGGCGCTCGGCCGCCACCTTCGATCCGGCCCGCGGCAGCGCCCTGTCCTGGATCCTCACCCTCGCCCACCGCCGCGCCGTCGACCGGGTGCGCAGCGTGCGCGCGGCGGGCGAGCGCGAGCAGCGCGAGGCCCTGCGCACCCACAACCCCGCCTTCGACCAGGTCTCGGAGGAGGTCGAGGCGGGTATGGAGCGGGAGTGGGTGCGCCGCTGCCTCGGCCGGCTGACGACGCTCCAGAGGCAGTCCGTCACTCTCGCGTACTACGACGGCTACACATACCGTGAAGTGGCCGAGCGGCTCTCCCTGCCGCTGGGCACGGTGAAGACGAGGATGCGCGACGGGCTCACGCGGCTGCGCAATTGCCTGGGAGGTGCCGTATGAGCGTCCTGAACCGTCTGCTGGGCAGGGGCGACCTCCACTCGCTGGCCGCCCCCTACGCCCTCGACGCCCTCGACGGCGACGAACGCCGCCGCTTCGAGAAGCACCTGCGGTCCTGCGCGTCCTGCGCCGCCGAGGTCCGCGACCTCGCCGAGGACGCCGTACGGCTCGCCTGGTCGACGGCGGCACCGGCGCCGGCCGCGATGCGTGACCGGGTGCTGGCCGCCGTCCAGGTGACTCCGCAGGAACAGCCGGGCGCGGCAGGCGCGTTGGGGGCGAAGAGTGCGCGGGGGGCGCGTACCGCTCCGGAGCGCGCACCACAGCTTCCGCCGCACGTCTGGGGCGCGCAGCCGCCGCCCGCACGCTCCCGTGCCGCGCGCGCTCCGCGTGCGCGCCGTCCGCTCTTCGTCCCGTTCGCGACGATCACCGCCGCCGCGGCCCTCGTCGTCGCCGCTCTCTTCGCGGTCCAAACCAGCCGTACGCAGGACCAGTTGGACGACGCCGAGGCGCGCGCCCGGGACATCGCCCAGGTGCTGTCCGCGCCGGACGCACGCGCCGGGAACGGGCGGGACGCGCAGGGGCGCAGCATCGGCGTGATCGCCTCGGCGAAGGAGGGTGAGGCGATCGTCACGCTGCGGGGATACGGCGGGCTGACCGGCGGGCAGGTGCACCAACTCTGGCTCATGCGGCCGGATGTGCAGCCTCGTTCGCTCGGACTCTTCGCCGGCGACACGCCCTTGGTGGCGACCGGTCTCGACGCCGACGCGACGTCACTCGCAGTGACGGTCGAGCCCGCCGGCGGGTCACCTCAGCCCACTTCGCAGCCAGTTGTCCAACTCGCCCTGAAATCTGTTGGATTCGGAGAGTAATCGCGGGGGAGTCGTCAACCCCCTTGCGGGGAAGGTCAATCCTGTGAACGCGATACACGCGTGACCCCCGGGGGAGATAGGGTTACCCTGCCCGGGGTCGGGTGGACTCGTACGGGTGGGGAGTGACGATGGAACAGATAACGATGCGAAGCAGGGCGAGGGTCCCTGCGATCACATGCGGTAGCAGCGCGACCAGTTCGCGCCTCGACCGCCATCTCTCGGTGCTGGCGGGCCCCGCCATACCGCAGCGGGAGACGGTCGAGGCGACCTCGCTCATGCTGGAGCTGACCGCGCGCGACACCAGGCACCAGCCCAGCGACCAGGGCCGGCGGGTGAGCCGCGTCTCGCTCTTCGCCCCGCTCCGCAGGCTCCGGCGCACCCTCTTCGGCAGCCGCAGGCACTGAGCCGCCCACGGCCGGTACCGCCACGGTGCCGGGCCGCTCGCGGCCGAACCGTTCACGACCTTGAAAGACCCGCGCTCGGGCGGCCAACGCCCGGCCGTGTTCCCCGCCGTCCGTCATCCCCACGGCACGCGGCGGAGCCGGGCGCACCCCGAGCGCGGGTGCCTCACCCCTCACCGCCCGACAGCGACGAGGGTCCGCTCACCCGAAGCCGGAACACTCCCCGACCCCGGCCACCCCTAAGGGCGTCCCCGTAATACCCCGACCACCCTCAAGGGCGCCCCGTAGTACCCGACCACCCGATGCCGCCCCACCCCGGCTCTGGCCCCCTCACCGAGTGACGCGCCCGTACTGCCGTACCGCCGCCGGTGCGAACACCCCGATCAGTACGGCGCACCACAGCAGTGACCCGGCGATCGGATGCGCCACGGGCCAGGCCGCGCCCTCCGGGACGGGCGCGTTGCCCAGCAGGTCCCGCAGCGCCGTCGTCACCGCGCTGATCGGGTTCCACTCCGCGACCGTCCGCAGCCAGCCCGGCAGGTTGTCGACCGGGATGTACGCGTTGGACAGCAGCGGCAACATGAAGGTGGCGCTG
>DATCQX010000604.1:0-3969 GCA_036569285.1 Streptomyces sp.
CATCGACCCGGTCAAGGTCACCCGCTCCGCCCTGGAGAACGCCGCCTCCATCGCCTCCCTCCTGCTCACGACCGAGACCCTGGTCGTCGAGAAGAAGGAAGAGGAGGAGCCGGCCGCCGCGGGTCACTCCCACGGTCACTCCCACTGATTCGCTCACGCGAGCCACACCGAAGCCCGGCACCCCTTCACGGGGGTGCCGGGCTTCGGCCGTTCACGGACCCCGCGGAACGGGGGAGAGGCACTCGCATCGGCGCCATGGAGACGCCCCCTCCTACTGCGGCCCGTACTTACGCCCCGTCTTCGAGGAGACCCCGCCCAGCAGCGCCCGGGGCGTCAGCTTCACGACCCCCATCAGCGCCTTGTACCGGGGGTCCGGGATGGAGACCGTCCTGCCCCGGGCCAGGTCCTGAAGCGCCGCGGTCACCAATTTGTCGGCGTCCAGCCACATCCAGCCCGGGATGTTGTCGGTGCCCATCCCCGCCCGCTCGTGGAACTCGGTACGGACGAAGCCGGGGCACAGGGCCATCAGCCGGACGCCGCTGCCCTCCAGGTCCTTGGCCGCCCCTTGCGTGAACTGGACGACCCACGCCTTCGACGCGCCGTAGGTGCCGCGCGGGAGGAAGGCGGCGACCGAGGCGACGTTCACCACGCCACCGCGCCTGCGCTCACGCATCGCCTCGGCGGCGGCGGAGGTCAGCCGCAGGACGGCCTCGCAGTGCACCTTCAGCATCTTCAGCTCGTCCGCCATGGAGACGTCGAGATAACGGCCCTTGTTACCGAAACCGGCGTTGTTCACCAACAGGTCGACGGGGTTCTTGCGGTCCCCGAGCCGGGCGGCGACCGCCTCGATGCCGGCGTCCTCGGAGAGGTCCGCGGTGAGCACCTCCGCCTCGATGCCGTGCCGGTCGTGCAGTTCCGTCGCCTGTTCGCGCAGCCGCTTCGTGTCGCGCGCCACCAGCACCAGGTTGTGCCCGTCAGCGGCGAGCCGCCGCGCGAACGCGGCACCGATCCCCGCGGTCGATCCTGTGATCAGAGCCGTTGTCATGGCTGAAGCGTAGGCGGCCGAAGGACGCGCGTCCCTACTCCCCATGGCCTCTTCCCACCCCGGCGAACCCGGCGGCAACGGCTTGGTGACACTCCGTCCGCCGCTCTGGACAAAGCGGTCCTGACGTCATGTCAGCCGCCGTGTTTCGCCACGTACTCCAGCGCCTGCTCTCTCCCTTCCGGGTGCAGCGCGTCCCCCGCCGCCAGCAGCCGCGGCAGCAGCTCCCGCTCGGTGGTCACCGCACGGAACGCGACCGCGACCGTCACGTCGTGACCCGGGCGGTGGACGATCTCCAGCGGGTCGCCCGCGCGGATCTCACCCGGTTCGATCACCCGCAGATAGGCGCCCGGCGCGCCCTCGCGGGTGAACCGCCTGACCCACTGCTTCTCGCCCATATGGCCCTGGAAGGTGAGGCAGGGAATCCGCCCGGAGGTGACCTCCAGGACCAGGTCCGCGCCGATCCGCCAGCGCTCCCCGATCAGCGCCCCCGACACGTCCACCCCCTCGGTCGTGAGGTTCTCACCGAAAGCCCCCGGCGCCAGCGGCCGGCCCAGGGTGCGCTCCCAGGCGTCGAGATCCTCCCGCGCGACCGCGTACACCGCCTGGTCGTTCCCACCGTGATGGCGCAGTTCGGCGATCTCGTCCCCGGCGACACCGCTTCCGCCGGTCCCCTTCGGCCCCGGCGCCGACACCCGCACCGGCCCCGCCACCGGACGCTTGTCGATGCCGGTCAGCCCCTCGGGGTGATCGGTGTACGGAACGGGCGCCAAGCGCCCCGCATTCACGGACAGAACCTTCATGCGTCCACGGTAGGCCGCCCGATCTCAAAGAGTCGAGATACTTTCGGCTGTCATACCCAAGAGCTACTTATGGCCAAGGCTATGCTCGCCCCCGTGCTCGAACCCCGTCACCTGCGCGTTCTGCGCGCCGTCGCCACCACCGGTTCCTTCTCCGCCGCCGGCCGCGCCCTCGGCTGCACCCAGCCGGCCGTCAGCCAGCAGATGAAGGCGCTGGAGGCCGCCGTCGGCACCCCGCTGCTGGTGCGCGGCGGACGCGAGACCCGGCTGACCGAGGCGGGCGAGGCCCTGGTGCGGCACGCCGCCGGCATCCTCGCCGGGCTGACGGCCGCCGAGGAGGAGATCGCGGCGATCGCCGGACTGCGCGCCGGCCGGGTCCGCCTGGTCTCCTTCCCCAGCGCCGGTTCGACGCTGGTGCCCACCGCGCTGGCCGCCCTGCGCGCCGCCCACCCCGGCACCCGCGTCTACCTGGAGGAGGCCGAACCCCCGCGCTCGGTGACCCTCCTGCGCGACGGCGACTGCGACGTGGCCCTGGCGTTCCGGTACGAGAACGCCGCCGCCGACGCCGAGGAGTGGGCAGACCTCGTGGTGCGGCCCCTGCTGACCGACCGGCTCGTCGCGCTCGTACCGGAACGGCACGCCCTCGCGCGCGGGGCGTCCGTCGGGGTCGGCGACCTCGCGCACGAGCCGTGGATCGCGGGCTGCCCGCGCTGCCGCCGCCAACTGGTCCAGGCGTGCGAGAGCGCCGGGTTCACCCCGCGCATCGACTTCGCGACCGACGACCACCCTTCCGTCGTCGGCCTGGTCGCCGCGGGTCTCGGGGTCGCGGTGCTGCCCCGGTTGGCCCTGACGTCCGTTCGGCCGCGTGGCGTACGCGCGCTGGTGCTGGAACCCGCCGTCCGGCGCGAGGTCGTCGCGCTCACGCTGCCCGACCTCGCCCGGGTGCCTGCGGTGGCGGCGACGCTGGACGAGTTGGAGCGGGCCGTCGTACGGCGGTGAGGTGGTGCGGCGGTGAGTCGGGGCACGCGCGCGTGCCCCGTGACCCTCCGGTGCGGTCCTCGGATCAGACCGGTGTGGCCCTCTCCTCAGGAGAAACGTTCCTTCATGTGTTCGATACGGCGGCCGTCTCGACCGCCGCCGTGATGAGGCGGTTGCGTGCCCGCCCCATCAGCTCCTCGCGCTCGTCCTCGGTCAGTCCGCCCCACACGCCGTAGGGCTCACGCACCGCCAGTGCGTGCGCCGCGCACTGCGCGCGGACCGGGCACCTCATGCAGACCTCCTTGGCCGAGTTCTCGCGAGCGCTCCTGGCTGCCCCGCGCTCGCCCTCCGGGTGGAAGAAGAGCGAGCTGTCGACCCCGCGGCAGGCAGCGAGGAGCTGCCAGTCCCACAGGTCCGCGTTCGGTCCGGGAAGGCGGGAGAAATCTGCCATTGCGTGACCCCTTGTAGCCGTGCTGAGCGGATACGGTGCCTATGGACCGTACAACTACGATCTAAGGAGATGAAAATATGACTCATTGCGAATCTAGCCTCAGACACCACTGAAAGGGAAGAAAAGGGTCCAAATGGGGCGCCGGTTGTGATGAAACGGCGAGGGTCCGTTGCGCCTGTCTGCACCGCGCGAGCACCCTCACGTAGAGTGCCGAAGAGGCTACGCAGCCCCGTAACTCTTTCGAGTGACCATCGTTGAGAGTGACGGAGGCGGTTGAAAACACAAAAGCTCGGGCGGGTGTCCGAGCCGGTCGACCGCACAGGTGAATACGTACCAGCCTGGAGGCACAAGGTGACGCGCATCAGCTGCGGAGGGCGGCCATGACTTCCGTCCTCGTCTGCGACGACTCCCCGCTCGCCCGAGAGGCGCTGCGCCGCGCGGTCGCGACCGTGCCCGGCGTCGAGCGCGTGACCACTGCTGCCAACGGCGAGGAAGTCCTCCGCCGCTGGGGCGCGGACCGCTCGGACCTGATCCTGATGGACGTACGCATGCCCGGCCTGGGCGGCGTCGAGACCGTACGGCGGCTGCTGTCCGCCGACCCCGGTGCGCGCATCATCATGCTCACCGTCGCCGAGGACCTGGACGGCGTGGCCCTCGCGGTCGCCGCCGGAGCCCGCGGCTACCTGCACAAGGACGCG
>DATCQX010000605.1:0-20669 GCA_036569285.1 Streptomyces sp.
GGCCGCCCGTTGACGGCGGCCTCCTTACGTGGCGTCGCGTTCGCCGTCGTCCCGTGACGGGTGTACCGCGGCACCGGGCTCGGTGGCGGGGCAGCGGGTGCCCCGAGGGGGAACCGTCAGGTCGGTGAGGTAGTCGTCCACGGCGTTCTGCATGCACGGGTTCCTGGTGACGCTGCCGTGGCCCTGGCCCTCGTAGGTGAGGAGCGTGCCGCTGCGGCCGAGTTGCCGGGTCACCGAGACGGCCCACGGGTAGCCGGTGGCGGGGTCGTGCAGCGCGTTGGACAGCAGGACCGGTGGGGCGCCGCGCGCGTCCAGAGGGTGCTGCGGGTTGGCGGTCGGCGCGCCCAGGCACGCCGCCACCATGTGGAGCGGCAGCAGGTACGGCAGGTCGGGCGCGGTCGTCCTCATCATGGTGACGAGGGAGGCGTACTCCTGGTAGTCGCGTATCGGGAGGTGCCAGTCCGCGCAGAAGAGCGAGGCGGCCGGAGGCATCGGACTGGTCGAGGTGGGCGACACGGGCAGTGGCTCGCTCGCGTCCATCCTCGCGATCACCGTGGCCAGGCCCGCGTGGTCAGGCCCGTAGAACTTCCGGAACGCGATCTTGTTGACCAGGTCCGGAGCGGACAGTGCGGTGCCCGGCTTCCCCGGGTCCTCCAGTTCGCCGCGCCCGGCGCGGACCAGCAGGCTCTGCCAGACGGCGTGGACGTCACGGCCGCGCAGCGCGCACCGGGCGGCGCCGTCGCACCACTTCACGAACTCCTCGAACGAGTCCTGCGCCGTGGCCGCCTCGGCTCGCAGGAACTCGCGGGTGGACGCGACGCTGTGGTCGATGACGCTCTCCAGCACCATCGCGCGCACCCGGCGCGGATACGTCTCGGCGTACTGTGCGCCGAGCAGCGTGCCGTAGGAACTGCCGTGGAAGGTCAGTCTCCGCTCGCCGAGGGCCGCGCGCAGGGCGTCCAGGTCCCGGACCGTCTGGGCGGTGTCGAGATGGTCGAACACCGGGCCGGTGCGGGCCCGGCAGTCGGCGCGCAGGCGGCTGTTGTACGCCAGGGTCGCCTCGAAGTCCGCCTGGCTCTTCATCTCCGGTGACGGCCGCTCGGCGAGCAGGTCTCCCGAGCAGGTGACGGGGTTGCTGCCGCCCACTCCGCGCGGGTCGAAGCTGACGATGTCGAACCTGCGGCGGACTTCCGGGCTGAACCGGCTGATATCGCCCACGACCCGATCCACCCCCGAGTCCCCCGGCCCGCCGGGCCCGAACACCATGGAGCCGACCCTCGCGCCGGGGTCGGTGGCCTTGCGGCGCGCCACGGCCAGGTCGAGCCGGGGCCCGTCCGGGCGGGCCCAGTCGACCGGCACGGACAGCGCGGCGCACTCGGCTCCCGGGCTCTCCTGGTCGGCACACGGCGCCCAGCGCAGAGCCGCCCCGGTGCCGGACGGCGACGCGCGGACCGGCGCAGCGGTGGCGAGCCCGGCGCTGACGCCCATGACGGCCCCCACGGCCACGACCATGGCCGTGCCCCCCTCGGCGATACGCCGCAGTGCCGATCCGCCTCTTGCCCCCAGCATGGAACCTCCCCGTGGAACGAGCCCTGCCATCACGCTAAGTGATCGGTCCATCGTTCAGTGCTCCTGTCAGGGGTATCTCCGGGTCAAGTCAGGGACCACTCAGGGGTGGTCGGGGCACAGGGCGCGCAGGAAGCCGTCGCCCCCTCACCCCTCCGCTTCCTTGCCCCCGCCGCTGAGGTGAGCCGCGAAGAACGCCTCGATGCGCCGCCAGGCATCGGCAGCGGCCTCCGGGCGCGGCCCCACGCCCGTCACCCGGAGCAGGGGCCGCAGCGGACGAGGCCCAGCCTCGGCGTCGTTGAGGAAGGAGTGACCGGCCTCCGGGTACTCCTTGACGTCATGGACGACACCGGCCCGGTCCAGCGCGGCCTCCAGCTTGGCGGCGGCCCCCTTGAGCATCCAGTCCCGGCCCCCGTAACTCGCCACGACGGGACAGGCGCCGGCGAGAACGGCGTCCAACTCCTTCGGCAGCATCCCGTAGTTGGCGCTCGCGGCGGCGAAGTCCCCCCGCCCGGCGGTCATCAGAGCGAACGCGCCGCCCATGCAGAAGCCGATGATCCCGACCGCGCCGGTGCAGTCGGCGTGTCCGGCGAGATGAGCGCGGGCCGCCTCGATGTCCTCGTAGGCGCGCCCCCGCCCGGACAGCGACGCCCGCATCGTCGGAACCAGACACCGGCGGACGCCGCCCCGGCTGAACAGGTCGGGCATCAGCGTGAGATACCCGGCCCCGGCGAGACGCTCGACCTGACGGAGCATCACATCGTCGACGCCGAGGGCTTCGTGGACGACCACGACACCGGGCCACGGTCCGGCTCCCGAGGGCCGGGCGAGATGACCGGTCAACTCGGCGTCCAGTCGAAGGAGTTCAGGCATGCGGGTCTCCCTTGAGAGGGCACGGATCCAGGGCCCCCAGTCTCACAGCTCCCGCAGGGGAGGGTGCCCCTTCGCCGCACCGACGACCGGATACAGTGCGCGGAACGGCAGCCTGGCATGTGAGGGAAAGCGTGACCGACACCAGCGACACCCGGCCCACCGACGGTGAAACGGGAGCGGCACCGCCGAGCCTGCTACACCGTGTGCTGCGCTACCTCCCCCTGATCGCACCCGTCCTGCTGTGGGCCGTGCCGTACGGGGTGCTCCTGCACACCGGCCAGCACTGGCCGCTGCCTGTCGTGCTCGCCGGTACCGCCCTGTTCGTCCTCGGTCTCGTCGGGATGCCGCTGGCGATGGCGCGGGGGCACGGGCGGCGTCAGCAGGACGGGGCGGCGATCGTCGGTGACACCCTGCTGGGCGCGAGCTGGGTGCTGTTCACGTGGTCCGTGCTGCTCGGCGTCCTTCTGCGGCTCGCCCTGGTCGTGGCCGGTGCGGGCGACGGGCAGGACCGGGCCAGGATCGTCACGTGGGCCGTCCTCGGCGTGACCGCCGCGCTGCTGGCCTGGGGGTATGCCGAGGCCCGCCGGGTGCCGCGCGTGCGCCGGGTCGATGTGCGACTGCCGCGTCTGGGCGCGGGGCTGGACGGCCTGCGTGTCGTCCTGATCACGGACACGCACTACGGGCCCCTCGACCGCGCCCGTTGGTCGGCGCGGGTGTGCGAGACGGTGAACACCCTGGAGGCCGACCTGGTCTGTCACACGGGCGACATCGCGGACGGCACGGCGGAGCGGCGGCGCGAGCAGGCCGCCCCACTGGCGACCGTGCGGGCGGCGTACGCGCGCGTGTACGTGACGGGGAATCACGAGTACTACAGCGAGGCCCAGGGCTGGGTCGACCTGATGGACGAGCTGGGCTGGGAGCCGCTGCGCAACCGCCATCTGCTGCTGGAGCGCGGCGGCGACACGCTCGTGGTCGCGGGTGTGGACGACGTCACCGCCGAGTCGTCCGGTCTGGCGGGCCATCGCGCCCACCTCGCCGGGGCCCTGGACGGCGCCGATCCCGGCCTGCCGGTCCTGCTCCTGGCGCATCAGCCGAAGTTCGTCGACCGGGCGGCGGCCGGCGGCGTCGACCTCCAGCTCTCCGGGCACACCCACGGCGGCCAGATCTGGCCCTTCCACCACTTGGTCCGCCTCGACCAGCCCGCCCTCGCCGGCCTCACCCGCCACGGCGCCCGCACCCTTCTCTACACCAGCCGGGGCACCGGCTTCTGGGGCCCGCCGTTCCGGGTCTTCGCACCCAGCGAGATCACTTTGCTGGTGCTGCGCTCCGCGACGTGACGCCGGGCACCAGAACATGAGGTGGTGCCACCCACGCATCTCCCCTCGCCACAAAGGCCGTTCGTTTCCGTCTGGCAAAGGCAACGGAAAATGATCGTCTCGCGTCTTTCCCCCCGAGGGCGAGGAGAACGAGCGAGGTGGCGGAGTGCACGAAGTGGTCGTAGGCAGAGAAGACGACATCAGGGCGGTGGCCGGCGTCCTCGCAGCCACCGGTGAGGCGGCGCGTGTCCTGCTCGTCACCGGCGGGGCGGGAATGGGCAAGACGGCGGTCCTGGAGGAGGCCCTGCGCGCGGCGGTCCGGTCGGGCACCGCTGTGCTGCGGCTCGGCCGGGAGGACACGGACGACGAGGGCGGGGACGGCGCGGACTCCGTGGTCGTCAGTGTGGGAAGCGGCCTGGCGCTGGCCGACCCGGGCAGCCTGCTGACGGTGCTGTCGCCCGCCGAGTGGTCGCAGTTGCGGAGTGCGGCGCGGGTGGGCGGGGTGAGTGGGCTGGCCGCGTTCTCGGAGGCGCTGGCGCTGGCGGCCCGCCGGACGCCGCTCGCCCTGGTCGTGGACGGCGTCGACGGCATGCCGGAGCCTGCCGTGGACGCGGTGGGGATGCTGCTGCGGGTCTTCCGGCCGCGTGGTGTGCCGGTGGTGATGGCGGGCCGCGCCTGGCCTGTCGGGGACCCTCTCCGCGCGCAGCTGTCGGCCGCGGCCGACGACACGCACGTCCTGTCTCCGCTGTCCGCGGCGGACGCGGCCAGGCTGGTCGACCTCCAGGTCACCCGGCGTTTCGGCCGTCCGGCCGATCCGGCGCTCGCGGACGCCATGTCACGGTCTTTGGGCACTCTGGCCGGCAACCCGCGCGCGATGCTGTCGGTCCTCGCCGCCCTGGACGGGCAGGACCTGCTGGAACTCGACGGCCGGATGTACCTCGCGCGCGCGGAGAAGCACCTGCGGCTGACCACCGAGGAGGCCTTCCTCCTCGGCCTCGGCCACCCCCACGTCGTCCCGTACGGCAGCCTCACCGAGACGGCGATCGTCACGGCGCGCGTGCTAGATCACGCCGACGTGTACGTCGACGACGCGTTCCGGATGCTGCCCTCGGCGAGCGCGCGAGCCCTCGAATTCGCGCTGGACCGCCTGATCTCGGACCGTGTCCTGACCGCCGGCCCGCAGGGCCGCCTGTCCTTCGCGGTCCCCGCGCTCGCGGCGGCCCTGCGCCTCCTGCCCACGCGGCGGGACATTCAGGGCAACTCGGCCCGGTACGTGGCGAAGCTGGCCGGGCAGCTCGGCGCGGAGGCCACCGGCCGCAGTTACCCGAGGCTGGCCGACCGCGTCGCCGCCTCCGGGCCGCTCCTGGACGACGCCCTGGCGGTGCCGCTGCTGCTGGCCGCGGCCCGTGAGGAGGCCGGCACCGACTGGGCCCGCTCGTCCCGCGCCTACGCCGCCGCGCTCGCCCGCCTCTCGCCCCAGGACCGGCGCACCCCCGGCGTGCTCTGCGAGGCGACCGGCCTGAGCCTGCGGCACGGCGACCACCACGCCCTCCTCGCCCTCGGCGAGCCCCTGCGCGCCCGCCTGGACGCCGGGGATCCGGCGGAACTGGAGACGGCCGCCGGGGCCTGGGTCTGGGCGGCGCTCCACGAACACCGCTCCCTCCACGCGGACGACACCGTCCCGCTGTGCCGTGAGACGCTGGAGCGGCTTCCCTCAGCGGCCCGGCTGGCGGCGCTCGGCGGCCTCTACGGCATCGGCCCGCTGCCGCCCTCGCCGTCGGCCCCCCTGCGAACCCCCCGCACCGACGTCCGCACACCCTTGCCGTCACCCGCCGAACTGCACCTGCTGACGGCCGCGACAGGCGGGCACGACGAGGTGTTCCGGGCATGGCAGAGCATGCCCGACGACGCGGTCGACGAGCAGGCGGTGAGCCGTCTGCGGGACGCCGCCGCCTACGCGGACCTGTCCGGCGCCCTCGCCGCCGTCCTCGGTGGCCGGTACGTCACGGAGGAGAGCAGCGTCGCGGGCCGGTACCGGGGCATGGTGCGTGACTATCTGGCGGGGGACTGGGACGGCGCGCTCGCGGCGGCCCGTCGTATCGAGGTGCACAGCCGTACGCACGCGGCGGCGGGCGTCTCGCACACGGCGCGGGCGCTCGCGGCGGAGATCCACTGCGCGCGGGGGGACGTCGAGCGTGCCCGTGCGTGGCTCGACCTGGTCCCCGACGGTCTCGCGCATCCGCTGGCGGCGCGGGCGCGGCTGGCCGTCCGGTACGGGTCCGGGGAGCCGGAGGCGGCGCTGGAGAGGGCCCGGGAGGATGCGCGTCTGGCACGCAAGAGCGGGCTGCTCGCCGGGGTCGAGAGGGTGCTGCTGCGCATCCTGTCGCTCGCCGCCGAGGACGGCGCGGCGCACACCGTCCACCGGAGTCTGGAGGAACTGGAGACCCTGCACGAGGAGGCGGCCACCCCTATGAGCCGCGAGGCGCTCCTCCTCGCGCGGGGCATCGCCCACCACGACACGGACAGCGCGCTGGCCGCCCACCGTTCGATCCAGGGCCGGGGCGACGCGCACCTGAGCGTCGTCAGCGGTCTCTGTCTGGCGGACATCGCCGACGACCCCCGCTCCTGGCTCTCCGAGACCCTGCGCACCGCCCACGGTCTCGGCCTCGGGCGCCCGTTCCGCACCGCCGTCCAGCGGACCGCGAAGCGTCGCGGCATCCCCGTGCCGCGCCTGCGCCGCCCTCACGCCACGCTGACCGACGTCGACCTGAGACTGGTTCGGATGGTGAGCGACGGCGCGACCAACCGGCAGATCGCCACGGAACTGGCCTGCAGCCCCAAAACCGTCGAACAACGCCTGGCCCGCCTCTTCCAGCGCACCGGCTCCCGCTCCCGCACAGAACTCACGGCGGCCTGGCACAAGGGGGCGCTCACCGGCACGAACGACCTCTAGACATCCGATGGTGAGGTCGGCCCCCGCTCCGAGCCTTGACCTTGACCCACGGGTCAGGGCTCAGCGTCCGGGCATGACCACGACTCACCGCCCCGGCGGGCTGCCGGCCCCGGACGACTTCGCCCTGTGGTCGAGAGGCCGTTGGAGAAGGGGCGGCTGGTGCTGCACCTCCAGGGCCGGCGGAAGTACGCGACGCCCGCGGCAGACGAGTGCGGGCTGCTGGGCACGGCGTTGCCCGGCCCGGTGGCCCACTTCGCCCAGGGTTCCGCGCCCTACGGCGCGCTGACCCGGACGGCTGAGGTACGCGAGGGCGACACCGTGTTCGTGACCGGCGCCGCGGGTGCCGTGGGCACGCTGGCGGGCCAGATCGCCCGGCTGCTGGGCGCGGCCAGGGTGATCGGCAGCACCGGCTCACCGGACAAGGCCCGGCGGCTGGAACGGGAACTCGGCTACGACGCCGTCGTCCTGCGCACAGCCGCCCCGCTCGGACCGCAACTCGCCGACGCGGCGCCGGACGGCATCGACATCGTCCTGGACAGCGTGGGCGGCGAACAGGTGACGGCCGCCGTCCAAGCGGTCACCAGGAGCGCCCGGTTCGCCCTGGTGGGCGCGCTGGACGGTCAGCTGTCCCCGCACCGCGCGAGCGGGAGCGCTCCGGCCGTGCTCGACACGTACCGGCTGCTGACCAGGGGCATCACGGTCGCCGGGTACAACGGCACGGACCACCCGGACGTCGAGGCGGATTGGGAGGCCCGCTTCGGCCACTGGCTGCGGGCCGGTGCCATCCGCTTCCCGCACACCCTGGTCCACGGAACGGAGCCGGCACCACACCACGCGCCCTGCGCCTGTACGAGGCCCGCGGCCTCCGCCCTCCCCCACCGCGCACCCCCTCCGGCCAACGCGCATACACCCCCGCCGACGTGGCCCGCGTCCACGTCATCCGCACCCTCCTGTCCCTGGGCCTCCCCCTGGAAGACCTCCGCCGGCGCGCCCACCTCCTCCCCCGGCACCCGGAGGAGTCCTGCGACCGCGCCCCCGGCGAGCTCAGCGGCGTCATAGCGGACCGCCTGCCGCGGAGACCGCCCGCCTCACGTCCCTGCGGCAGAGCCTCGCCGCAACGGCAGGCCAGGACTGACAGTGACCGCACCGGCCGTCAGAATCCGAACACGGGGCCGCGCCCGACAAGCGCGGCCCCATAGCTCAACGCTCCTGCGCGAGCGCGTGAAGCTCCGCCAGCAAACTCCCTTCCGTGGCGACCAGTTCGTCGAAGGTCCCCTGCTCACGGATCCGGCCGTGGTCGAGGACGATCACACGGTCCGCGATGCGGACGTTGTCGAGGCGGTGGGTGACGACGACCGTGATCCGGTCGGGGGCACCGGCGCGCAGCTCACGGAAGACGGTGTGCTCGCCCCGGGCGTCCATCTCGCTGGTGGGTTCGTCCAGGACGAGGACGGCGGGTTCGCGGTAGAGGGCGCGCGCAGGCGAGGCGTTGCCACTGGCCGCCGGAGAGTTCGTGGCCGCCCCACACGGACCGGGCCAGGAGCGTGCCGAGCCGGTCGGGCAGCGCGCTGAGCGCCTCGGTCATGCCGACCCGCCGGACGGCGTCCCAGACCCGGTCGTCGCCGTGTTCGCGGGGCTGGCCGAGGGTGACGTTCTCGCGGGCGGCCAGCGGCCAGTGGCCGTTCTTCTGCGGGACGAGGCCGACGTGCCGCCACACGGACTCGGCGTCGGTGCGGGCGAGGTCGGTGTCGTCCCACAGGACGCGTCCCCCGTTCGGGACGGTGAGCCCGGTGAGCATCCGGATCAGCGTCGACTTCCCGGCGCCGTTCTCACCGACAAGAGCCACCACCTCACCGCGGTTCAGGGTGAGCGTCACCGGGTGCAGGGCCAGGGTGTCCTTGCCCGGGTAGGTGTAGGAGGCGCCCTCCAAGCGGATCTGCCGGGGCGGGGCGGCCTGTTCGGGGCCCCGCGCGGTGGTGGCGGCGCGGACCTCGTCGACGAAGTCGTGGTAGTCGGAGAGGTAGAGGCCGTGGTGGAACATCACCGCGCTGTACCGGACGACCGAGTTGAGGGCGCGGCCCGCCGTCTGGGAGGCGACGACGGCGGTGCCCGCGAGCGCCGTCGACATCGCCCCGGCGAGCACCAGGCCCGCCAGGGACGCCCACATCCCGAGGGTGAACAGGCCGCCCAGTGACGCGGCCAGTGCCGTGACCAGCAAGTAGGGGCGGGCGGCGGCGAGTTCGCGGCCCTCGACGCGGTCGCACATCGTGCGGTACCAGAAGTGGAGGTAAGGGCGCATGGTGTTGGCCCGCAGTTCGTCGGCCAGGTCGGCCGTGGTCAGCCACCAGCGCATCATGCCGCGGACACTGCGGGCGGAGATCGTCCGGTCATGGACGCGGTAGTCGACGCGCGCTGCGATCACTCCGCCGAGCCCGCGCGGGACGACGGACAGCAGCAGCACGCCCAGCAGCAGGGGGTGCAGGGAGGTCAGGACCGCCCCGGCGGAGGCCAGTTGGACGAGCGCGCTGGTGAGGGTCTTCGCGTCGTCCGCGAGGTCCACGGCGCGCAGGGCGCCGATCTCGGCGGCCTGGCCCCGGTCCTGGAAGCCCTCCGTGTCGTAGGCGCAGAGTTCGGCGCGCATGTGGAGGTCGACGAGGGTGAGGTCGGCGGCCGAGGCGATCTTCGGGTTGAGGCGGCGGGTGGCCCAGTCGGCGACGATCCACAGGCCCGCGCCGACGGCCATCGCGGCCACGGCGACGGTCAGGGCCGGGGCCGCGTGGGCGAGGCCTTCGCGCGGGTCGGGGGCTGTCAGGAGCGGCAGGGCCTTCGCGACGGCGCCGAGCATGACGGCCGTGGCGATGCCGGACAGGAGTTGGCAGACGGCGACGGCGGCGACCATGTGCCGGTCCGCCGCCCAGGCCAGGCGGACCGTCCGCAGGAGGGCTGTGGGGATGCGGCGGGCCATGTCCCGCAGGGTCGCGTCGTCCATGGCACGGCGGTGCCTGCGGCCGTTGTAGTCGAGTTCCGGCGGCGGCGCCGGGTGGGGAACTTCCGTACGGGCCGGAGGGATCGGGGTGGTTGTCACGCGAACACCCCCGCCATCAGCCGGTCCAGGGTGCGTCGGCCCCGGGCCGTGCGGGTGGGGTCTCCGTGGGAGAGGCAGGTGACCGCGTCGAGGGCGGCGAGGCAGGCGAGGGCCTGTTTCTCCTCGGGGGTGAGGTCGCGGCCGTAGCCCTGGAGGAACGCGGCGCGCAGGTCGGGGCGGTCGGTCCAGGTCGTGCAGGCCAGGGGGACGAAGTCCTGCACGGCGGTGGCGAACCGGGAGCGTCCGAAGCCGATCCAGCCTGCCTGGCGGTGGGCCGGGGACCACAGGAGGTTGTCCTCGCGGGCGTCGCCGTGGACGAAGGCGAGCGGGAGGGGCGGCAGGGTGCGCAGGCGGGCGGTCAGGCCGCGGACGAGTGTGCGTTCGGGTGTCGTCAGGGCGGCTTCGCGCAGGTGGTTTCCGGCGCCGTCCGCCACCGAGCGCAGCGCCTGTACGGCCTCCTTGCGGCGGGCCGTGGAGAGGTCGCCGGCGTGGTGGAGGCGGGCCAGGAGGGTGCCGGCCTGGCGGTGGGCCCGCGCCTCCTCGGTGGGGGTCAGCGTCTGCCGGGCCACCGGGTGGCCGGGGACGGCCGTCAGGAGCAGGGCCAGGTACCGGGCGTCGGACGCCCGCAGGGACGGGGCCCTGCCGGTGCCGAGCGCCGGGGCGGCGTGGCGCAGGGCGAGCGTCTCCCGTTCGTAGGCCAGGGGGCGCGGGGAGATCTTCAGGTAGTAGCCGGTGCCCGCCGGGAGGGTGAGCCTCCAGACGCGGGAGCTGTGGGAGGCATCCTCGACGGCGGGGCGGGCACCGAGGGCGCCTGCCGCCCAGGCGAGGACGGCGGACGCGGTCGTCCCGGTCATGCGCCCCACCTCGATGACGGTCGTGACGCGGAGGCGAACAGGGTGCGGCGGGCGTCGACCGGGCGGCGGAAGGCGGTCGCCGCGCCGGACTGGGCGGGGGGATTTTCGAACGCGGGATGAAGGGCGGTGAGCAGGCGGACAGGACGCATGACGTCTCCTCGACGAGGGGGAACGGACAGAGCACCCGGACAACTCCCCTGATCACAGGGGCGATACGGGATGTCCCGGGCGACGTGTCGAGTGCATGTTCGACTTCGCCCGGCTTCGGCAAGTGCCGTCGGGCCGGTGGGCCGTTCGATTCACCCGTCGAGGGGACGGGGCAACGGACGTACCCCGAACGGGGGATTGCATGACAGCATCGACGACACCGGACTCCTCCACGACGACCCGGACGTGCTCTGTGGACCGAACCCTCTCCACCGCCACTGACAGTCCCCGGGCTCCGACACCGGGATCAGGACATTCCCCGCAGCAGCTCTCCGAGAGCCACGCCGATCCCCCACACCCCACTGACCTGCACGAACGTCAGCTGAAAGGATTCTCGTGCGGCCACCCCGACACCCGGATCCAAGCCTCCGTCGAAGTGGCCGGAACTGATGACCACCGTTCACCTGATCGGGGACGCACCCCGCCCGCCCGGGACGGCGGGGCTAGCATCGACGCACGCGTGGGGCCTGTTGCGGCGGGCCCGCGTTCATCCGACGGCGTCAAGCCGTTCCGGCCCCGCATAGCTGTGCACCGTCACCACCTGCGACGGCCCCCACCGCTGCTCCTCCGTCGCCAGCCGCCTCCACCCCAGGCGCTCATACAGGCCCGCCGCGGCAGTGTCCGTGGCGACGACGTCCAGGACCGGGTGAAGGTTGCGACGGTGGGCCTCCTCGGTCGCGCGGTGCACAAGGAGCGCGCCGAGGCCGTGGCCACGGGCGTGGACAGCGACGAACAGGCGGCTGACGACGGCCGTGCCGCCGGGGTCGCCCCAGTGGGCGGGCGCGAGGTCGCCGTCACCCGCGGGGGCGAGGGCGATGTGGCCCGCGACGCGGCCGTCGAGGACGGCGACCCAGGCGCCGAGTCCGGACGCCTGGGTCAGCCATGTGCCGGGATGGGCGGGCCAGTTGACGGGGTAGCCGTCGTGGTGGTGGACGGCCGCGAGGGCCTCGGTGCAGGCGGTGACGTCCTCGGGTGCGCGGGGTGGGATCGTCGGGGTGTTCTCGGTGGTCACCACCGCATCGAAGCACAGGCCCTCGCGGGGTTCTACGCCCTTGCGGGGAAGGTGAATCCGGCGGGGACGACGCCGCCCGCCGTGCCGCGTACGGCGGAGTCGGCCAGTTCGCGGACCCGGGCGGCCGGGACGGTGACGCCGGGGGTCTCGTGGGTCCAGGCGAACCACTCCTCCAGGGAGAGGCCCTCCGGGGACTCGCCGACGTACGGCCGGACATAGGCCGGCGTCTCCGGCTCGACGCGCCAGCTCTCGTCGAGGGTGCCGATGTCGACGGCGTCCCAGCCAAGGACATCGAGGAGTTCGGCGGCGGCCTTCTTGGCGTCGTCGTCATCACCGGCGATGGGCAGAGCGCTGCGGTCGGGTGCGCCGGAGGGGCGGGCGAGGGTGACGAGCTGGTGGTCGCCGATGTTGTTGAACGCCTTGACGACCCGGGACCCGGTGAGCAGGCGCTGCACGAGGCCGCTGCTGGTGAGGGTGTTGTCGTCCAGCTCGGTGATCTGCCCGTCGCGCGCCGGGTAGTAGTTGAGGGTGTCGAGGACCGTCTTCCCGGCGAGGGCGTCGACGGGGAGCTTGTCGTAGGCGAACAGGGGGATGGTCGCGACGACCAGGTCACCGGCGCGGGCGGCCTCGGCGGGGGTGGCGGCGCGGGCCCGGTCACCGAGTTCGGCGACGAGACCGGCGAGGGTCTCGGGGCCTCGGGAGTTGCTGAGGACGACGTCGAGGCCGGCGGCGACGGCCAGGCGGGCGAGGGCGGATCCGATGTTTCCGCTGCCGATGAGTCCGAGAGTGCGGGGCATGGCGTACTCCGTTCGACATGAGCCCGGACCAGTATCCGGAGACTCTCCCCGCTTTATAGCACGGCAATCGGGGAGCGTCCCCGCTTACTGCTCCGGTTCACGGGGCACGGGAACGAGAACGCGCCATGGACACCACACGCTGAACTACTGGTGGTCGGCCCAGACATAGCTCTCGGGAAGCAGGTCGACGACCGGCACGGCCCTCTCCCCCACGATGACCTCGACGCCGGGGAAGTAGTCGAGAAGAGCCTGCCGACAACGCCCACAGGGCGGGACGACCCCTCGATCACGGTCGCCGACGGCGACGATCGTCCTCAACTCGTACACACCCTGCGCCGCGGCGGCACCGATGAGGACGAGTTCGGCGCAGGGTCCACCCGTGAAGTGATAGGCGTTCAGCGCCGTGACGATCCGGCCGTCGGGGGCCCGGCCCGCCGCCGCCATCGTGTGGTTCTCACCGTGACAGCGGGTACGGGCGAGATGGGCGGCGGCTTCGACGAGTTCATGATCCATACGGGCCACGATCACGTCAGGAGCATGCGGGCGCAAACGCTTTCACGCCGGTCGGCGCCCTCCGACAGTGCGGGAGCGGGTCACCGCCGTCGCCCCGAAGAAGACACGGGACGTTGTGCGGATCATGTGAGTAACGTGGGCGGGTGACTCTCCTCTCCCCCGCCCGGCTCGTCCCGCGCTCCTATCACCCCCTGTTCTCCCACCGCGAGTTCAAACGGCTGCTGCCCGCGCTCGCGGTGTCCGACCTCGGGGACGGGATGAGTGTCGTCGCGGTGGCGTGGCTGGCCGTGCTGATCGCGCCGGACGGGCAAGCGGGGTTCGTGGTGGGGGCGGCGGTGGCCGCTTACGCGCTCCCGGGGGCGGTCGGGGCGCTGGTGTTCGGGCGGTGGCTGCGACGGCTGGCACCCAAGAGGCTGCTGGTGCTGGACAGCCTGCTGCGCGCGGTGATGCTGGGGTGTGTGCCGGTGGCGTGGGCGCTGGGGGTGCTGCATCCGGTGCTGTACGTGGTGCTGCTGGCGGGGTCGTCCGTGCTGCACGCGTGGGGCGGGGCCGGCCGCTACTCCCTGGTCGCGCAGATGCTCCCACCCGAACAGCGGCTCGCCGCCAACGCGTTGCTCAGTTCGAGCGTGTCGGCGTCCATCATTCTCGGGCCCGCGATCGCCGGGTTCCTGGTGTCCGTGGCCGGTCCCGCCTGGCTGATCGGAGTCGACGCGCTGTCCTTCGCGGTGCTCGCCGCGCAGGTGGGACGGCTCGACGCGGCGGGCGGAACAACCGACGCGCCGGTCGACGCCGGACGCTCCGCGGACGGCCTCCGACTGCTCCGAAGCCGGCCCGAACTCCTCGGAGTACTGGTACTGACCTGGCTGTTCAACTTCCTGTACGGCCCCGTGGAAGTCGCCCTCCCCCTCCACGTGACCAAGGACCTCGACGCGGGCGCCCGACTGCTCGGCCTGTACTGGATGGTGTTCGGGGTGGGGGCCGTCCTGGGCGCCCTGACGGCGGGGGCGTTGCGACGCCTCCCCCTCTGGCCGGTGACCCTGAGCATCGTCGCGGGCTGGGGGCTGGCCCTCCTGCCGTTCGGCTTCGGGGCACCGGCGGGGCTGACTCTCCTGTGCTTCGCCCTGGGCGGAGTCATCTACGGCCCCTTCACCGCCCTCTCCTTCACCCTGTTCCAGGAACGCACCCCGGCCGCCTGGCTGACGACCGTCCTGGCGGCTCGTGGAGCCGCACTGCTGACGGCGGCCCCGGTGGGAACGGCACTGGGCGGCCCCCTCACCGCGGCGCTCGGGCCTCGGGGGGTACTGGGGGCGTCCGGAGCCGCGACGGTCGCGCTCGGGGTGATCGCCGCGGGGTGGTGGGCATGGGGACGGCGACGGGCATGACGAGCCTCAGCGCCGGCCGCCGAACTCCCAGGCGTGCACCTCCGTCTCGGCATGACCGCCGAGCACCGCACGGGCCGTCCGCGGATCGGGGGCCCGCACCAGGGCCACCGTGCCGAGCCACTGGATCCCGTCGTCCGACACCAGGGGACCGAAGGCGATCAGGTCCTCGGTGTCGCCGGGCACGGCGAGCTCGGCGCCCTGCTCCGGGCCGAGCCCGAGAACGAGATACCGGTCGTCACCGGTCCGGCCGCCCGGGAATTCCCACATCGTCCGCCCGAGAAGATTCCGCCATCGCCTCAACAGGACATCGCGGTACACCCCGGCCCGCTGGTTCGGCTCGTCGAAGGCGAACGCCCGGGCCGCCGCCGGGTCGGGCAGGTCGACGATGTGGACACTGCCGGTGGGAGTCTCACCGTCGTCCGCGAAGGTGGGGCCCCGGGCGATCAGTTCGGCCGTGTAGCGGTCCATGTAGGACCAGTGGGCCTCGGCGAGCTGCTGCCGCAGGGGCAGGGAGCCGGTGCGGTCGCGGTGGTAGCAGAAGAACTCCATGGGCGGTGATCTTCGCGGAGGCGGGGGCCGCCTTCAACCGACTTCAGGCACGGCACCCAGCGGACGACGGCGCCGAGTAGGGTGACCCGATGCCGCTCGTGGAGATCACTTACGCGTCCGACGTCCCCCCTGCCGCCCTGCGTGAACTCGGGGACGTGGTGCCGCACTTGGTGTCCTTGGCCGTGGAGTGCCCGGAGGAGCCGTACGACCGGAACCTCCAGCCGGGGGACGTCGAGGTGCGGTTCCGGGAGCAGGGGCCGTATGACCGGTGTGGGCTCGATGTGGTGATCGAGGTGCGGTCGAAGTGGTTCGAGAGCCGGGCGAAGAACCGTCAGGAGCGGGTGGACCGGTTGCACGAGGCTGTGGCGGGGGCGACGGGGCTGGACGGCTTCGGGGTGTATCTGTCGATGCCGGTGGCCGCTTGGTCGCAGGGGGAGGAGTGACGGGGCGGCTGGGGCATGTGTACTGGATCGGCGGCGGGCCCGGCGCGGGCAAGTCGACGATCGCCCGCAGACTCGCCGCACGGCACGACTGGCACCTGTACGTCACGGACGACGCCATGGAGTCCCATGCCCGCCGGACCACCCCTCAGGACGCCCCGTTCCTCCACGAGTTCCTCGCGATGGACATGGACCAGCGGTGGCTGGAGCGCTCCCCGCGCACCATGGCCGACACGTTCCACTGGTTCCGGGGCGAGGGGTTCGGTCTGATCGTCGAGGACCTCCTCGCCCTCCCCCGGGACCGCAGCATCGTCGTCGAGGGCTTCCGCCTCCTCCCCCACCTCGTGAAACCCCTGCTCCCCGGCCCCGGACACGCCGTCTGGCTCCTCCCGACACCAGAGTTCCGGCAGACGGCGATCCGCAGCCGCGAGGGCTTCGTACGGCGCACGAGCGACCCGGAACGCGCCGAACGTCAACTCGCCGAGCGCGACGCCCTGTTCATCGGCAGGCTGGAACAGGAGACCAAGCGGCTCGGGCTTCCCGCCGTCCGCGTCGACGTCGGGATGGCGGAGGACGGACTCCTGGAACAGGTCGACGGGCTGTTCCAGGAGGGCAGTTCGAGGCCGGGGCCCGGCTGGTCACGGCGGTGACGGACAGTGCGTTCGGGCAGCGCGGCGGCCGGATCGGGGACCCGTTCGGGAACGTGTGGTGGGTGGTGGCGCACGTGGAGGACGTCCCGGGGGACGAGATGTGGCGGAGGCTCGCGCAGCCGGTGCGCGTGGAGCGGATGCGGCCGGCGTCAGGGACGAGGCAGTGCGCCGGTCAGGCCGGCCGGCTGACCGCCGCGTCGAGCAGGGGGCCCAGTTCACGGACCGCCGTGTCCAGGGCGCGGGTGCTCTGTTCGGCGCGGGCGATGAGGAGGGCGCCCTCGATGGTGCTGATCATGAGGGTGGCCAGGGAGGTGGAGCGGGCGGCGGGCACGCCCATGGCGGTGAGGGCGTCGGCCACCGCTTCGGTCCAGGTGCTGAAGGCGCCGGCCGCCGCTTCCCCGGCGGAGTCGGCGCAGTCGACGGTGGCAGCGGCGACAGGGCACCCGCCCGCATAGCCCGACGTCTCGTACTCGGCCGTCCACTGCCGGACCATCTCCGCGAAGAGCCCACCCGGCGTCGGTTCGGGAAGCGCGGCGAGGAACCGGCCGACACGGCTCGCGGCATACCGGCCCGCCCACCGGACGGCTTCGTCGACCAACTGCCCCTTGCCACCGGGAAAGTAGTGCTGGAGGGAGCCACGGGGTGCGCCCGCGTGGACGGCGACGTCCCGCATCCCGGTGCCGCCGACCCCGTCCCGCCGGATGAGCTGGGCGGCACTGAAGACCATCCGCTCACGCGGCCCGCGTTCCGTCGTCACTCCCCGGCCTCCCTCTCATGCGCCGGCACGATTCTATGACCGCTGTCATAACCCGGGCTACCATAGCAGCGGCCATCACCCCAGGAGGTCCGGCATGTCGCACGTGGGTTTCGTCGGCCTCGGCGTGATGGGCAGCCCCATGGCCCTGAACCTCGCCCGCGCGGGCACCCCGCTCGTGGTCTGGAACCGCTCACCGCACCCCTGCGCACCACTGCGCGCCGCCGGCGCGGAGATCGCGGCCGGTCCGGCCGAGGTCTTCGAGCGGGCCGAAACAATCATCCTGATGCTGGCCGACGAGGCCGCCATGGACGCCGTCCTCGCGCGCGGCACACCGGAGTTCACCACGCGGGTCGCGGGCCGCGTCGTCGTCCACATGGGCACCACCTCGGCCGAGTACTCCGCCGCTCTCCAGGACGACATCCGTGCGGCGGGCGGCCGTTACGCCGAGGCGCCGGTGTCCGGGTCGCGGTTGCCCGCGGAGCAGGGTCAGTTGGTGGGGATGCTGGCGGGGGACGACGATGTCGTCGCGGCCGTACAGCCGTTGCTGGCGCCGATGTGCCGTGAGGTGTTCGTGTGCGGGCCCGTGCCGGGGGCGCTGCACATGAAGTTCTCGGTGAACCTGTTCCTGATCACGCTGGTCACCGGCCTGACCGAGGCGTTCCACTTCGCCGAGCGGCAGGGCGTCGACCTGGGGCTGCTGCGGGACGTCCTGGACGCGGGGCCGATGGCCAGCGCGGTGTCGCGGATGAAGGCGCCGAAGCTGGTGGAGCGGGAGTTCGAGGTGCAGGCGGGTGCGGCGGACGTCCTGAAGAACAACCGGCTGATCGCGGAGGCGGCACGGAAGGCGGGCGTGGCCTCGCCCCTGCTCGACGTGTGCCACGCGCTGTTCGGGGAGGCGGTGGAGCTGGGGCACGGCGGGGAGGACATGGTGACGGTGGTGCACGCGATCGAGAGGCGCGGCGCGGGCGCGTGAGCCTCGCCCCGGTCCCAGTACGATCCGACGCGTCGGACCCGCAGCGAGGAAGTGAGCAGCACATGCGCCGTCAAGGGCGACCCACCGGAGCGTCGGAGCGGACGTCCCCTGTCCGACAGAGCCAGGGCCGCGTCCGCCAGGGCCTGGACCGGGAGCTGGAGCAGCTCGACGGCGCGTCCTACAGCCGCTACCGGGGTCTGACCGGGCGGTGGGAGCTGCCCGGCGGCGTGGTGCTGGAGATCGTGCGGGGACAGGCGGACCCGTACGCGCCGCCCGCGAGGGTCGCCGTCCGGGTGCCGGGTGAACGGGCCGGATTCCCCCGCGAGTTGTGGGACTCGCCGGTGCGGCGGCGGGCGCTCGCCGGGTATCTCGTGCGGCAGGCCGCCCGGGAGGTCGCGGCGGAGCGGGCGCTGCACCTCGACGCGGGCGGGCAGGAGGTGCTGGACCGCAACTCGTGCACGGTGGACGCCGGGGACGGGTCGGTGACGCTGCGGCTCGGGGTGGCGCTGCCGGGCCCGCACCGGCGGGTCGACGGGCGGGAGGCGCGGCGGCTGCTGTGTCAGGTCCTGCCGAGGGTCGCGGAGCGGGCGCTGTGTCTGGCGGCTCTGGAGGCCGCGCGGGTGCGGGAGTTCGTGGCGACGGTGGAGGACTCCGCCGCGCTGCGGGCGGCCCTGCCGGGTCTCGGGCTGGTCGGGTTCGTCGCGGACGGCTCGCTGCTGGCCCGGCGCAGCGGGGCGGACGACCGTCCGGCCGAGGGCGCGGGGGTGGTGGCGTTCCGGTCGCCGGAGGAGCTGCGGGTGAGCGTCGAACTGCCGCATGCGGGGACGGTCACCGGGATGGGGGTTCCCGAGGGGGTGACGCTGATCGTCGGGGGTGGTTTCCACGGGAAGTCGACGCTGCTGCGGGCGCTGGAGACGGGGGTGTGGGACCACGTTCCGGGGGACGGCCGTGAGCGGGCCGTCGCGGTGGCGGACACGGTGAAGATCCGCGCGGAGGACGGCCGTCCGGTGGAGCGGGTGGACGTGCACGCGTTCGTCAGCCATCTGCCGGGCGGGGCGGACACGGCGGACTTCTCGACGCCGAACGCGTCCGGGTCGACGTCCCAGGCGGCGTCCTTGTGCGAGGCCGTGGAGAGCGGGGCGCGGGTGCTGCTGATCGACGAGGACACCGCCGCGACGAACCTGATGATCCGCGACGCGCGCATGCAGGCGCTGGTGGCGAAGGAGCGGGAGCCGCTGACGCCGCTGGTGGACTCGGTCCGCTCGCTGCACCGCGACCACGGGGTGTCGACGGTGCTGGTGATGGGCGGCAGCGGTGACTACCTGGAAGTCGCCGACCGGGTCGTCATGATGGACGCCTACCGTCCGCAGGACGTCACCGAACGGGCCCGGCAGATCGCCGCCGTGCCGACGGGCCGGCGCGCGGAGGCGGACTCCTTCCCCGGCGTCGTCGCCCGCCGCGTCGACCCGGCGTCGGTGGACTCGACGGTCAAGGGCCGCAGCCGGGTCCGTGCGCGCGGCACCGACTACCTCGTCTTCGGCGAACACGACATCGACCTGCGTGCCGTGGAACCCCTGGCCGACGCCTCGCACGTGACAGGCGTGGGCCTGGCCCTCGAACTCCTGGTCCGCCACGGCCACTTGACCCGCACCCGCACCCTGTCCGAGGCCCTCGACCTCCTCGACGCGGACTTCACCGGCGCCGACCCGGTGGCCGCGCTGCGCACGGTCCACGACGACGACTTCGCGGTCCCCCGCCGTCACGAGATCGCGGCGGCGCTCAACCGGCTGCGGGGGCTGAGGGTGGTCCGCTAAAGCTGACGGTCGATGCGGAACCGCAGGCGGCAGATCACCGCGTCGGTCTCCCTGCGGACGGTGTGCGCGACGACGGCGCCGCGCTGGTTCTGCAACAGCCGCTGCCACAGCCGTTCCGGCTCGGTCTCCGGGATCAGGACGGTGACCTGGGTGTCCGGCGCGCCGATCTCGCGGACGTACGCGGCGATCGGGCGCCCCAGGGAGCGGTGGGCGCAGTTCAGGCGGACCAGCGGGACCCCGGGGTCCCAGTCGGCCCAGGCCCGCTCCAGGGCGTGCAGGGCGGCCCGGTCCTCGGGGTCGGGGTGGCAGACGGTCACGGCCCGCACCTCGTCACCGAGCGACTCGGCCGCGGAGAGGGCCTGGGAGGTGAGGCGGGACAGGGAGGAGACAGGGACGATCACGAGGGAGCGCGCCCGGTGCGGGGGCTCGGGGACGCGGCCGAGGCCGAGGCGTTCCCCGATCCGGGCGTAGGCGCGGTGGACGGTCTCGAAGGCCGCGATCAGCAGCGGCAGCGCGACGACGACGATCCAGGCGCCTTCCGTGAACTTCTCCGCCGTGACGACGACGGCCGCGACCCCCGTCAGGACGGCCCCGGAGCCGTTCAGCAGCGCCTTGCCGCGCCGCCCCCGGTCGTCGGAGCGCAGCCAGTGTCTGACCATGCCGACCTGGGCGATCGTGAAGCCGACGAACACGCCGATCGCGAAGAGCGGCACGAGGGTGTTGGTGTCGCCGCCGGAGAACACCAGCAGGGCCGCGGAGACGACGGCGAGGGCGAGGACGCCGTGGCGGTGGACCTGCCGGTCGGCCTTGAGGGCGAAGACGTGCGGGGCGTAGTTGTCGCGGGCGAGGAGCTTCAGCAGGACGGGCAGGCCGCCGAAGGAGGTGTTCGCGGAGAGGGCCAGCAGGATCATCGTCGTGAACTGGAGGA
>DATCQX010000606.1:0-13126 GCA_036569285.1 Streptomyces sp.
CCCCCGCACACCACCACACGTCCCGCCCCTCCTCCTCCCGCCCATGCATCCCGAGCCGATGCGTGCCACACACCGGCCACACCTGACACAACCGCTCGACAACCGTCTCCTGCGCCGCATCCACGACGTCCAACACCCCGCCGTCCACCGCCAGTTGGTTCCCGTGCCAGGTCCCGTCCGGCATCACTGCATACACCCCCTCCCCCTCTTCCTCATCCCACGAGGGCACCCCCCACAACCTCAACGGCCCCCGCCCCGGCAGCAACGCCTCAAGGTCATGGTTGACGAGCGCGAGCGCGGCATCCCACACGGGGTGTTCGCCAGGTGGGATCGGGCGGCCGGGAGGAGGGTTCATGCAGGTCATGGTGCAGGCAAACGCCCCCGCCCGCGCAACAGGAAATTCCCGCCCGACTCCAACTCGCAGCTCTCGCCGGCCGCCGCTGACTACCTGGTGCGCTCAGTGCGGTCGTCGTACTCCTCGCGGGCGGAGATGACTTCTTCGATGTGCAGGACGGACCACTCCGTGAGCGCCTTCAGCGGTTCCCGCAGGGTCTGGCCGAGTGCGGTCAGCTCGTACTCCACGTGCGGCGGCACCTCTGGGTAGACGGTCCGGCTGACCAGCCCGTCGCGTTCGAGGGTGCGCAGCGTCTGGGTGAGCATCTTCTCGCTCACGCCCGCCAGCGACTGCCGGAGATGACCGAACCGGGAGGTCCCGTTCCGGCCGAGTTCGCCCAGCACGAGGACCGCCCACTTGCTGCCGATCTGGTCGAGCAGGTCCCGCGACGGGCAGCCGCGCTCGTACGGATCGAATGACGGCATGGGCCCGGTCACCTTCTCGACAGCAGCCATACGGCTCACCTCAATGCTTTCGCGACGGTAAGTACCGTACCAACAAGTGGCTACTCCCCAGAAGAGAGTGTGCAGGTCATCCTGTGTTCCATCCTGCTGCGGACGGACCGCGGCAGGCGTGCGAGGCACGCGCGGAAGGAAGGACCATCATGCCGATCGTCGTCACCGGAGCCACCGGCCAGCTGGGCAGGCTCACCGTCGAGGCACTGCTGCGGCGCGGGATCCCGGCCACGGACATCATCGCGACCGGCCGGGACATCGCCGGGATCAAGGATCTGGCCGACCGAGGCGTCACGGTACGCCGCGCCGACTTCGCGGACCCCGACGGCCTGGCCGAGGCATTCGCGGGGGCGGACAGGCTGCTGCTGATCTCGGCCTCGGTCCCCGTGGGCGAGCGGGTCGCCAACCACCGCCGCGTGATCGACGCCGCGGCATCCGCAGGCGTGTCGTTGGTGGCGTACACGAGCACGACGCACGCGGACACGGCCGCCACCGTCATCGGTGCCACGCACGGCGAGACCGAGGCGTATCTGCGGGACCGCGGAATCCCCAGCGTGCTGCTGCGCAACGGCTGGTACCTGGAGAACTACACCAGCCAACTGCCGCAGATCCTGCAGAACGGCGCGGTCGTCGGCGCCGCAGGCGAGGGGCGGATCAGCGCCGCATCCCGCGCCGACTACGCCGAGGCCGCAGCGGTCGTCCTCACCACTGAAGGCCACACCGGCGCCGTGTACGAGCTCGGCGGCGACGAATCCTTCACCCTGACTGAGCTCGCCGCCGCGATCTCCGCCGCGGCCGGAAGGCAGGTCACCTACGCCGACCTCCCTGAGGCCGACTTCGCCCGAGCACTGGCCGCCGCGGGGCTGCCCGCCGAGCTGGCGGAGGTCCTCGCCGACGCCGACCGCGGTATGAGCCGCGGCGAGATGTACACCGACTCCGGCGACTTGCGCCGCCTGCTCGGCCGCCCGCCCGTGACCCTGGCCGAGGCACTCGCGGGCGCCCTGCATCACTGAGGTGGAACGCGTGATGCGGCCGGGTTGCCGGGTCTGATGTCCAGGCCGGTCTCGGCGAGGCAGCCGTCTCTGCTCCACGAGCAGCCCCCGGGAAGCAGTCGATGTGCACGAAAGAGGGGCGATATGAGCGCTGATCGCCTTCTGGGTCGCAGGGGCTCGGGGGCGGGCTGTTGATGCTTACGGGCTCGCCCGGGGAGTTCGCCTCGACCGGGGTGTCAGTGCCGGTGCTCGTCGGCGTCGTACTCGTCGCGGCCTTCGTACGGAACTCTTTGACGGACCCTCAACCTCTCCTGGATCTGGGGCTGTTGGGTGACCGGACGTTCGCGCTCGGGATCGGGGGGACGATGCAGAGCGCGGCGCGTCGACAAGGTGTCGCCCCGGGTGCTGATCTGCTGCGGGGCGGGGCTGGCGTCGGCGGGGATGGCGGTGACCGGGGTGCAGGTGGGCCTGGCGGGGGTGGGCGCCTGGCGGTCACCGCCTCGCTGATGGTGATCATGCCGACGATGACCACCGCGAGCCGGGAGTCGCCGAAGGAGCGGATGGGCGCGGCGAGTACGGCGGTCAGCGCGGCGGGGTTCCGGACGGTGTTTCTGGTGGCGGCGGCGCTGACTGCTGCTGTGGTGATTCCGGCAATGGAGCTGTCTGGGCGGCGAGTTGGCTCATCGCGTGTCCCCGGCCCGCGTGTCGGATCGGGGTGAACAGGGCGGCGCCCGCGATGAGCGCACAGCACGCCCCGGCCGTCGCCGCGACCGGTGTCGTGCCGTGGCGTTCGGCCGCCCAGGTGAGGACGGCCGCGCCGATCGGGGCGGCGGAGTACTGGAGGGTCCAGAACGCGGAGGTCACCCTGCCCAGGAGGTGTTCGGGCGTCACCTCCTGGCGCAGGGACATCGAGCAGGTGCCGCCGACGGCGACGGAGGCGAGGAACAGGGCGACGAGGAGGGCGACTTGGGCGACGGCGTCGGCTCTCCCGAGTCCGGCGACCGCCACGCCGGACACCGCGACCGAGGCCGTCCACACCGGCCCGAAGCCGAGGCGCCTGCGCAGCCGGGCGACCAGGAGCGACCCGGTCACCGTCCCGAGCGCGCCGACCGCCATCACGGCGCCGACGGTGCCGTCGTCACGGCCCAGATCGTGCTTGAGGTGGTAGATCACCAGATCGACGAGACCGAGCGTGAAGAAGCTGAACAGGAACAGCAGGGCGGTGAGAGAACGCAGCACCGGATGCCCGTACAGAAAGCCGACCCCTGCCCTCAACTCCCGCCAGACGCCCGGCCGTTCGCTGCTCGGGCCGAGGGGGCTCCTCACTCGTACGGCGACGAGGCAGGCCGCCGACACGCCGAAACTGGCCGCGTCCACCCCGACGGCCGCCGCCGGTCCCGTCCACGCCGCCACCGCCCCCGCACCGAGCGGCCCCAACACCCCCGCTGCCGCCGCCGTCGCGTTCAACTTGCCGTTGGCCTCGGTCAGCCGCGTCGTCCCGACGAGCCCGCGGACGACCGTGACGTAACCGACCGCGAAGAGCATCCCGACGGCCTCGCACACCGGCAACACCACGTACAGCAACCAGACTTGGGGCCCCACCACGAACCAGACCACGGGAATCACGCCGTACAGGACCATCCGCGCCAGGTCGCAGCCGATCAGCAGCTTCCGCCGGTCGACCCTGTCGACGACCGTCCCCGCGAAGACCGCCGAGAGCACCAGCGCCACGCCTCCCGCCGCCGTCAGCAGACCCATGCTCGCGATCGAGCCGGTCGCTTCCAGCACAAGGAGCGGAAGAGCGATCAGGGCGAAGGAGTCACCGAGCACGGAGAGGGTCTGGGCCAGCCAGAACGTGGAGAAGTCCCGGTGCTTCCAAAGGGGTTGGGCTGTCGGTTCCATCCGGGAAATTCCTCAGGAGAATGTGACGGGAGAGTACGTGGACCATAGGTGATCACCCGGAGCGGCACGGAAGTACAGGCAGCACGGGCGGAGTTCATCACCACGATGGACTGGCAGCGCCCCATGACACCCCCGACGTCAGCGCCCTTCACTCCCCCCGCTCAGCCGCACTCCGCTCCACACAGAACTCGTTGCCCTCCGGATCCTGAAGCATCGCCCACCCGGTGCCGTCCGGCCTGCGGTGGTCGGCCGCGAGTGTCGCGCCGAGGGCGAGAAGCCGTTCGACCTCCTCGTCGCGCGTGCGGTCCTGGGGCTGGAGGTCGAAGTGGACCCGGTTCTTGAGGGACTTGGCCTCGGGGACGTCGATGAAGAGGATGCCCGCGCCTTCGATGAGGACCTCGGGGTCGCCGGGTTCGTTCTCCTCGTGGAGGGGCTGGCCGAGGACCTGGGACCAGAAGGTGGCGAGGGCGTAGGCGTCGTGGGAGTCGATCGTGGTGTGGCGGATGAGTGAGGTCATGGAGGAGATCTTCGTGCACCGGCACGGGTGCCGCCACGGAAAAATCTGCGGCGGCCCTTTTCGCGCCGTCCGACGGCCACAGGCCCTCACAAGCCGTGCCGTTCACCCCGCCCGGCAGGGCGGCCCACCGACGGCAACCGGTCATGTCGCTTACGGACGCGGGAGTTTCTGGTGGCTGACGGGCCACCGCGTGCTGGAGGCGGGAGGGGGGTGGGTGAGAAGGCGACGCGCTCGTACCGGTCCGTCAGCGTGGCTCCGGACGCCCGTGCCGCCTATGAGACCTCCGGCAGCGGGTCGGCCCGGCGGGCGAGGTCGAGGAGGCCGCGCAGGGAGGACTCGGCCGGGCCACGGCGGGGGTGCCACTGGGCGACGATACTGACGGGGCGGATGCGCTCGGCGAGCCGGAGCTCGACCAGTTCGCCGTTGCTCAACTCCCGCGTGACCGCCAGCTCGGGCAGCAGCGAGACGCCGTGCCCGTGTCCGGTCAACCGCAGCAGGGCGGACAGTGAGCCTTGGATCATCGCGAGCTGTGCCCCCGCGAGCAGGTCCCGTCCGAAGCGGTCCACCAGCATCTCCGAGGTGCAGCCCGGTTCGGCGACGAGGAAGTCGTAGGCGAGCAGTTGCTCCGGCGTCACCAGTTCCTGCCGTGCCAGCGGATGGGTGGGCGCGGCCACGAGCACCGTGCGGTCGTGCCCCACCACAGTGTGCGCTCCGAGGGCCCGCTTCCCGTTGTCGTACTGGAATACCAGGTCCAGCTCCCCGACGCTGTAGGCCCGCTCCAGTGAGGCCCGGTTCGCTACCGTCAGCTCGATGTCGGCGCTCACGCCGGGGCCTCCCGCGCCGTACTCCAGCGCTGCCAGCACATCGGGCATCCACACGTGTGCCAGCGACTCCTGGGCGCCGATCCGGAGCCTGGGCCGGTCGCCGCGCGTGGCGCGGCGCATCCGCTCCTCCAGCTCCAGCGCCTCGCGTGCGTGCGGCAGCAGCCGTTCCCCGGCCTCGGTGAGCCTCGCGCCTGTTCCGGCACGTACCAGTACGGTCGCCCCCAAGTCCGCTTCAAGGCGTTTGATCTGGGCGCTCACGCTCGACTGGGCGTACCCCAGATGCTGGGCTGCCGCGGAGATCCCGCCCTGGTCGGTGACCGCGACGAAGGCGCGCAGGTAGCGAGTGTCCACTTCGTCAGCCTACCGAGGCCCATCGGATTTTCCGATGGGGCCATCGAAGTCACCCCGTCGCCGGCCAGGGCGCTGTCCGGTCACGCTTCCCCCCATGACTCTCCAGAGCGGGGCCCGCGCCACCGATACCGCGTCACCGGCTCCACCTCCCTCGTCAGCTTGGTCTCGCCTCACCTTCGCCGGGATCGCCACCGGAAATCTGCTCGTCCTCCTCGACACCTCGATCCTCAACGTCGCCGTCCCCGACCTCGACAGTTCCCTCCACCCCGCCGCCGCCGCGCTGCCCTGGGCCGTCGACGCGTACACCGTCGTCTTCGCCGGACTGCTGCTCGCCGGTGGTGTGTTCGCCGACCGGTGGGGCGCGCGCCGCGTCTACGGCGGCGCGCTTGCCGCGTTCGCCGTGCTGTCCGCGCTGTGCGCGGCGGCGCCGGACGTCGGCGCCCTCATCGTCGGCCGCGCCCTGCTCGGCGCCGCCGGCGCCGGTCTGGTGCCCGCCTCGCTCGCCCTGCTCATCCATCTCAACCCGGACCCCGCCCGCCGCACCCGCGCCGTCGGTGCCTGGACCGCGTTGAGCGGCCTCGGTGCCGCGGCCGGTCCCGTCCTCGGCGGCGCGCTGGTCGAACTCGGCGGCTGGCAGCTGGTGTTCCTGGTCAATCCGCCTATCGCGCTTGCCGCCCTGCTGCTTGCCCGGCGTCTGCCGAATCCTCCCGCCCGCGCCGTTCGTGCCCTGGATCGCACCGGCCTCGTGCTGTCCACCGCCGCACTCGGCGCGCTCACCTTCGGTTTGGTCGAGGCGGGCATCGAGGGCTGGGGCTCGCCGTACGCGTGCGGTCCGATCGCCGGTGCGCTGCTCGCCTTCGTCGCGCTGGCCGTGGTGGAACGCCGTGTCGCAGCGCCCGTGCTGCCTCCCGCGCTGCTCGCTCTGCCGCGGGTGCGGGCCGCGATGGTGGCCGCGGCGGTGTCGTGCTTCGCCTTCTTCGGCGGGGCGTACATGCTCGGCGTGTGGCTGCAGCACACCTACGGCCTCTCGCCGTTCGAGGCCGGCCTGGCCTCCCTCCCTCTGACCTTTCCGGTCTGTGTGATGCCCTTCTTCACCGGCAGGCTGGTGGCTCGGTACGGGGCGCGGCCGGTACTGCTGACCGGTATGTCCGCGTCCGTGGTGTCCGGTGTGCTGCTGGCCTTCGCGACTGCCCATCACCCCCCGCTCGTTCTGATCGTCGCGGCCGAGATCGCGCTGGCCGCGACGGGCACCCTCTCCATCCCCAGTGCCGCCGCCGAGATGGCCGTCTCCGCGACGCCCGAGTACGCCGCCACCGGCCAGGGTGCGCTCAACGGGATCAGGCAGGCCGGCTCGGCGCTCGGCGTCGCGGCACTCGGAACACTCGGCTCCCTGTCGGCGGCGGGATGCGTACTCATCGGCGTCGGGCTGGTCGCGGTCCTGATCGTCGCCGTCGCCACCGCCGAAGCCAGTACGTGACAGCGCCCGCCTCACCTCTGGACCGCCGACCCCGGACGAGGGCGGCGAGGTGGGGTGCGTCCACAGCCCGCCGACGGGCCTGGGCGGACTCGACGGGGTTGGTCGTCCGCAGGTGGAGCCACTGCTCGGCGGACGCCTTGACCGCGGCAGCCGCGTGCTCCGTGTCCTGGGTGCCGCAGAAGCCGACGGCACCGTCACCGACGGCGAGGACGGGAGCGCGCGTGCCGCGCCGCCTGCGGTCCCGCAGCAGGCTCGCCCCGGACTCCGCCGGTTCGCGGTAGCCGTCGGCCGTCGCGATCAGCTCCCTCGGCGATGCGCGGGGCCTTCGCCTCGGCCGTCCCGGCCGCGGTGGTCCCCGAGCGGGGCTGGTGACAGCCGTTGCGGACGACCAGGCGGCGGCCTGCATCCGCCGCGCGGCCTCGTGTCAGGGAGCCGGTCTCGGCCGTTCCATCGGCATTCACTCCGCTCAGCACGGGCGTGCCTTTCCCGACCGACGGTGCGACGTCGGCCTGTTCGCTGAGCAGAAGCCGATCACTGGGGAAGGTATGCCCTTCGGCCGACCGCGGTGGGCCTCGCCGACCATGCCGTACGAGTGCCCTTCCGCAGCCTCCGGGTCGCACGCCCGCATCCGCGCGGTGTTATCGGGCCACCGCCATCTGCGCGAGGCGCGGTCCTGGCCTGTACCACACGACGGTGCCCGGGGCGCGTCCCTCCATCCCGATGCCCATCACCGTCTTGCGGCACTGCTCCTCTTTCGCCTGCGCCGCCTCCTGCCCGTCGACGCAGGTGTCCAAGGGGGTGTCGTCCGCGCTGACGAACTGCTGTACACCGGCATGGCGGCCGAGGCTGATGAGCACCCCTTTGAAGCCCTGGTCCAGCGCCGCCGGGGCAGTTCCCGCGATGCGGCTCAGTACGGTGTCGGCGGCCTGCACTCCAAGGGGTATCGCGGCCTGGCAGCTCATCCGCAGCGGACGGCCCGACGGTGAACCGGCGTCGCCCGCCGCGACGATACGGTCGTCGTCGACGCTGGTGAGCGTTTCGTCGGTGAGCAGCCGCCCCAGATCGTCCACGCGCAGCCCACTGGCCGCCGCCAGACCCGGCACGCCGAAACCGGCCGTCCAGATGGTGAGCGCGCTCTGCCGTACCGCTCCGCCGGTGAGGACGACCGCGTCCTGACGGACCTCCGCCACCGAGGTCCCCTCCAGCACGGTGACACCGTTCTCCGACAGCCACGTGGTGACGGATCGGCGTCCGGAAGCACTGAGCGTCGGTGCCAGGGTTCCCCCGGCGATCAAAGTGACCTTGCGCCCTTGTTCGGCGAGCTCCGCTGCCGTCTCGACACCGGTCAACCCGCCGCCGACCACAGTGACCACGGCATCGTCCGGCAACTCCGCCAATCCGGCCCGCAGCCGCCGGGCGGATTCCAGCTCCGCGACGGAGTGGGCGAACTCGGCCGCGCCCGGCACGGAGGAGGGGACCGCGCCGGTGCTGCCGACCGCGTAGACGACGTAGTCGTAGTCGAGCGCGCGGCCCGAGGCCAGCTCCACCTTGCGGAAGGCGGTGTCGATGCGGGTGGCGTTGTCGACCACCAACTCGATGCCGTCGCCGAGCATCGTGCCGTAGTCGACCGAGGCGTCATGGTTACCGGCCACGAACTGGTGCAGCCGGATCCGTTCGACGAACGTCGCGCGGGGATTGACAAGGGTGACGTCGACGTCGTCGCGCAGCCTGAGGTGGTTGGCCGCGACCGTTCCCGCGTACCCGCCGCCGATGACCACGATCCTGTGTGAGGTGTTGTGTTCCGTCATGCCCCCAGGACACCGGGGCGCACAGCGACGTGACAGGACGCGAAAGTGACGCCCGTCACTGCACTGAGGACCTTGCCGTTCAGCTCTCGACGCTCACCTCCCCCACCCCGATCCGAACCCTCCGCACACCCCCGCCGGCCCACCGCACCACGAACTCGTGCTCCCCGTGGGTCTCGACGCTCACCCCGTCGCCCAACTCCCCCGCTTCCAGATCCCCCGTGAGGCGGGCGAGGGCGAGGAAGAGGGTGGGGGCGGGACCGGTTCGGGTGCCTTTGAGGAGGGTGAGGTCGGAGCGGGTGCCCTCGGCGGCGGGCCAGCCGGTGAGGTGGACGGGGGTGTTCGGGGTGGCGTCGGAGATGAGGAACGCGCGGACTTCCAGGGGGCCTTGGGCCAGGAGGACGGTGGTGACGTGGGCGCCGGTGGAGGTGGTGTGGTGGGAGGCGATCCAGTCGGGGCCGGTGCCGAGGGGGGTGATGTTCGTGCGGGTGGCGTCGTCGCCGATCAGGACGCTGTTGTCGGGCGAGGGGTGGGGGGTTGTCACTGTCGAGTAGGCGAGGCGGGTGTAGAAGGGGTCGTAGCGGGTGTCTTCGCTGCCGTAGTTATGGAGGCGGACTATGCCGTCCGAAGTCGTCGACTGGAGAAGCCAGTTGGGAGCGGGGAGGGGTGTCAGGGCGTCCTCGCGTTCCGCCGGGGACGGGGATTCGCGGGCCGTCCAGACGTCGTGCTCCGGGGGAAGGAGGAGGCCCAGGAAGGCTTTGCCGGCCCAGTAGGGGGAGGCGGGGCCCGAATAGCCTTGCAGGACTGAGGGGTTGGGGCCGTGCCACCCCAGGGTGAGGAGGCCGTCCGGGGTCAGGGCTTCGCGGTCCAGGAAGTATTTGAGGGCGCCCGAGGCGAGGCGGCGGGTCTCGCCGGGGGGCAGTGGGGTGCGGCCGGTGAGGGCGCCGAGCCAGAGCGGGGCGGTCGTCGCGAAGCGGTACGTGAGGGAGCGGCCCTGGTGGAGGGGGGCGCCGTCCGCGCCGAACAGGCGGGCGTAGTCGGTGAGATGGCGTTCCAGGCGGCCGGCGTAGAGGTCGAGGAGGGTGGGGTCGTCGGCGAGCCAGGCGTGCAGGACCGGGTAGAGGTGCATGGCCCAGCCGTTGTAGTAGTCGAACTTGCGGCCGTCGCCGTCGGTGTACCAGCCGTCGCCCACATACCACTGCTCGATGCGGTCCAGTCCCCGGTCGATCGCCCGGCGGGAGGCTTCCGGTTCGTGGCCGATCGACTCCAGGAAGCCGCCGACCGTGACGGGGAACAACTCCCAGTTGCAGGGCCAGGGTTCGGCCGTGAGCGCGTCGGACAGCCAGGCGGCGGCGCGCTGTTGGACGCCGTCGTCCAAGCGGTCCCACAGGAGGGGGCGGGTCAGGCGGAGGGCCAGGGCGATCGAGGCCGCCTCGACCAGGGGCTGGCTGCGGTCCTCGATCGCCGGCCACACCCCTGCCGTGCCTGCCGCGAGGCCGTCCGCGTACCGCTCAAGTGCCGTCTCGTCGCGGCGGAATGCCGCCAGCAGGAGGGTGCGGGCGTAGCCTTCGAGGCCGTCGGAGAGACGGCCCGACCAGCTCTCGCGGTCGCCGGGGAAGTGGTAGAGGGCACGGTCGGGGGTGGCGTACGGCTCGGTCGCGGCGAGGAGGGTGTCGGCGGCGCGCTCCCAGTGGGCGCGGGTGTAGCCGGTTGCCGGGCTGAGGGTGAGGTCGGGCGGGGGGAGGTGCATGTGCGGGTTCCTTCTACCGAAGTCACGAACCTGGGGCGCCCCGGTTCCGGTCGGGACGCCCCAGGGGCCTGTACGGGCTCATTCCCCCGGAGAGATCACCCCACCCTCACCAGCCCCTCCGGTATCAGCCCCTGCGCGACGAGTTCGTCCCGTACGAGTTCCGCGTAAACGGTCGCCCCATGCACGGACGTGTGCGTGTTGTCCCGCTTCTCGTTGTACAGGTAGATCCCCTTGGACCCTTCCGTCCCCAACCCCTCCACCAGCGCCTTCGTCTTGGCGGTGAGGTCGATCAGCGGCACCCCGGAAGCCGCCGCGACGGAGCGGATCACCGCCGGATGGTCGACACCGAGGCCGTTGACGATGAGTGCGGTGCCGTTGTTCAGCGTGCCGTCGGCGTTGAACCAGCGCCGCACGATCGGGGTGACCAGCACCGGCCGCCCCTGCCGCTCACGGACGCCCGCGACGAGCGTCTCCAGGTTCGCGCGGTACGTCGCCTCGTCGGTCGTCTTGTCGTTGTGCGCGAGCTGGACGAGGACGAGGTCACCGGGTTGGATCAACGGCTGGACGGTGGCCCAGAGTTGAGGGTTCGACAGATAGGTGACCGTACTCTCCCCGGAATCGGCGTAGTTGGCGACGGAGAGGCCCTTGCGCAGGAACTGCGGGAGCTGTTGGCCCCAGCCGGAGTAGGGGTCGCCGGGCTGGTCGCAGACCGTGGAGTCGCCGACGAGGAAGAGGCGCCCGGCGTGCCTGGCGGGGGTGACCCGGATGCCGGCGAGGGCGGGGGTGGTGCCGCCGAGGGTGAGGTCGAGGCCGGGGGTGCCGTCGGGTCCGGTCGGTTCGCCCTCCGGTGTACGGACGTCCACCGTGAAGCTGCGGACGGCGCGTTCGCCCGCCGGGACGGCCGTCTCCGGGAGGAGGGAGCGGCGGGTCTCGCCGGTGACGCTCGTGGCGGACGGCGTGCCACCGCCGAGGAGCACCTTCACGTCGTAGGTGCCGGGCGGGACGTCGAAGTGGCAGGCGGTGGCGGTGCAGTTGTCCAGGCCGAGCCGCGCGGTACGCGGGTGGGCCTGGGCCGGGGCGGCGGACAGGGCGGTGCTGAGGGTCAGGGCCGTCAGCACGGCGACGTTGAAACGTCTCACTCGCTGCTCCTCCATGGGTGCGACTGGGCCTGGCGGCAGGACCGTACCCCCTTCGGCAAGCGCTTTCTAGACCCTGGACCCATTTCGCGCGATCACCAACCTCCAGCGTGTGAAAGCCCTTTCGCAAAATCGATTCAACTGGCACTCTGCATCGGCATCCGCAGCACCGCTCCGAAGCAGCACCCCCTCTGGAACCATCTCTGCTGAAACAGCACCCTCTGAAGGAGGCTCCCCCCATGTCCGAACCCTCTGGCGTCGGCCGCCGCGCCTTCGTCCTCGGCACCACCGCAGCCGCCGGTACCGCCGCGTTCGCGGGCCCCCTCTCCCCCAACGCCTCGGCGGCGGGCTTCGGTTGGCGCGACGACGGGTCCAACTACGTCGTGGACACCGGCGCGAACCTGGTCTTCAAGGTCAGCAAGTCCAACGGCGACCTGAGTTCACTGGTCTACAAGGGCGTCGAGTACCAGGGTTACGGCGGCAAGAACTCCCACATCGAGTCGGGCCTCGGCTCCTCGACGGTGACGATCACGCAGTCCGGTTCGACGATCCTGATCTCCGTCAGCTACGGCACGCTCAAGCACTACTACGCGGCCCGCAGCGGCGAGAACAACGTCTACCTGTGGACCAACCGCGCGGACACGTCCGTCGCCTCGACCCGCTTCATCCTGCGCGTCAAGGCCGGCCTGTTCCTCAACGACCAACCGGATTCCTACACTTACGCGCCGACGACCATCGAGGCGTCGGACGTGTTCAGCAAGCCCGACGGCCAGACCCGCTCCAAGCACTACTCGAAGCTGCGGGTCATCGACTACGACTACGTCGGCTGGAGCGCGAACGGCGTCGGCCTGTGGATCGTCCGCTCCAACCACGAGAAGGCGTCCGGCGGCCCCTTCTACCGCTCGCTGCTGCGCCACCAGAGCGCGGACGGCGGTGGCCTGTACGAGATCCTGCACTACGGCCAGAACCAGACGGAGGCCGAGCGCTTCGGACTCCAGGGCCCCTACGTCATCGCCCTCACGGACGGCGGCGCCCCCTCCTCGGCGCTGTACGCGAACACGCTGACGACGCCGTGGGCGGACTCGCTCGGCATCTCCGGGTACGTCCCGGCGGGCGGCCGGGGCCGGGTCGCGGGCGTCGGCATCACCGGCCGGGACACAGCGCACAGTTACACCGTCGGGCTCGCCAACTCGGCGGCCCAGTACTGGGGTTCGGCGCGCTCCTCGGACGGTTTCTTCTCGATCGCCGGAGTCCTGCCGGGGACGTACACGCTGACGGTGTTCAAGGGTGAACTCGCCGTCCTCACCACGTCGGTGAACGTCACGGCGGGCGGTACGACGACCCTCAACTCCCTCGCCATCCCCGCCTCCAACGACCCCTCCAAGGCGAGCGCGATCTGGCGGATCGGGGACTGGAACGGCACGCCGAGCGGGTTCAAGAACGCCGACCTGATGACGTACGCGCACCCGTCCGACGTCCGCGCCGCCGCCTGGACGGGGAACGTCGTGATCGGCAGCGGCAGC
>DATCQX010000607.1:0-6730 GCA_036569285.1 Streptomyces sp.
AGCCAGTGGCCGGGGCTGCGCCGGAGTCTCGGCACCGGGGCCCCGCTGACCGTCCGCACCGAAGAGGCCCGCACCGCGCGGGACGCGGCGGCCTGGCGGCGGCGCAGCCGGCACGCCGACTTCCGCGAGACGTTCCGGCACGCCACCCACGCCCGGACGTTCTTCCTCTTCGGCAGCCGGGACCTCTTCGCGGAGACGGCGATGGCCCTGGCGTACGCGGCGGGCTGGGGCCCGCGCCAGAAGGGCGTCACCAAGGGGTACTCGGCCCTGATGACGGACCTGCCGGCACTCGTCCAACCCCCGGGCGGCGGACACCCCTTGGAGGTCCTGGTCTGCTTCCAGGACCCGCACCTCACGGAGTCACCGGCGCCCCGATCCAGTCGTCCACACCCCCCAACAGCTTCACCTTGACGTCCTCCGGCGCGGCCGACCCCCGGATCGACTGCCGGGCCAGCTCCGCCAGCTCCTCGTCCGTGAAGCCGTGGTGCACGCGGGCGATCTCGTACTGCGCGGCGAGGCGGGAGCCGAAGAGGAGGGGGTCGTCGGCGCCGAGGGCCATGGGGACACCGGCGTCGTACAGGACCCGCAGCGGGACGTCCTCCGGCTTCTCGTAGACGCCGAGGGCGACGTTGGAGGCCGGACAGACCTCGCACGTGATCCCCCGCTCCGCGAGCCGCTTCAGCAGCCGGGGATCCTCCGCCGCGCGGACGCCGTGGCCGATCCGGGAGGCGTGGAGGTCGTCCAGGCAGTCGCGGACGGACGAGGGCCCCGTCAGCTCACCGCCGTGCGGCGCCGACAGCAGCCCGCCCTCGCGCGCGATCGCGAACGCCCGGTCGAAGTCCCGGGCCATCCCGCGCCGCTCGTCGTTGGAGAGCCCGAAGCCGACGACGCCGCTGTCGGCGTACCGGACGGCCAGCCGGGCCAGCGTCCGCGCGTCCAGCGGGTGTTTCATGCGGTTCGCCGCGACCAGCACCCGCATCCCGAGCCCGGTGTCGCGGGCCGTCGTCTCCACCGCGTCGAGGATGATCTCCAGCGCCGGGATCAGCCCGCCCAGCCGGGGCGCGTACGACGTCGGGTCGACCTGGATCTCCAGCCACCCGGAACCGTCCCGGACGTCCTCCTCGGCGGCCTCGCGCACCAGCCGCCGGATGTCGTCGGGCTCCCTCAGGCACGAGCGCGCCGCGTCGTACAGCCGCTGGAAGCGGAACCAGCCCCGTTCGTCCGTGGCCCTCAGCTGCGGCGGCTCCCCGCTGGTCAGCGCCTCGGTGAGCGCCTCCGGCAGCCGCACGCCGTACTTGTCGGCCAGCTCCAGGACGGTCGCGGGCCGCATCGAACCGGTGAAGTGCAGGTGCAGATGGGCCTTGGGGAGTTGAGAGAGATCACGTACATGCTCCATTGGCCGATACTGCCGTATCCGGGTGAGAGGCGGGTAGTCGGTTCCCTGAACGTGGGTTCGCTCGCACAAAAAAACGGGCCGACCCACTCAGAATGAGTGAGCCGGCCCGCGACAGGCGACGCCTACTCGGCCTCGCCCAGCAGCTTCTGGAGCCGCGAGACACCCTCGACGAGGTCCTCGTCGCCCAGCGCGTACGACAGCCGCAGGTACCCGGGCGTCCCGAACGCCTCACCGGGGACGACCGCGACCTCGGCCTCCTCCAGGATCAGCTCGGCCAGCTCCACCGAGGTCGCGGGACGCTTGCCCCGGATCTCCTTGCCGAGCAGCTCCTTCACGGACGGGTACGCGTAGAACGCGCCCTCGGGCTCCGGGCAGAACACGCCGTCGATCTCGTTGAGCATCCGCACGATCGTCCGCCGCCGCCGGTCGAACGCGACCTTCATCTCGTCGACGGCCGACAGGTCCCCGGAGACCGCTGCGAGCGCTGCGACCTGGGCGACGTTGGAGACGTTGGACGTGGCGTGCGACTGGAGGTTCGTCGCGGCCTTGACGACGTCCTTGGGGCCGATGAGCCAGCCGACCCGCCAGCCGGTCATGGCGTACGTCTTGGCGACGCCGTTGACGACGATCGTGCGGTCGGCCAGCTCCGGCACGACCACCGGCAGCGAGTGGAACTCCGCGTCGCCGTACACGAGGTGCTCGTAGATCTCGTCCGTCAGCACCCACAGCCCGTGCTCGGCGGCCCAGCGCCCGATCTCCTCGACCTGCGCGCGGGAGTACACCGCGCCCGTCGGGTTCGACGGCGAGACGAAGAGCAGGACCTTCGTGTTCGCGGTCCGGGCCGCCTCCAACTGCTCGACGGAGACGCGGTAGCCGGTCGTCTCGTCGGCGACGACCTCCACCGGGACACCGCCGGCCAGCCGGATCGACTCCGGGTAGGTCGTCCAGTACGGGGCCGGGACGATGACCTCGTCACCCGGGTCGAGGATCGCCGCGAACGCCTCGTAGATGGCCTGCTTGCCGCCGTTGGTCACCAGGACCTGGGAGGCGTCCACCTCGTAGCCGGAGTCGCGCAGGGTCTTCGCGGCGATCGCGGCCTTCAGCTCGGGCAGGCCGCCCGCCGGGGTGTACCGGTGGTACTTGGGGTTCTTGCACGCCTCGACGGCCGCCTCGACGATGTAGTCGGGGGTCGGGAAGTCGGGCTCACCCGCGCCGAAACCGATCACCGGACGCCCGGCTGCCTTCAGGGCCTTCGCCTTGGCGTCCACGGCGAGGGTCGCGGACTCGGAGATCGCGCCGACGCGGGCCGAGACCCGGCGTTCGGCGGGGGAGGTTGCAGCGCTCATGCGGCCCATGTTTTCAGACCCACAGCCCCGGCGGCACACCGGTTTCACGGACTGGTCAACCCGGGATGGCGCCCGTGTGAACCGACGGAACATCAGACTGAATCCGATCAAGAGCGCTTCGCGTTCGACGCACGGCTCCTGAGCACGTACACTCACTCGTCGTTGGCCTTCAACAGCCGTGCCAAAACCGGTGCACACGAAGCACCCGGGTGGATACGGTAGGTTGAGGGGCAGACAAAGGGTCGTAGCTCAATTGGTAGAGCACTGGTCTCCAAAACCAGCGGTTGGGGGTTCAAGTCCCTCCGGCCCTGCTTCACACTCCTGAAACTTCGGGAAGTGTGCGCAGGTACATACAGCATTGCACCGTCGTGCGGCTCAGACCGGGCGCGGCACGGCCACGACCCGGGAACAGGTGAGGACGAATGGCGGATGCCGTGGGCTCCATCGACACGCCTGATGCCCAGGACGAAGCGCCTGAGAGCAGCAAGAAGAAGACCCGCAAGGGTGGCAAGCGAGCCAAGAGAGGCCCGCTGAAGCGTCTGGGCCTCTTCTACCGCCAGATCGTCGCCGAGCTGCGCAAGGTAGTCTGGCCTACGCGCAACCAGCTGACCACCTACACCACCGTGGTGATCGTCTTCGTGATCATCATGATCGGTCTGGTCACGGTGATCGACTACGGCCTCAGCCACGCCGCCAAGTACGTCTTCGGCTGATGCCGACCAGCGAAGGGCGCCGAGGAAACCGGCGCCCCTTTCGCATGTTCCACCCCTATGCAACCCAGGAAGAAGCAGCCACGTGTCTGACCAGAACCTGAACGACGACCGCGAAGCTGCCGAGGCCGTCGAGTCCCTGGACGACGAGCTCGACATCGTCGAGGGCGCGGACGAGGACCTGGACGAGGTCGAGGCTGCCGACGCCGAGGCGGGCGAGCCCGCGGAAGAGGACGCCGTCCACCTCGAAGAGGACGAGGACGAGTCCGAGGAGGACGAGGAGGGCGAGGAGGAGTCCGGCGGCGACGTCGAGACCGAGCCCGTCGACCCCGTCGAGGCCCTCCGCGAGGAGCTCCGCACCCTTCCCGGCGAGTGGTATGTCATCCACACCTACGCCGGGTACGAGAACCGCGTGAAGACCAACCTGGAGCAGCGCGCCGTCTCGCTGAACGTCGAGGACTTCATCTTCCAGGCCGAGGTGCCGCAGGAAGAGGTCGCCCAGATCAAGAACGGCGAGCGCAAGACGGTCCGGCAGAACAAGCTGCCCGGGTACGTCCTCGTCCGGATGGATCTCACCAACGAGTCCTGGGGTGTCGTCCGCAACACCCCCGGTGTCACCGGCTTCGTGGGCAACGCCTACGACCCCTACCCGCTGACGCTGGACGAGATCGTCAAGATGCTCGCGCCCGAGGCGGAGGAGAAGGCGGCCCGTGAGGCGGCCGAGGCCGAGGGCAAGCCGGCGCCGTCGCGCAAGGTCGAGGTCCAGGTGCTGGACTTCGAGGTGGGCGACTCGGTGACGGTGACGGACGGTCCGTTCGCGACCCTCCAGGCCACGATCAACGAGATCAACGCCGACTCGAAGAAGGTCAAGGGGCTCGTGGAGATCTTCGGGCGCGAGACGCCCGTCGAGCTGTCCTTCGACCAGATCCAGAAGAACTAGGTCCTTCTGGAAGAAAAGCTTCCGAGCAGGTCAGGCGGGCCTTCGCGGCTTGTCTGACCTGCTCGGTTTTTGGCCGCACACCTATACCCGCTATCGTTGTGCGGTATGCCTGCGTCCGGGTGATTCCCGGAGGCGGGCAGGACCCGAATCGAAAGGACCCGGAGAGCTATGCCTCCCAAGAAGAAGAAGGTCACGGGGCTCATCAAGCTCCAGATCAACGCCGGTGCGGCGAACCCCGCCCCGCCGGTCGGCCCCGCGCTCGGTCAGCACGGTGTCAACATCATGGAGTTCTGCAAGGCGTACAACGCCGCGACCGAGTCGCAGCGTGGCTGGGTCATCCCGGTGGAGATCACGGTCTACGAGGACCGTTCCTTCACCTTCGTGACCAAGACGCCGCCGGCCGCCAAGATGATCCTCAAGGCCGCGGGCATCGAGAAGGGCTCCGGCGAGCCGCACAAGACCAAGGTCGCCAAGATCACCGAGGCGCAGGTCCGCGAGATCGCCACGACCAAGCTCCCCGACCTCAACGCCAACGACCTGGACGCCGCCGCGAAGATCATCGCCGGTACCGCGCGTTCCATGGGCGTCGTCGTCGAGGGCTGAGTCCCTCCCCCTTCCCGAGCAGTTCAGTGGGAGGGCCTGCTCGGCCCTGACCACGACTCCAGAACCTCACAGGAGCAGTAATGAGCAAGCGCAGCAAGGCCCTTCGCGCTGCGGACGCCAAGGTCGACCGGGAGAAGCTGTACGCCCCGCTCGAAGCCGTCCGTCTCGCCAAGGAGACCTCCACCTCGAAGTTCGACGGAACCGTCGAGGTCGCCTTCCGCCTGGGTGTCGACCCGCGCAAGGCCGACCAGATGGTCCGTGGCACCGTGAACCTGCCGCACGGCACCGGTAAGACCGCCCGGGTCCTGGTCTTCGCGACCGGTGACCGTGCAGCTGCCGCGGAAGCCGCGGGCGCCGACATCGTCGGCTCCGACGAACTGATCGACGAGGTCGCCAAGGGCCGCCTGGACTTCGACGCCGTCGTCGCCACCCCGGACCTCATGGGCAAGGTCGGCCGCCTCGGCCGCGTGCTCGGTCCGCGTGGTCTGATGCCGAACCCGAAGACCGGCACCGTCACCCCGGACGTGGCCAAGGCCGTCACGGACATCAAGGGCGGCAAGATCGAGTTCCGCGTCGACAAGCACTCGAACCTGCACTTCATCATCGGCAAGACGTCCTTCGAGGACGAGAAGCTGGTGGAGAACTACGCCGCGGCGCTGGAAGAGATCACGCGTCTCAAGCCGTCCGCCGCGAAGGGTCGTTACATCAAGAAGGCCGCGATCAGCACCACGATCGGCCCCGGCATCCAGGTCGACCCGAACCGCACCCGCAACCTCCTCGTCGAGGAGGACCCGGCCGCGGTCTGAGCCTCACCGCTCACCTCGTAGTCGGACACAGGCCCCACACCTCCGGGTGTGGGGCCTGTTCCCTTTTTCGGCGCGCTACAGCTGGGTTACCGTGCGGTCACGGAGATCGCACAGGGGCGGTGGAGCGGATGAAGCGGGCGGGGATCCGGACGGTCGTGGTGGCGGTGCTGCTGGGGACGGCCGCCTGCACACCGTCCGGCGACGGCTCCCACCCCCGGGAGGGCTCCCTGACGGCCCTGCGCAGCGCCGAGCGCTCCACGCGGGAGGCACGCTCCGCGCGGGTCGAGTCGAGCACGGAGATGGGCGAGCTGATGTCCCTGACGGCCGAGGGCGCCGTCTCCTGGGCGGGCGGCCTGACGGGGACGCTGGTCCTCACCTACACCGGCGGCAGCGTCGCCAAGACGATGCGGGCGGCCGGCACGCCCTCCACGGAGGCCCGCTACCTGCCGGACGCCTACTACGCGCACCTCGGCACCAGGCTCGCCGCGCAGGTGGGGGGACGGCACTGGGTGCGGTACGGGTACGACGACCTGGCGCGGATCTCGGGAGGCGCCGGCGTCTACATCCAGGACCAGCTGCGGCACACGGCCCCCGACCGCTCGGTGAAGCTGCTGCTGGCCTCCGGGGACGTGCGCGAGGTCGGCCGGGAGACGGTCCGGGGGCACCGGACGACGCACTACTCGGGGTCCGTGGACTCGGACGCGTCGAACGTGACGACCGAGCGGGTGGACGTCTGGGTGGACGAGCGGAACCTGCTCGTGAAGAAGGTGGAGAAGGGCGTCACCGCGGACGGGGCCTACAGCCAGACCGCGTACTACAGCGAGTACGGCACGGAGGTGGCCGCGCGAAGGCCCGCGGCGGCGGACACGGCGGACTTCTCGGAGCTGGTGCGGGAACTCTCGGGCAGCTGAAAACGTCGGGGACAGTAA
>DATCQX010000608.1:0-3441 GCA_036569285.1 Streptomyces sp.
GCGTCGGTACCATCCGCAACCGCCTCTCCACCGCCGTCGGCAAGCTCAACGCGCGTGGCCTGGTGGACGCGATCCTCATCGCGCAACGGCAGGGGTGGATCTGACGCCGTGCCACACGGACAGCACCCGACCAGGCGATGCACACCTCTGAGACATCCCGCACAGCAAACCGGTGAAGATCTCACTTTTTCCGTCAATGATCCGACTGCTCCAATAAGACGCCTATTTCGGCAACTCACGAAGGAGCAACCGGAGATGAGACAGGAATCGCCCTCTCCCGAGGGCGCCGCACTCGCCCTGCACCGGCACAGACGGACCCTGTCCTCGATCGCGATCACGGCAACGCTGCTGCTGACGGCGGACGCCGCGCTGATGGCGGGCGGCTCGGGGACCGCCGTGGCGCTGGAGCTGTCGGAGCGGAGGATCGACAGCTCGGACGACACGGAGGAAACCGTCACGTCGGCGGCGGACATCCCCTCGGCGAGGGTCACGGCCCGGCTGGCCGGCCATCGGGTGGAGGCGCTCAGTGAGCGCACGGAGACCTCGACGACCTGGGCGAACACGGACGGCAGCCTGACGACCGAACTCGCCGCAGGCCCGGTGCGGTTCGAACGGGACGGCCGGTGGACGGACGTCGATGTCACCCTGCGTGAGTCGGGGAGCGGCGTGGAGCCGGTGGCGCATCCGGAGGGCCTGCGGCTGGCCGGTGAGACCGGCACTGCGGCCAGGTCCCTGAAGGCGGCTCAGGCTTCGGCGGCGACGGATCTGGTGACGCTCGGGGAGGGTGACCAGCAGATCACGTTGCAGTGGAAGGGCGGTCTGCCCGCGCCGCAGCTGGAGGGTACGCGCGCGAAGTACACCGACGCCGTCCCCGGTGCGGACGTGGTCGTGGAGGCGACGCGGACCGGGTTCGAGCAGTTCGTCGAGATCAAGCAGCGTCCCGCGTCCGGCGGCTACTCCTACACGCTGCCGCTGAAGACGAAGGGCCTGAAGGCCGAGCAACTGGCCGACGGCAGTGTGGAGTTCACCGACGCCAAGAACACGCTGCGTGCGGTGATGCCGACGCCGGTGATGTGGGACGCGTCGGTCGACAAGGTGTCCGGCGAGCATCTGCGCAAGGCGCGGGTCGGGCTGGAGGTCGTGCAGAGGGGGTCGTCGGTCGATCTGGTGGTGACGCCGGACGCCGGTTTCCTGGCGGATCCGGAGACGAAGTACCCGGTGACGGTGGACCCGTCGACGTCGTCGTTGTCGAACGTCTTCGACACCTACGTCCAGCAGGGCGAGACGGTCGACTGGTCGGCGGACACGGAGCTGGACTTCGGCAACCCGGGCACGAAGAACGCGGACGGCACGCCGCGTACCGCGCGGACGTACATCTCGTGGAACACGACGCCGGTCCAGGACGCGCTGGTGCTGGACGCGAAGCTGTCGCTGTGGAACTTCCACTCCGGCAACAACGTGGGCTGCGGGTCGCAGCAGTGGGACGTTTGGTCGTCGGCCGCCGCGTCGACGTCGAGCCGGTGGACGAACCGTCCGGCGATGTCGGCGGTGAAGGCGTCCTCGACGGAGACCCGGGGCAACGCGGAGTGCACCGCGCAGCCGGACGGCTGGATCAACGCGAACGTCACCACGCTCGTGCAGGAGTGGGCGTCGGCGAAGGCGAGCCGGGGTCATCTGGGGATCCAGGCGACGAACGAGTCGACGTCGGCGGGCTGGAAGCGGGTCAACTCCGCGAACGCCGCCTCGAACCCGCCGAAGCTCACGGTCACCTACAACTACCGGCCGCGTACGGGGACTAAGCAGGAGGCGGGCCCGCCGTACTTCTCGTACTCCGGCGCGTACGTCGTCAACACCACGACTCCCACGCTGCGGGACACGTTCGTGGACGCGAACGGTGACAAGGTCAACGGGACCTTCCAGATCTTCGACAGCGCGACCGACGCCCAGGTCGGGAACGTGATCGTGTCGAAGTACGTGCCGTCCGGGCAGGTCGCCTCGGTCACCGTGCCGTCAGGCGTGCTGACGAACGGGAAGACGTACAAGTTCCGCACCAACCCCTACGACGGGACGCACTACAACACCGGCTGGTCGGCGTGGAAGACGTTCACCGTCGACACCACCGCGCCGAGCGCCCCGGCGAAGGTCGTCTCCACCGACTACCCGACCGGCTCGTGGGTGAAGGGGGCGGGCCAGGCAGGCACGTTCACCGTCACCCCGCCGTCGGGCACCGACCACAACTGGCTGGAGTGGTCCCTGGACGGCGTGACCTGGACCAAGGCCGCCACCAGCGGTGCCTCCGCCGCCAAAGCGATCTCCATCGCCCCGCCGAAGAACGGCACCCACACCCTTCAGGTCCGCGCGGTCGACAAGGCCGACAACAAGTCGGACGCGATCGAGTACGTCTTCCACGTCGGGCCGGGCGGCTTCGTCCAGCCCTCCGAGGGTGAACGCACCGCCCGCCGCCTCCCGTTGGTGGCGGAGGCGGACGCGTCGAAGTACACGAAAGTCGCCTTCTCCTGGCGCCGCTCCGAGGCCGACCCCTGGGTGCAGATCCCGCCCGCCCATGTCACCTCCGGCGGTACGGCGCTCACTGCGTGGCCCGTCCCGATGACCGACGGCAAGAACGCCCCGCTGGTGTGGACGGCGACGGACACCGTGGACCCGGACGGCACCGTCCAGATCAAGGCCGACTTCACCGGAACCGGTACCGCGACCGGCAGCACGGAACCGCTGGCGGTCGTCGTCGACCGCAACGCTGATGGCGCCGCCAGTGACGAAGTGGGTCCCGGCAATGTGAACCTGCTGACCGGTGACTTCACCATGAATGCCGCCGACGTCTCCGCGTTCGACCTCTCGGTCTCCCGCACGGCGTCTTCCCGCGTCCCGGAGAAGGCCACCACGCAGGAAGGCCAGGCCCCGATCTTCGGCAAGGAGTGGGTGGCAGGCACGGCCGCCGAGCTGAACGACTCCGACTACAGCCACGTCCGCCGCATCTCCGACACCGCGGTCGCCGTCGTGGACGCGGAGGGCGAGGAGACCCACTTCACCGCCAACGCGGCGAAGACGGCCTGGATCCCGGAACCGGGTTCGGAGGACCTGACCCTCACCGGTGGCGTCTCGTCGAGTTTCACCCTGTCCGACACCGAGGGCACGGTCACCCAGTTCACCAAGCCCGACAGCGCGGCCACCACCTGGCAGGTCTCCTCAACTCTGCTGGACGGCCTGACCAACTCCACCACCACGGTCGTCTCCGAAACCGTCACGGCCGGGGACAAGAAGCTGGCCCGCCCCAAGCGCGTCATCGCCCCCACCTCGGCCGCGACGGCGACGGCGTGCACGGCGACCCCGTCCACGAAGGGCTGCCGCGCCCTGGAGTTCGTCTACGCGACCTCCACCACGGCGACCGGCAGCGCGCTGGGGGACGTCGCGAACCAGGTGAAG
>DATCQX010000609.1:0-6002 GCA_036569285.1 Streptomyces sp.
CGCTGTCGTAGCGGTCGGCGAGGGAGGTGTGCGGGCGGGGCAGGTGGGTGCGCGAGGTGCCGTCGGTGGTGTCGACGATCCGTATGACGTTGTACCCCTCCCGGAACCGCTGGTTGAGCCGGTTGCGGTCGCACAGCGCCAGGTACCGTCCGTCCGGTGACCAACTCGGCCGCCCGGGAAGGCCGTTCGCGCCGAGCGGCGCGGCCAGGACCGTCTCCTTGCCGTCGGCGACGTCGACGACGATGAGGTTGCCGGTGACGTCGTGGCAGGCCAGGCGTGAACCGTCGGGCGAGAGCGCGGGGTTGACCCGGCCGCCGGACGCGAGGACCGTGTCCGTGCCGTCGTCCAGGGTGAGCCGGCGCACGGCGGCGAGGCCGTCCCGGTCGTGGACGTAGACGAGGCTGCGGCCGTCCCGGCTCCACGACGGCATCTGGAGGTAGTGCGCGGCGTCGGACTCGACCAGCTTGCGGGGCCGTCCGCCGAGCCGCATGTGCCACAGCGCGCCCAGGGCGCAGAACGCGACCGACCGGCCGTCCGGCGCGAGCACCGGGAAGTGCACGCCGCGTACGGCCCTGTCGGCGGTCGAGTCGAAGTCGCGCCGCTTGTCCGGGCGGGGTGTCGGTGCCGTGCGGGTGCGCGCGGTGAACGGCACGGTCCGTGCCGTGCCCGTCGCGGGCGTCCGGCGGGTGAGCTTGCCGTCCGCGAAGTAGACGATCGTGCCGTCGCCGGTCCAGCTCGGCGGCTGCGGCGACACGTCCTCGTCGCCGGAGACGACCGTCCCGTCCACGACCAGCGAGGCGCTCTCGGTGTAGGTGCCGACGGTCTGGGCGCCGAGCCAGACGTGGGCGAGCCGCCCGTCGGGCGAGACGGCGGGGCCGAGGACGGTGCCGGTGTCGACGGTGTGGACGACGACGGCGTCACCGCCGGTGGCCGGTGCGGCGGCGATGGTGTGGGCGAGGCCTTTCTCGGCGCGGACGAAGAGGATGCGGTCGCCGTCGGGATGCCAGGCAGGGTCGTAGTCCTCGACGTCGGGCCGGTCCGTGATCCGGGTGAGCCTGCCGGTGTCGACCTCGATCGTCCAGATGTCGTAAGAACTGCCGGTGACGTCGTTTCCGCCGCGTTCGGAGGAGAAGGCGATCCGGCGTCCGTCCGGGGACCAGCTCACCCCCCGGTCGTCCCAGGGGCCGGAGGTGAGCCGGCGCAGCCGGGTGCCGTCGGGGGCCATGGTCCACAGGTGGAATCCGCCGCCCTGGTAGGCGCAGAAGGCGACCGTCGAACCGTCCGGCGACCAGGCGGGGCGCGTCGGTTCGAGGGAGACGTCGGTCAGCGGTGCGGCCGTGCCGCCGTCCTTCGGCAGGGCCCACAGGACGCCCTGGACCTCGATGATCAGCCGTTCGCCGCCGGGGGCGACGGTGACGCCCGCGTTGGTGCCGGACGTGAACGACAACGTTCTCCCGGGCCTCGCCTGCGCCGCGCCCGCCGGGGTCGTCAGGAGCAGCGCCGCCCCGGCGCCCGCCCCGATGAAGCCCCTCCTGCTGATGTCGTACCGGTGCCCGCCCATACGGGTGCCCCCTTTTTGACCGTACCGATGCGTGTCCGTACCGATGTACGCCCATAATCGACCTTTTGGGCGTGCACATGTCATACGCGAGCTGAAGGACATCAGATCAGACGAACACCGGTCCCGCACCTACGCACGGGCCCCTCGGGGAGGGTGTGGCCGAAAGGGAGCGGTCCGTCAGCGGGGACCGCTCCCCCACGGCCTGCCCGAGGTCTCAGCGGTTGGGCTTCGCCGCGCTGATGTCCCCGAGCGCCGATTCCGGGTCGCGCTCGATGGCGAGGTCGGCGAGGGCGACGACCCCGACGACGTGCCGCTCGCCGTCGACGACGGGAACGCGGCGCACCGCGTGCTCGCGCATGACCTGGACCGCCCGGCGCAGTTCGTCGTCCGGGCCCACGGTCACGAGGTGCTCGCTGCACGCCTCGGCCACGCTGATGCGCTCCGGGTCGCCGCCCTCGGCCAGCACCCGCACCACCAGGTCCCGGTCACTGACCAGCCCCCGCAGCCGGTCCTCCTCGGCGACGAGCACGGCGCCGACGTTCTCGTCCCGCATGACACGGGCCACAGCCGCCACGGAGGCGACGGGTTCGACGCTCACCGGGCTCTCTGTCATCACGTCACGTACGTGCTGGGTCATGGGATTCCCTTCCTTTCATCGCTCGGTTCCGTACGACCCGCAGGGTGCGTACGGTCGGGTCGGCCGCGTCCGGGATCAGGGCCCCGTGGGCGACCGTGCTGCGGAGGTGGTCGAGGACGGCGTCGGTGAGGACCTCCCCGGGGGCGACGACGGGGACGCCGGGCGGGTAGGGGCTGATCGTCTCGGCGGCGACACGTCCGGCCGCGCGCTCGGCGGGGACGTGCTCGGCGTCGGCGAAGAACGCCGTGCGCGGGATCAGCGCCTGTTCGAGTTCCAGGTCACCGGGGTCGGGGAGGTGGACGGGCGTCCGGTGCCCGATGGCGCCGGCGTGCTCGGTCAGCGCGTGCAGGGCGTCGAGGAGGACTTTCTCGGTCTCGTCGTCGTCCGCGCAGGTGAGGGAGGCTGAGATGCGGCACGTGTCGGAGCTGCCGACGTCGATGTGCCGGTGGGCGCGCAGCCATTCGGCGGCCTGCATGCCGGTGACGCCGAGTTCACGGACGTCGATCGTGATCTTCAGGGGGTCGTAGGAGGCGGCGAAGCCCTCCTCGACGACCTCCCGGCCCATGGGGCGCAGACCGGGCAGCGCGTCGAGCGCCTCACGGACCCGCCGTGCGCGGTTCAGCGCCGTCTCCAGCAGGGCGTGCCCCTGTTCGGCCATCTGGCGGCGCCAGCCGTCGAGGGTGGCGTACACGAGGGACGAGGCACTGGTGGTGCCGAGGAGGTCCTCGCGCTGTTTCAGCGCCTCCGGGGAGACCCGGTCGTACTGGAGGTGGAAGACCGAGCTCTGTTCGATCGCGCCGCCCGTCTTGTGGACGCTGGTCACCACGAGGTCGGCCTCGGCGTCCATGCCCCAGGGCGGCAGTCCCGGATGGAACGGGAAGACGGCGCCCCACGCCTCGTCGACGATCAGGGGGACGTCCCGCTCGTGGCAGACGCGGGCCACCGCGCGGATGTCGGCGCAGGTCCCCCAGTCGGTGGGCGTGATGAGCAGCATGCCCTTGGCATCGGGGTGTTCGCGCAGCCGGCGGCGTACGTCATCGGCCTCCGGCGGGTGGGCGAGGTGGCGGGACGCGTCGAACTTCGGGTGCACCCAGACGGGCCGGACGCCGCCCACGATGACGGCCGCGATCACCGATTTGTGGGCGTTGCGCGACAGCAGCAGCTTCTCGCCGGGGCCCGCGACCGCGATCATCGCGGTGCGCACGGACAGGGAGCTGCCGCAGGTGGAGAAGAACGCCCGGTCGGCGCCGACGGCGTCCGCCATCAGCTCCTGGGCCTGTGCCAGCACCCCTTGCGACTGGCGGCGGTCGTCCAGGCCGTTGAGCATCAGGACGTCCGACCGGAACACATCACGTCCCACGACGTCCAGGACCCGGGGGTCCGCGCCCCGGCCCTGCTTGTGGCCGGGCGGTCCGTAGACGATGTCGCCCCGCCGCCGGAAGTCGGCCAGGGCCTCCAGGACGGGGGCACGTGAGTGGTCCATGGTTCCTCCAGACATCGGAGGATCCGCGTACCCCTCTCGCCGGGAGGCACACGGGTGTTTCCCGGCGGCGTGAGAGGGAAACCCGGGGCGCGCGGGCCGGTTTCCGCCCTGGGGCGAGATCGGCCGCACACGGTCGGCGGACGACCCGGGAGGTGCTGAGGACATGGCCGAGAACGACCCCGGGGCAGAGCGGGCGCGTGTCACGGACGAACTCTTCGCCAGCCTGCGGGGGCTGGCCGCGGCGGAGGTGCCCGAGGCGCTCGGCCGGGCCTGCGTGTCGCTGCTGCCGGGGGCCTCGGGGCTGTCGGTGTCGGTGCTCGGCGACGGCCCGGACCTCGGGGTCCTGCTGTGCGCGAGCGACCCGGTGGCGGCGCGGCTCGCGGAGCTCCAGTACACGCTCGGTGAGGGCCCCGGCCTGGAGGCGGTCCGGCTGCGGGCACCGGTGTTCGCGGCGGACCTCACGCGTCCCCCGGCCACCCGGCGCTGGCCCCTGTTCTGCGTGCTGGCCGCGAAGGCGGGCGCGCGGGCCGCGTTCTCCCTGCCACTGGCCGACGGCGCGGGCCCGCTCGGCACCCTCGACCTGTACCGGGAGGAGCCGGGCGCGCTCAGCGACCACCATGTGCGGACGGCCCTGCTGGTCGCGGACGCGGTCGCCCTCGCCGTCCTCACCCTGGACCAGCCCTCGGTGGCCCACGAGGGGATCGCGGGGTGGCTCGCGGGGGCCGAGGCGGACCGCGAGGAGGTGCACCAGGCGACCGGGATGACGATGGTGCGGCTCGGGGTGAGCGCCGAGGAGGCGCTGCTGCGGCTGCGGGCGCGGGCGTTCGCGGAGGGCCGCACCTCCACCGAGGTCGCCCGGGACATCATCGACGGCACCCTGGATCTGCGCTATGACTGACCCACGACCGCCCGGGAGGCACGATGAACCGCGAGCGACAGCTGGCGCAGGCGTTCGTGTCCCTGTCGGACACCTATGCCAGGGACTTCGACCCCCTGCGCCTCTTCCACCAGCTCGCGCACACCTGCCGGGAACTCCTCGACGTCGACGCGGCGGCCGTGCTGGTCGCCGACGCGCGCGGGGTGCTGCGGACGATGGCGACGACCGACGACGACGCCGCCTTCAGCGAGTTGCTGTACCTGCACAACGGCCACGGCCCCTGCGTCGACTCCCACCGCACCGGGGAACCGGTCGCCGTCGACTCCGCCGCGTCCGCGCGCTGGCCGAAGCACGCGGCGGCCCTGTCCGACGCCGGGTACGGCGCCCTGCTGGCGCTGCCGATGCGGCTGCACGACCGCCCCTTCGGCGCCCTGATGCTGCTGCGGGCGGCCGAGGGCCGGGTCGGCGACGACGACACGCACCTCGCGCAGGCCCTCGCCGACCTCGCGGCGCTGGCCTTCATGCACTGGACGCCCGAACCGGCCCCCTTCGACGACGTCGTCACCCGCGTCCAGACCGCCCTCGCCGCGAAGGCGACCCTGGAGACGGCCAAGGGGATGGTCGCGGAGTCGGCGGGGACGACCGTCCCCGAGGCGGCCCGGCTGCTCACCGGCTACGCGAGACGGCACCGGGTACGGCTCACGGACACCGCCCAGGCACTGGTGGCCCGGACCATGAGCCCGTCGGCGGTACTGGGGGACTGAAGCCCGAGGAACACCCAGGAAGCGCGAGGGCCCGGCAGCCGGTCACCGCATCCTGGAGTCCAGGAGGTCCCTGACCCCCTGGGCCGTCAGCGTCACCTCGTCCGCCGTGCCCGCGTCGATGACCAGCATGGGCCCCTCGGCGGGCCAGTCGTGGGCCAGAGCCCCGAGGAGGACCTGCCGGTGCCGGGTGACCTGCGGGAACGCCTGGCGCATCCGGTCCCGGGAGGTGAACACGGGGACGAGTTCGGTGCCGTCGGGCTGTTCGTAGACGGGGATGCTGACCGTCGCGGACGGCTGCTCCCCGGGCGGGTCGCCGACGGGGACGAGGATCTCGCTGGCCGCGAGGGTCAGCAGCTCGGCCTCGTCCGCCTCACCGGTGACGATCGCGCGCAGGGCGAGCCGTACGGCGGAGTCGGCGCCGTCGGGGAAGTGGTCGGTCATGGGAGGCACTCCGCATCGTGGTCGGGGGCGTGTCGCGTACGGGTACGCGGTCCCCGGGTGCCCGGTCCGGCACGTCCCATGCAGCGGTCCGGTTCGACCGGCGTCCTGCGGGAACCCGGCACGGGTACGCAGACACCTCTGGAGCCACAACCATGATCATCCCCCAGCCGCCCCGGCCCCCCGTACCGCCCGGCCCGCCCGACCCGATCCCCCCGGACCCCCTCCCTCCTGAACCCCTC
>DATCQX010000610.1:0-4404 GCA_036569285.1 Streptomyces sp.
GCGACGAGGAACATCGCCCGGTCGGTGAGCACCCGCGCGAGCCACTCCCCGTCGCCCAGCTCCCGCGCCAGCTCCACCGACCGGTCGAACATCGGCAGCAGAACCTGCTCCATCCGCAGGGTGCGGTTCTCGTGGTGCAGCACCGAACGGATCGTCAGACGATGCTGGACGACGCCGAGTCGCCGAAGTCCGCAGTGCGGGTCGGCCGCCTCCCGCTCCAGTTCGCCCAGCCCGGCGAACCAGGCGCGGCGGACGTCCGGGGACCACAGGACGACGTCCGTGCCGAACGCGGGCGCGGGGGAGTCGCCGGGCTCCAGGGAGCGGGCCGACAGGGCGAGGAGCGTCTTCCAGAACGGCACGGCGTCGCTCCAGCCCCCGCGCTCGCCGCCCACGGCCAACTCCTTGAGGAGACCGAGGGCTTCGGCCCGGACGGCGCCCGCGCCGGTGGTCCCGGCCATCCGGGAGTACTGCACGAGCGCCCACAGGACCGACGCGGACGACGCCTCCCGCGCGGCCAGTGCGCGCCGCCGGCCGTCCACGAGACGCCGGAACACCTCGGACGCGGCGGCGTGTCGGCCCGCCGCCTCCAGGTTCCCGGCATGGCGGAGCAACGCCCAGACGGAGTCGCCGAGTTCACGCCCGCTGACCTCGGCGGCCTCCACGTACCGCCCCTCTTCAGCGAGCACGACACCGAGCCGCACACTCCCGTAGCCCGCGCTCACCACGTGCCCCCGCGCGAACCCCTCCCGACCGGCCTCCGCCGCCTCCTGACACGCCGCGAGCCCTTCCTCCCGCCGCCCCGCCACGAACAGTTCCCTCTCGTACGCGCCCAACGCCCGCACCAGCACCTCGGCCCGCCGGGGCTCGTCCACCTCGACTTCCCGAGCTGCCTCAACCGCCTCCTTGCACAACGCGAACACGATCTCCGGCCGCTCCTTGAACTCCGGTGCGTACGCATACGACACCAACGCCGTAGCCAACTTCCCCAGATAAGCCCTCGGGCTCACCCGAACCAGCACCCGATACGCCTGAACTTCCTCCCGCAGACTCCGCCGCCCCGACCCGAGCAACATCATCCGAGCTCTCAACACCGCGTCCTGATCAACTGACTTGGAGTTCGCCATGCGCAAGATTCTGAACGCCCAGAATCCCCCGAACAAGGCAAAAGGACTGTGCCGTCCGTCCTACGAAAACACCCGCTGACCTGTCATGATGGTGACGGTTCACTTCTTGCCCGGGCGCGGGGCCGCGACAACCCGCCGAGGCGAATCCGATTTCCTCGAACTGCCCTCCTCGAACTGCCTTCCTCACCTGCTGAACTTTCGCTCCGCCCCTGACCCTGCCCGCCGTGAATTTCCCTCACCACCTCCTTCCGCCTGCCCCCTTTTTTCCGCCGCAACGGCGCTCAACCCCCATCGCCCGGCCCGGCGGTGCCGAACCGGACGGTTGAAGTCCCTTTCTCTGGCGGCCTTCTGGTTCCGGTTCTTCGTGGGCCTGATTCCCGCCGAACCCGGTTCCGCCGGCCGATCCTCCCCGCAGTCACTTCCCTCGTCGCTACCTTCCACCTGCCCCTTTTCTCGCCTGCCCCCTTTTTCCGCCGCAGCGGCGCTCAACCCCCATCGCCCGGCCCGGCGGTGCCGAACCGGACGGTTGAAGTCCCTTTCTCCGGTGGCCTTTTCGTTCATGCCGCCTTGGGCACTGTCGCCGGTGGGTCCGTCAACTGAGAGGCTCCGGTGGCTCCGAGTTCCGCTATCAGGGCCGTCGCCGCGCGGTGTGCGGAGTGCAGGGCGCCTTGGACGGTGCTGGTGTCGCGGTGGTCGCCGCAGACGTACAGCCCGGCCAGGAGGCGGACGGGGCGACGCAGGTCGTGGGGTGGGCGCATGGCCGGGACCGCTTCGGGGGTGTGGTGGACGGCCAGGGTTTCCCAGCGGGACGTGTTCGTGCCGTACAGGCGGGAGAGGTGCGCGCGGACGGTGTCGTCCAGGTCGGACGGGGGAGTGCCCAGGACGGTCGAGGAGATCAACACGCGGCCTACAGGTGCCCGGTGAGGGTCTACCTCGCTCATCACCGCCGTGTGGGCGACAGGCCCACCCCGCTCCGCGTCCAGGAGTAACGACCGCCCCACGTCGGGCAGTTCGTCCGTGGTGTGGTGGACGACGGTCACCGGATGGAACTCCGGCACCCGCAACCCGGGCAGCAACTCCGCCGCCGTACGCGCGTCGGTCGCGACCAGCACCGCCCGGCACCGGAACTCCCCGTGCTCGGCGGTCGTCACGGACGTCGTCGAAACGGACGTCACCCGAACCCCCGTCCGCACGACCCCCGTCGGCAGCGTCGAGGCGAGCAGCTCGGGCAGCGCGTCGGCCCCACCCTCCGGCACGCAGAGCAGCCCCCCCACGAACGCCCGCAACGCGAGATCCGCGCACCGGCTGGACGTCGTCAGCTCGGGGTCGCAGAGCAGCGCGGCCAACAGGGGTCGCAGGAACGCGTCGACGGTCCGCACCGGCAACCCCCGAGCCGTCAACGCCTCCCCGGCGGACGACTCGGCGCGCGCGAGGAGCCGCTCGACGGGGACGGAGGCGAGCCGCGAGAGCGCGCCGCGCAACCGCGCCTGGTCCATGGCGGATCCGAGGGGCCCGTACCGCCCCTTGACGGCGAGAGCGTCGTCCCGCGGGGCGCTCGCCAGGGCGCGTACAACGTCGAATGCGCCCCTCGCGCCCCCCACGACGGACCCCCCGGCCCCGACGACACTCCCCAGCGCACCCCCCACGACGGCCGCCCGGGAACCCCCGGGCGCCGCACCCGGGACCTCCGCGACATCGAACCCGTCACCCCCACGGGCACCCCGCACGCCCCCCTGGCCGACTGCCCGAACCCGCCGAACCCCCCTCGCGCCACCCCGAGCCGCCCCCTTCGGCACGGTAGGCGTCACCACCCGCACCCGCCGCCCCTCCCCGTGCAGCAACACCCCCGGCGTGAAGGACCGCAGCACCAGCCCCTCAAGCCCCGGCGCCATCGCCAGCTCCGGGTACGCCGTGGACAGCAACTGCCCGATCCGGTCGAGACGGAACCCGTCGACCTTCTCGGTCGCCATCCGCCCCCCGACCCCAGGGGCGGCCTCCAGTACGGTCACCGACAGTCCTGCGCTGGTCAGCCGCCGCGCCGCGGACAGCCCGGACACCCCGGCCCCCACGATGACGACGTCGACCTTGTACGCGGGCTCAAGCACGTGCCCCTCCTCGCGGATTGCGTCGAGTCGAGAACGTCATGCCCTCAACTCGGCGTAGGGATACCCGAGTTCGGCTTGAGGGTAGGTCCACGCCCGGCAGGGGTCAGCTCGCGCACGCACCGGGCACGGGCGCACGCAGGTCGCATACGGGCGGGAGCTCAGCGCAGGGCGGCCCGTACGGCGTCGTCGATACCCGGGAACGCGAACCGGAACCCGGACTCCAGGAGCCGCCCCGGCAGGACGCGGGCGCTGCCGAGGACGTCCCCGGACATCTCCCCGAGGACCACCTTCAACACCGGTGCGGGCACGGCGAACAGCTTGGGCCGGTGCAGTACGCGGGCCATGGCGTCGGTGATCTGACCGTTCGTCAGGGGCTCGGGCGCGGTGAGGTTGAACGCCCCGGAGAGATCGTCCCGTTCGAGCAGGTGCCGGATCGCGGCGACCTCGTCGTGCAGCGCGATGTACGACCAGTACTGACGGCCGTCCCCGAGCCGCCCCCCAAGTCCCGCCTTGAACAAGGGGAACAGCTTCCCCCAGGCACCGCCGCCCTTCGCGACGACGAGCCCGGTCCGCGCGAACACGGTCCGCACACCGGCGAGTTGAGCAGCCGCGGCGGCCCCCTCCCACTCCACGCACAACTCCGGCAGGAACCCGGACCCGGCCGGCGTGCTCTCGTCGACCGCCCGGTCCCCGGTCTCCCCGTAGATCCCGATCGCGCTCCCGTTGACGAAGACCCGAGGCGGCTCGGCCATCCCGGCGACGGCCTCGGCGAGCGCCCGCGTCCCGTTGACCCGCCCGTCCCGGATCGTCTTCTTGTAGGCCGCCGTCCACCGCCGGTCCCCGACCCCGGCCCCGGCGAGATTCACGACGGCGTCCGCACCCTCAAGACCGGCCGCGTCCACCCGCCCCGCCTCCGGCTCCCACGTCACTTCCGACGGCCCGACGGCAGTCCGCCGCACCAGCCGCACGACCTCATGCCCGTCGCTTTCGAGCGACCGAACCAGCGCACTCCCGATCAGACCGGAGGCCCCGGCCACAACGATTCGCCTCATACCCCCATCCTGCCCCGCACCCCCATAAAGTCCCCGTTTGAACCTTCAAGTGATGCCATGTGGACGGCCTCCTACAGTGACCCCATGCCCGCCGCCTTCCACATCCGCCCCGCCACCCCCGCC